>CACYYN010000012.1 GCA_902778665.1 Oscillospiraceae bacterium | reverse complement strand
TACCTATAAAGTCCTCGACGATGCGATTCACGGCGGTATGGGCAGCGTGTGGAGAGTTCACCATGAAAGCTGGAATGTCGATCTGGCGATGAAACGCCCGCAGCCGCGTTTTTTTGCCGAAGGCAGTGAGAAGCGGAAAGAGGAGTTTATTGCCGAATGCGAAAACTGGATCGATCTCGGCCTGCACGCCAACATTGTCTCCTGCTATTATGTGCGAGAGATCGGAGGAGTGCCGACGATCTTTTCTGAGTGGATGGACAACGGGAGCCTGAAGGACAGAATCCGTGACGGGTCTCTTTATGAAGGAACAGAGCAGAAAGTGCAGAAGCGAATTCTGGACATTGCCATCCAGTCGGCACGTGGCCTTGCCTACTCCCATAAAAGCGGTCTTGTGCATCAGGATATGAAGCCGGGGAATCTGCTGCTGACAAAGAAGTGGGAGGCAAAGGTGGCGGACTTCGGCCTGGCAAAGGCACAGAGCCAGCTGACGGAAAATGAGAAATCTGTTTCCTCCGGTTATACGATCCAGTACTGCCCGAGAGAGCAGGCGGAAGGCGCGCCTGCGGAGAAGTGGATGGACGTGTATGCCTGGGCACTGACAGTACTGGAGATGTACGCCGGCAAACGCCTGTGGGAAACCGGAGCAAATGCAGAGACACACTGTGAGGGATATTTTGATCAGTGCCGCATCCCACTCTTTCCTGCCATGCGCGATACACTGAGAAAAGCTATAAACCGGGAAATCACCGATTTTGACGCACTTCTCCCTGACCTGACGGGAATCTGGCAGGATCAGTTTGACAGTGATTATCCACGACCGGCTCTCAGAGCGGCGGGCGACACGGCTGACAGTCTAAACAACCGGGCACTGAGCTTTCTGGACCTTGGAATGAAGGAAAAAGCCGCAAAGTGCTGGGAGAATGCACTCCGACAGGATTCCACCCATGTTCCAAGCGTCTACAACCAGGGACTATTTCAATGGCGCGAGGGGAATACTACCGCTCAGGAGGTTCTCCGCCGGGTACGGATGGCGGCACAGACGCAGCCGCTGCCGTTTACGAACCTGCAAAAGCAGATCCGTACCGAGCAGACGGGACTGAAGCCGGTTCTTATCGAAAAAAACAAACAAAGGGGGGGCTTTTTCATCACTCCTGACAATGCACGCATCTGGTCAGTTTTCGATTCTGTAACCTGCTATGATGCGGGAACATTTAAAGTTCTCTCTCAGCCGGATACCGGCAGGGTTGGATCAATATCCGATCTGTCGCCGGATGGTAGAATTCTCCTTTACCGGCATTCTCACAAGGGACCAGCGGAGGACCGCCGACTTCGCGCAATCAATGCAGAGACGGGAGAGCCGCTTTCCGTACTGGAGAGAACAGAATATCTTACGGTCGAAAAAATCTGTTTTCACCCGAATCATCGGCATTGCCTGATTCTGAGCAACGGGAGCAGGGAAAATGCAACAGAACACCAATACTTTCTTCAGGAGTGGGATCTTTTCTCCGGAGCACTGGTTCGGGATATTGACCTGCGCTTCAAAGATATCAAACAGGCACTTGGAATCGACCTCCTGGAGCTGACAGTACCCGATGACATCTGTCTTTCTCCGGACGGGAATACCATCTATGTTTTAGTGAGTTCCGGAAAAATGTTTATAGCTGCTTATGATGTGCGATCCGGCGAACTGCAAAGCAGAGTCTATACATGTAACTTTTCTTTGGATGTACTCTGCCCAGCTTCGGACGGGCAGAAGCTCTATGCCGCAGGGGAAAAGGGCATAGGGGTTTTTGACATTGCTGCCCACCGCGTCGATGAGTATGAAGCACCCTTAAAAAGATCTTCTGACATGCTTTTATCTCCGGGGGGAGAGAAGCTATATGTCTGCGGACAGTACGGAGTAACAGTCTGGAACACTGCAGACATGAGCATGGATCTGATGAGTGTGCCGGGCGGTGTATGGAGGCTCTGGCTGAGCAGAGACGGCTCACGCCTCATCAGCGCTGATTATCCGGAGGATGGCGCCATCCGCCTCTGGGACACGAAAAGGAAAGAGTGTTTGCGCACTTTTCTGGGACATAAGGGAAGAATCAGTAGAATTGCCGCAGCGGAGAATCTCTCTTTCATCCTTTCCAGCGGAGTTGGTGACCGAAAGCTTCTCAAATGGGAGAACGGATCACAGGTGTACCGTGCTCCCTGGGAACTGTGCCGCATGAAGACTTTTGAAGAGCAACAGGCACTGACAAAGGCGGTCAGCGATCTGAAGTGGAAGCTCTTAGACCTGATTCATACCCCCGACAGGGTTGAACAGGCTATCAGAGAGCTTGAAGCGGCAGAGAAAAAGTACGGGCGGCATCTCTTCCTGGAAGTTCGAAGAGAGCTCATCGAGAAATGTGAGTGCGGGGTAGTAACGGAAGTATATGAAATGAGCAGCTTCCCCGTTGCGGACGAATATTCGGGTGAGTATTCCGTGACGCCTTACCCTGATAAGAGCAAATTCTGCGTGATTACGGAACCGGATAACAAGTATTTTTACTACTATTCCGACGACGGGAGACGCCTCAAAAAACTGGAACTGCCGTATCATTTATACAGCATTTCAAATCATATCAGCTTTTCACGCTCCGGAACAAGCCTTTTCACTGCTGGGTGCGGTATCATTCAGATCTGGAATGTCGGAAAATGGAATGTCATGTATACCTTTAAGGTCGAACAGGAACGGATCTCTTTGGAAAATGGAAATCTGCGGATTGCCCTAAGCCCGGAGGACAGATTTCTTCTTTCTGTATGGTCCGACGGCCATTTCTGCCTGTGGGAATCGCCCTTTTCCGAAGGAGTCGGCAGATATCGTAAGATAAGGGAATGGAAAGCGGAGTCAGATGAGGAGATCCGGCAGATTTCTTTCACTCCGGACGGAAATTCGATTGTTCTTCTTGATGAGGCTGATGCCCTTACCGTTATGGATCCATTTAACGGAAAGATTATCGCCACCATCACTGAAGAGGAGAATACGCCGGTTCAGCGTTTCTGCTTCACACCGGACGGGGCTGCATTGTATATCAGCACGGAGGAGGAAGTCCTCATTATCAACCCGGACTCCTGGGAAAGGACAGGTTCCTTCCGCCCCTATGAAGATGACTGCAGAGGAGATTTGTGCTTTAGCCCGGATGGCAAACTGATGGCCACCTGGGGAAATGCCGGGGTAAGAATATGGGCCGTACCGGGTCATGATCTGCTGTGGGAACTGAAGGATCTCACCTCCCAGATCAATCCGGAAGAGGCAATTTATGACAAAGTGCTCGCTTTCTCCGAAGACAGCTGCGTGCTTTACGTCGGCACCGGGAATGTTATGCATACCTTCGTTATTCGGCGGGAGCTGACGCCTAAACAGGAAAAACCGGATGTGGAATACCTGAAAAAGACTGCCAAAATCTTCGGAGGGATCCCATCTTATGAGACACACCGTTGCCCTCAGTGTAATACACACAGGGTTTATGCATCATCGTGGGATTTCAGCTATCAGAAAGTGCATCTGCTGTGCGAAGAATGCGGCTGGGACGGTTGGGAACCCTATTACCTGAAAGAACCGGAAGGATTAGAGTAGTGCCTGATTTCTGCAAAGAAACAGATAGGGGAACGTCAACCATGGAGATTATCTTCCTGAATAAACACCGAGAAGGACGAGAGACGGAGAGCACAACTCTTGTGCAGAGAGTCTGGAGAGTGCCGGTGCGGGACGCGGAAGCGATGATGCACGATCCGGAACTTTACAGCCTTGCAAAGCAAATCGAGACTTCCCTGGGGCATCGAGCCCGCTTTATGCTCCGCCCCGGCGACCTTTCAGAGATACGCATCCTGGTCGAGGCGCCGAACGAACAGAAGTGTCTGCTGGCTATGCTGCGATTCACCCGGGCTGCGGAAAGAAAGCGATATCTGACCGGAACGGTGGAAGAAGAGGAGTTGTGATGAGTGCCGGGACGGATGGCATTGTCAATCGGGAACGGTTTGGCAGCCATACAGAAGATGCCGCAGAAGCAATAGTCAGTGCCGAATGGAATGACCATCGGCACTGTCTTTCATTCTATATCTGCAATATAATTTAAATGGATTATAGGGACTATAAAGAACATGATAATGGCAGCTTTGTCGAAGCGCCTGGAAAATGTGAAGACTATATTGATTGTTTTGAAACAATCAGCTATATTGTTATCGACAAAACATATTTAGGATGGGAAGGAGATGAGGGAGAAATGGAGATAAGCTGGATGGGCCATGCGGTAGAAGGCTACCGGATTGTGAACCTGATAATACAGTCAGTTTATCTGGTTGCGCATATTCTGTTTATTCTGGCGCTGTACAGAAGACGGCAGCCGACACCGGTGTGGAAATGGTTTTTCTATCTGGCCGTATTTTTATGGATCTGGGTATCCGGGCGATTCATGGAAACGATACTCTATATCTTCTTCCCGGAGAACAACGATGCCTATGTGTTTGCGGCAAATTATCAGTATATCGGAAACACAGTAGCGGTGGTATGTTATGTAATCTGGATTATGTATCTATCCGGCATGGACAGGCTTGCCTCCAGCAGATGGTTTCAGGTATTTCTGTTTCTGTGCCCGGCGGTTACCTGCACGCTGGTATTTACAAATGAGATGCATCATCTCTTCTACACAAAGCTGGTGATGGGACAGAGAGTCAGCCATGGGGCAATGTTTGTGCCATGCCTGATCTGGCTGTATCTGATCCTCTTCTCCGGCTATATCATTTCCTTACGGTACGCATGGAAAAGCGGACTGGACCGATGGAGACAGATTATAATGTTTTCGCTGTTTCCGCTGCTGCCGGCAGCAGGCGTACTGGTCCGCTCGATCAGCGGAGTTGACAGGTTTGACTATACGCCTCTGGTAATGGGGGCCGCCTTCATCTGCCTGTATCAGATCTTTTTCCGATATCACTACGTGAATATCATGACAGCATCCGTCAGGCAGGCCATCGAACAGACGGTGCATCCTGTCGGAATTGTTCGTCCGGAGACTGGGGAGATTGTCTATGCCAACCGGGCGGCAAAGGAAGGATATCATGATGCATCCGCTGCCTTCATTTCACAGCTTGGTACGGCGGATGATCGGCTGGAGGGAGAGTTTGACGGCAGGCACCTGATCATCGATGCAAGGCAGATCCCTGAAGAGGAGAGCGTGCTCATAGCTGTTACAGATGTGAGCGAGATCGCGAAGCAGCAGACAGAGATAGAAAGGCAGATCAGGGAGCTTGAAGAACAGCAGAAGGCACTTGAAGAGACAAACAGAAATATCGACGCCTATATCGGTTCCCTCTACAGCACGGAAGGGCTGGAGCAGAAACAGAAGCAGGTGGAGAAGACTTATGCCCTGATTGCGGAGACCTTCAAGGCTGTAGAAAAAAACCTGAAAACAGCAGAAGAGGCCCCAGAACGGGCAGAACCTTCTCTGCAGGAAAACATTCGGCTGACAAAAGAATGCATTGCCGAGATCCGACGGACCGTGGCACAATTAAAGGCGGGATAAGAGATGGAATTGTTTGAACGGGCATTCAGACTTCTCCCGGACACAGTGATTATCACGGATCTATACTGGTATATCCTCGATTATAACCATGCAGAAGCGATAAAAGAGCTTCGCAAAGGAGTGAATCTGACGCGAATTATCCGGGATTGTAAGGATGCAGCGAAAGGAAAATTCCGGTATAACGAAATCATTTTTCAGCGAACCACGACGCCGGTTTATGACAAAGATATTCACGTGGGATATGTGGTTTATCTGGCGAATATAACAGAAAGAGAAACGCTGATCCAACAGCGGCTTCAGAAAAATGCCGAACTGGAGGCCCTTATCAGAGAGCAGGCCAGGGCAAATGCAGAGCTGGAAGATTATCTGCACCAGGCAGAGGCACTGGTGGGATATGAAGAACAGCTTCGCATTGCCCGCAGCATCCATGACGATGCGGGACACGCAATCACGGAGCTGAACACCATATCCCAGATGTGCCTGCAGCTGCGGGAAACAGACCCGGAACATTACCGGCAGCTGATTTCGCAGGGAATCGAACTGTGTAAGAGAAGTATGAAAGAAGAGAAATCGGATCAATTTACATCTCTTCGGGAAATGCTGGAACAATTCCGGGATGGATGCGAAATCCCGGTGGATCTGCTGATTGCGGGAGAAGAGCCGGCTTTTGCGGGAAGGCTTTACAGCGTTATCGGGAAAATATGCAAAGAGGCATATCACAATACACTTTCCCATTCTCTGGCAGACAGAATGAAGATTGAACTGCACATGGCACCGGAGCAGCTGATGCTTCGAATAGAAGATAACGGAAAGTTTCACGGAAGGCTGGAAAAAGGCTTCGGGCTGACAACAATGGAAGAGAATGTAAAAGCATCCGGCGGCACGATAACCTTTTGCGCGGAAGAAGATCGCGGGTTCGGAATTCAGGCAGAATGGAGAAATGAACAATGAGCGGGAAGATACGTGTTTTACTTGCAGATGATCACCCTTTAATGAATGAGGGCCTCAAAATGACTATCAGCAAATGGGAGGAGTTTGAAGTCATCGGGGTTGCCAAAGATGGAATACAGGCAGTGGAGCTGAGCCGGCAGCTGAAGCCGGATCTTCTTGTGATGGATATGCAGATGCCGAAGCTCTCCGGACCGGCAGCTGTGAAACAGATCAGAGGCTTTCTGCCTGAGGTGCGAGTCCTGGCGCTGACCACATTTGATGATGTGAACACGGTATCCGGTGCACTGGAGGCAGGATGCAACGGATTTCTGCTGAAGGTGATTGCCCCAGAAAAACTGCGGTCGTCCATGCTTTCTATCGCAGGAGGACTGAATGTTTACGATGAGGACGCCATTTCGCATCTGCAGCAGAGCCTGAAGGACAGAAGGAACACAGCTTTCAGCTCACGGGAAAGGGAAGTGCTGGGATATGTCTGTGAAGGAATGACGAACGCGGAGATTGCCGCAAAACTGAATCTACGCCCCGGGACAGTGAAAAACATGATCTCCCTGCTGCTAAGCAAGACCGATTGCATCAGCAGGGCGCAGCTTGTGAAATATGCTGCTGAAAACAACCTGATTGAATAGAAAAGAGCAAAAAACGCAAAACAGTGCTGAATGGAATGACCTTCGGCACTGTTTTTTCATGCCTGCAAAAAATATAATAGATTTTGGGTAAATATAAACAAAAATCTGCATAAGGAGGATTTGACAGTGAAAAGGTATTTGTTCATCTTTACACTTCTGGCTGTCTTGGCCATGTGTGCAGTGCCTGCAGCGGCAGCAGACGGAGTCGGGGCGGAGGACTATCTTTATTCTGCTTCGGGTGGGAACATCACGCTGACAAAGTATTTCGGAGAAGATGAGAGCGAAATCATCATTCCTGCAGAGATCGACGGGATGCCCGTGACCAAAATCGGTGAGAAATGTTTTGAGGACCATGAAGAAATAGAGCGGGTGATTCTTCCGGACACACTGAAGTTGATTGATTACCGGGCATTTTACGGCTGTTCCAACCTGACTGATATGAACATGCCGGAGACCCTGGAGAAAACGGGTGGCTGGGTTTTTGCACACACGGGATTTGAGAGCTTCACATTTCCGGAGGGGTTTACATCCCTCGGATACGGAGCTTTCTACGGCAGTGACAACCTGAAGACGGTTATTCTGCCGGAAAGGGTGACTTCTATCGGTGAAAACACCTTCCGCATGTGCCCAAAGCTGGAGAGCGTGACGATTCCTTCAGCCGAGATTGAGATCAATATCAAGGGCTTTCAGGAGAAGAGCAAGGTAACCATTATCGGAGTTCCGGGAAGCTATGCGGAGAAATATGCAAAGGCAATCGAAATCGGCTTTGAAGCATACGAAAAGCCTGAAGAGACGGCTGAAACAGAGAGCGCTGTTGACGGGTGGATTTGCCCGGGCTGCGGGAAGGAAGCGGAAGGAAACTTCTGTCCCTACTGCGGGAAGAAGAAACCGGCGGAGGGAATCATCTGCACAGAGTGCGGCGAGAGCTACCCTGCCGATGCAGGCTATGCCTTCTGCCCGAACTGCGGAGCAGCATTGCCGAAGCTTGAAAGCGCACCAGCACCAACCCCGGCTGCTGCCGTGACACCGGAGCCGACACCGGAACCAACCCCAGAGTCGGAGCCGACACCAACCCCGGAGCCGGAAGCAACGGACAATGAGGCAATTCCGGAGGAACTGGTCGGCGACTGGGAGGGCGTCGGGAAACCGAAAAACGGCGGTTCCCCCATCGACCTGACTATCCATGTGGAGGATGACGGAAGCGGTGAATATACGTTTGATCAGGCGGGATACCATGAAAGTTATCCGTTTACGATTTCAAGGGATGGGAATCGGTTCTCCGTAGATATTCCTGCGACCAGCCAGCTGGGCAGCGTAGAAGGAACGTGGGAATTGAAAAACGAAATACTGGTTCTGGACATCACATCCACATTTACTCGCGGCGGCAGCTATTCCTATATAGCAGAATGCAAAAAAGCAGCTGCGAAAGAAACGGATATAAAAGAAACTGATAGCCGACAAGGTATCGCTGCCGAGTATAACTGGCTTACCTACCGGTTGACTGTTGACTCGGCAGAGATTGTCCCGGGCACAGAGCTGGACAAAAGTCCATTCAGCACGATTAAGGATAAAAGCTTTGCAAAAATCCGGCTTCTTGGGAAGAACGGGAGCATTCAGTTAACAGACCTCCAGGAAGACAGCCAGCTTGAACAGTTTGTGCTCACCAACAAGGATGGGAAAGAATTACCGCTGTATTCCGTGAGTATGTGGGGTGTAGGGTTTGATGCTGAAAAAGACACCTTCAGCACATTTGAAAAACAGGAAGGATTCGTTCTGATTTTCCTTCTGGACGGGAGTGAAGCCATGGAAGATCTGACACTTACAGTCAGAAACTGATGCCAAAGGAGAAAGAACAGATTATGAAAAAATACAGCTGGGGAATTATCCTCATATTGTTTGCGTCTTTCCAGGTGATAGGCGGTCTGATTAATCTGGGTGTTGTCGGAACAGACAATAATCTCTTTGAAAAGATTCTCCCTATATTGTTTGGCGGAGCATTGATGTTTTTGGGAATTATGCTCTATAGATCACCTGAAAGCAAATGGTATCGCGAGGAACTGAAGCAGAAGAGGCAGAAGCAGAACGTGGTGATATGCCCGCACTGCAAAAAAGAGATCGGAGGGTATGTTCAGGTAGGGTCAACAGCGTATCAGCGTGTTTCAAGCGGCTGCTGTCCACACTGCGGAAGCTTTTTGCCAAGCAGATACAGGATAGGAATTAAGTGATAATTCCAGATATTGATAAGTGACTGTACCAGATTAATGAAAGAAAGGAAAAGAATATGAAAAAACTGATTGTAATCATTCTATGTGCAACAATGATGCTGGGGATGACAACAGAGATTGCATGGGCGGAAAGCAGAGTGTGCACAAACTGCGGGGAGGAATATCCCGAAGATAAAGGCTATGCCTTCTGCCCAAATTGCGGTGAGCCCCTTACAGCAGAAGACTACACTTATACGATTCCTCTGATGACGGAAACGACTGATGCAGAAGAGGACAGCCCAGTACAGGATGAAACCGAATCCAGTCTGACGGAGTATGTGCTCACTGAGCTGGGCAATTCTGTCTACCGAGAAACCTACGACGCGCTTCGCGGAGGAGAAACGGTCGCTATGGGTGCATGGGGCGCGACTGCCAAGGGTGTGCAGCAGACGCTGATTGACTTCGGTCAGAAGCTCTCTGCTGACGGCCAGGCAGGCGGAAAAACATTTGACGCCCTCCACGCAGTTCAGGATGCCTTCGGGATGGAGCGCACAGACAAGGTTGACAAAGCGGCCTATGAAGCCCTTCTCCTCCGGCTGCTGGTGCTCAGGGAGATGGAAGAGGACGAATACAGCGTAACGGATAAAATCTGCAGTCTGCCCGGTGAGCCCGTTGATTACGACGAGTGCAGCTATATGATGGCATGTGCGGATTACCTGAAGGGGAATTACTACAAAGCCCGGGAACAGTTTGAATCCTGTTATTGGGGAGATGCGGAAGAACGGGCTGAAAAGTGTGTGCAGCCGTGGCCCTCTACCGGGCAGCTCTGGAAGGACAACAGCCTCGGAGCGGGAACCCAGTTGACGATCAAAGTGAACGGCGAGCCCGATGTGGCCATGCATGTGAAGATATATCAGAAAAACGGAAATCTCGCTGCCATGCTGTTCATCGGCGGCACAGGGAGTGCATCCACCTGGCTGCCGGGCGGGACCTACGTGATCAAAGACGGAACGGGAAGAGACTGGTACGGACAGGAGGACTCCTTCGGCTACTACGGCGACTATGAGGTGATGACCTTTGACGATTACGGAACGACAGAGGTGGACCTGCAGGCGGGATACTCCTACACCATTACAATCAATATGCAGAACGCCTCGCCGGATGCATCCAACGTGGGCAGCATGTACGATGACTATGAAGACTTCTAGAGCGGAAATATAAAAATGAAAAAGGAGAACAAAGCCATGAAAAAACTGATCGCATTTCTTTTGTGCACCGCACTGCTGACAGGCATGAGTGTGTGCTTTGCAGATGAAGAAACATGGACCTGTGAGAACTGCGGACAGGAAAGCACCGGAAACTTCTGCCCCTATTGCGGGGCTGCGAAACCCGAGGAGGAGAAGGATGAAATCTTCCCCGAGGCACCGGCAGGAACGTTTGCCATCCGCAACGGAATCCGCTGGGGCATGAGCGGCTACGAGGTGGAAAACAGGGAAGAGCATTTGAAGGACGGAGAGGACGAAACCAGAGATTATTACACGGATGAGACTTACGAGATTACGAACCTCTTTTATGACACAGAGGAAGGAAAAAAGATTTGCGGCTTCCCTGTCTATATGAATTATCTTTTCAGCAGAGACAAGCTTTTCCTTATCACGTATCACATTGAATATAACGACAGTGACCTGCAGTTTCTTGAGGCGAACACTTACCTCGCGAATGCTTTGACAGCAAAATACGGAGAAGGACATGAGGCGACCAGAGAGGAAGCCGATAAAGTCAGAAACGTGATGGATATAGCAGATCAGTATTATTATGAGGAGGAAACCAGACGGATCACAGTCTGGAATCTGCCGGAGGATACCATCGCCGCTATTCTGGAAGGCTATTACTATGAAGACTCCCGGCTTATTTACTTCAGCTATGACACTATGCTGAACGGCCTGCCTGCAGACGGTAACTACAACACCAACGGACTCTGATGATGCATAGAGCTGCACCAAAAGGGAAAGTGCGAAAGAGACATTAACGGATTTTGACAGGAATGACCCGGAGCAATCCGGCATTATAAAACAAAAGAAAAGAGGAATATGAACCATGAAAAAACTGTTTGCTGTGATTCTTGTGGTCTGCATGCTGCTGCCAGCAGCCGCTATCGCAGAGGCCATTGCCCCGGACGAGGCAATCGACCGGGCTTTTGACGAATGCCCGATTGACATTATGCTGGCGGAGGATATTAAGGTTTCCCAAAAATCCGGTGGGAACTGGAGCGTAACATTCGGGTCCAAATACGGTGACTTCAGATATCTGGTGGATGGCTCAACAGGGGAGATCTTGGAAAAAGAGGAACCGGAAATCGATGAGAAACCGTCAGACCCGGCTTCGGATGCCATCGACGCCTGCTTCAATGCTCTGGAAGGATATAACGGCGGAGCGGAAAACATCAAGCTCAGCACAAAGACCGTTAACGGCGAGCTGACCGTAAACGTGACCTTTGACTGGAAGGGAAAAGCCTATGACATGACCTATAACACGGTGACAGGGGAAGTGACGTCCAATGATGCAGAAGTGAAAGAAGAGGAGTCCTACTACCTGATCGGCACCAGTGAGAATACCTTTGCGGGGCTGCATGCGAGAATGTGCATCAACCTTGACCTGAACAAAAACCCAATCCCGACTCCTGAGGAGGAAGTGGACACCTACGGAACAGGGGACAAAGTGTTTGCCACCGTGCTGAAAGACGACAGCACAAGCTATGAGTACGTGGGTTATGTTCGGGGTGTGACCGGAGAGAACAAATACATCATCTGGAGCTGGACAGGACTGCATGAGGACGGCAGCGTCATCAACCAGACAGTGTATTACATGCTGGACGGCAAGTACCTCGGCAACATCCAGAGAGACCGGACAGCAGGCACATCCACCTCCTCCAGCCGCTGCCCGTACTTCGTGCCCAGTGAGCCGATCAATAAAAAGTAAAACCATAAGCACGCTGCAGGTGCAGATGACATGAAGAAAGATCCCCTGCCGGGGACAAGGGATGAATGCCCTGAATCACCCCGGCAGGGGTAACTAAAACAAATAATACCATGAAGGGAAGAAGTGACAGTTTCACAGATGAGGGGGAATTTCAAATGAAGAGAAAGATCAATCTGGTTTGCGGAGTTATTGCCGTTTTATGCATCGCGTCGATATTTGTGCCATCTATCATGGTGCGCGAAAGTGAGTTTGGAGGATATGCCCATTTTGTAAGTCCGGCAGTTTTCCTCATAAAACGCGCGACCAGCGGGTTTTATAGCAGTGAACCGATATGGAAAATATTTGCGTTGCTTCTGCTGGCAAACATTGCTCTGCTGGCTGTATGGTGCGTACTGCCATTTGGGAAAACTGAAAAGATCGGGAAAAAGGGCATTGCGGCAGCAATTGTCCATCTGATTACTGTTGCACTGATGACAGAGATCTCTCTCGATCTGGAGCGCTCACCGTTTAACGCAGGGATCATTGTCAATGTGGTTTTAGCTGTTGTTGCAATTGCGGTGGCCATTATGCAAAAGAAAGCATTTACCACCGAAAAAAATGTAACGGGAAAGTGAGGAAGCAATACGATGTTTTTCTTTATTCGTGAAGGCAGATATGTAACTGCCGTAAATAAATTCTGGTTTTGGATTTCTGTTGTAGCGGGACTCCTCGGAGTGGGGATGAGTTTCACCCTGCTTCAAAGAGCAGGGCAGATTCCTCTCGGGATTATTATGGCACTGCTGTTTATCGGGTGCGTCATTTTTAACTGCATGTTTCTCATAAAGGGGAAACGATCGATCGGCATTACTGCATGCGGATACGGAATTGCTGCAACGATCATTCCGTTCATCCTGCAATGCATCAATCTGCAGAGTGATTCCTATATCCCGATGGCGGGGTGCAGCGTATTAACTGTTATTTCAAATATCTGGGCACTGGTCGGCAGTAAGAAATTCTCACAGGAATGGGATGAAAATGTGAAGACATGCCTTACACTCAAAGGCAAAAACAGCCGGATCCCGATGGCAGCGCTGTATGTTCTGGCATGTGCAGGTATTGTGCTGGCCCTTATAGCTGTAATCAGCGGGAAGCTGCCGGTGTATCCGTAATTCTTTGCTCGGAATTCTTGAGAGCTGTCCTTCACAATAAGAATTTTGGGAAAGGAAGACAGAAAAATGAAAACAAAAAAGATGCTGGTCATTCTGCTTTGTGCTTCAACAGTTCTTCTGATGCTTACAGGCTGCGGCAGCCGCAAAAAAGAACAGCAGGCAGCTGAACTTGCTGCTGCTGGACAGTATGAAGAGGCCTATAAAATATACCAGGAACTGGATAATATCACTTTGATGAAACAGCTTCGGGAAGACGTAAGCACAGCAGCGGAAATCGCAATGGATGAGAATGACTATGACAGAGCAGTCGAACTGCTTACCCCATTTAAGAATTTTAACGAATGCAGCGATCTTTATAAAGCTGCCCGACTTTATCAGCAGGGAACCTATATTGCTGACCTGACCGTGGACGGGAATAACATATCCTTTACATTGGCACGCGGGGAAGAACAGAAGGATTACTCTTTGAGAATCAAACTCAATGCGAATAATGACGTTGTACAGGGCACCATTTTTGCTGTTCTGAAAGCAGAGGAACTCCCGGAAGAAAACCCATGCCAGATGACACTGAATCTGAACGATCTGTATTGGCAGGCCAACCCCAATTATGCTTTTTCCTTTTATGACAATTCCATCTTTACTGTGACAACTCAGGTCGCGTTTCAGGGAGGGCTCGTCAAGTTTTACAAGGTAGTCCGAAATGACGGAACCGAAGGATTGAGCATGGGAATGCAGTTATCAACATTCCACTTCAATGACACGGCAAAAACATTCAGTGGCGGCAGTGTTTTCGTAGGACTATTCAACCCTGACCGTACTATTGAACAGCCTGCCTATACTGACAGCTATACCGGCGAGAAAAGTGCAGAATTACCCTGATGGAGAATGAAACGATTCAGGCCATAATATGACGATCAAAGGGTTCAGACGCGCCCTTCTGTGCCGTGGAGCGATTGGCTGAGCTCGGCGCCGACGAGGAGCTGGCGAGGATCGCTCGATCTGGCGGGGACGATTTCAGCTACAAAGCAAAGTGCGAAGCTCGGAGTCTCATTAAGGACGATGCCCTTCGCAACAGTATCCACACACAGATGACCGGAATGGAGGCCATTTGGTATGACTATGACATCAAGAGTGGAATGTGAATTTCAAGGCGGCGTGATGAGAGCCCGGTAGAAAAGATTCCGTAATAATGGGGAGAAGAGGTGATATCCAGTGAAAAAAGAATGGCGCTTTGCTGTGTGGACACTCCTTACGGCGGCATTTTGTATGATGTTGCTTTCAGGCTGCGGCGATACGCACGCAAGGGAGTACAGAAAGCTTCTTCGTGAGCTTGAAAAATACCGGGATAAAGCCGTCTATTCAGATAATTATGACAATTATTACGATGAAAAATACGGGGAGATCCTCTCGGGGATGGAGGCCATGCCGGGCTATCGGGATGCCGACGCACTGGCTGATGAGGCTCGTGCCTTCTTCTATGAAGAGGCCCTTCAGTTTTTACGAGGGGATTCTGACAAAATCTGGTATACCGTGTATTCCTACGATAAAGTGACGAGGCGAGCAGAGCAGATCGGCAACTTCCGGGATATGGCCGACTGGCAGCGTCTCAATGAAGCTGCTCAGCTCATGCGTGAAGGGCACGATCTGATGCAGAGATGCTTGCGGAAACACTGCCGGCAGCGTTTGACAAGAACCCGCTGCGCTGTGCCATCCAGATCGGGGCAAGCTGTGCCGAGGGGGACTGGATCGGAGCCCTGGAGCAGTTAGACGCATACCGGGAGCTTGGCGTCGACGAGTCGGCGTTTGATGCCTACGATGAGAATCTCAGCGCGTCCGTGAATGAGTCTCTCCGAAAAAACAAACTGAAAGATATTGAGAATATGAGACTTCGAACACTTTCATCCATGCTCGAGTCCCCCAGACTGGGCATTTCCTATCAGGAAAGTCACGGCTATGTGGGTTCAGGCACCACGGAGAAGCTCTATCACGATATTCTGGATGCCATTCTGCAGCCATATTACAGGCAAGCCTTCGAGGATGATCTGAACCTTCGAACGCTGGAGCGATACCCGCACGAAGGCATGCTGGATTTTATGAATGAAGAGCTGGAACGGCGTACGGAGCGCCTGCGTCAGGAGCTGACGGAAGAGGAGATTCTGGAACGCTGTGAACTGCACAACAGCGATCTGACGCCGGTGAATGGAAACGGTTTCTGCGTCATCCTGACAAAATCCGGGGAGGATACAAATCTACTCAACGAGGGAGAGGAAGCAATGGCCGTTTTCTCTGCTCTTCCGCAGCGCAATCTGTGGGCTCAGAGTGCGCAAGAGCTGCACTATGTCGTCCAGTTTGTTGAGAAGTCCACCGCTACGCACAGGGTCACCACCACCAACACGAAGACCGGACAGCAACGGATCGGCACGGAGTACGATATCGACACGAGGGTAGTTGTACGTGATACTGTCACAGGAAATATCCTGCGTACATTCGAGTACCATACAAGCCAGCACAAACATACATCAACCCGGCAGTATGTCATGGAGAATGATATTTTGCCTGCCCTTCAGAAGTTAATCGGAGGAGAAGAGAATTGAGAAAAGGGTCTGCAGGACAATACTTTAGAAGGAGAAATAAGGTCAGATGAAATCATGCAATTGCGGGAGATCTGCGCCGGGCTCGACAACCTGCCTTGTATTATTTGACAGGAAAGAAAACGGAGCGGAAAAGAAGACAACAGAGGTTTTGGGCGCAGTCGAAACGGTGTGCTGTGATGCATGCCTTGTACGCTATGCAAGAAAAAGCATCCTGAAGAGTATTCTTGGCTTTATAGCAGGTGTTATTGTTATTTCACTCCTTGCCGGGCTGATCAACCGGGTGTTCCGACTTTCCTGGGTCGGCGGAGGACTTTTGATATTTGCGTTGCTCGGGAATCTGATCAGAAATATTGCACAGACAATCGGGAAGACACAAAAAAACGGGGCTGCATACGAAGCCTATGACCGTTACAGAAAGCAGGGGAGCATTCCTGCAGGGGACTTCTTTTATCTGACGCTTGCCGGAAAGAATATGCTGAGTGACAATGGATTGTCGCTTGCAAAGACGGATTCCTTTGACCCATCCGACATCATACTGATTACAGACTGGGCACTGGAAGAATCCTTAAAGAGTGCACCGGATGATTCGAGTGAGGTGGCAGGGATTCGCTCAGCTTTTGCGGAATGCCACAGACAGAAGCCTGAAGACAAGCTCACGGAACCACCGAAAATAAGAAAGGCATTTTATGAACCGATCCCTGCATTTTTCCTGATTCTGCTTACTGCGGCTGTTTCGGTGCTTGTCTTTTATGAAGGCTTTGATGTCAAGGATTCTTATTTTTTCGTTGTTGGAGGAATTATGGCTGTGCTCGGGCTTGGCGGAGCAATTATGCTGGTTGTGCGAAAGAAAGCTATCTGGTATTTGCCGCTCATTGCTATGATTGCACTTTTCTGGGTCGCAGATGCTCATATCTGGGGAGAAGATCTCCAATATCATCTGGAAGAGCCCGTTATCATCAGTGCCGTAATTCTGATTGTTGCACTTTGCTGGCTGCCTTATGTCAGAAAGAAACGGGATGAAAAACAAACAGAACAGGGAAAGAAGTGAAGGATCTTATAAGGTCACATATGGAGTGAGGACTATGAACGGTGAAAAAAGGAGAAACAGAGAATGAAAAAAGTGATAGCGATTCTATTGTGCAGTGTAATGCTGACCGCAATGGTGGCAGGCGTAGCCTTTGCAGAGAATAAATATTGCCCCTTCTGCGGGCATGAATATTCAACCGAGAAAGGCTTCGCATTCTGCCCGAACTGCGGGAAAGAGCTGCCGAAGCAAAGCCCGGCGGAAGAAGAACAGGTGAACAGTGACGCGGTGGCTGTCGGCGATGTGGTGACCTTCGGCCGGTATGAGCAGGACAATGATTCTTCCAACGGAACGGAAGGGATCGAATGGACTGTGCTGGATGTGGAGGGAGAAAAAGCCCTTCTCCTCAGCCGGTACGGGCTGAACTGCAAAACGTATTATAAATCCCAGACACCTGTGACATGGGAAACATCTGACCTGAGAACATGGCTGAACGGGGAATTCTTCAATTCAGCCTTTACCGGAGACGAGCAGGGGAGAATTTTGACTTCAAAAGTCACAGCAGATAAAAACCCGGAATATCAGACCGATGCCGGAAATGAGACGGAAGATAAGGTCTTTCTCCTTTCAGCGGCGGAGGTCAGCCGGTATCTGACCGAGGAAACGGCACAGTGCCGGGCAACAGCATATACCCTGGCTAAAGGCGGGTCCTCCGGGAAAAACGGCTATCCCTGGTGGTTCCTGCGTACACCGGGCTCGGAGCAGAAAATGGTGATGATCGTCAAGACTGACGGCACGATGAACACGGGGGGAGCTGTCCCTGACGGGAAGGGAGCAAGCGGCATAAACCGCCCGGCCTTGTGGATTGATCTCAGCAACTGGGATACTTATGAACAGCCTGCTGCCGGAACGGCATCCGTTTTGCCTGCCCCCACATCAGCCCCGGCTGAAGAGGCCGGTTCTGACGGCAAGAGCGGGAATGCGGATAACTCACCCTATCTGATCGGCACGAGCGAGAACACCTTTGCCGGCCTGCATGCCAGAATGTGCATCAATCTCGACCTGAATAAAAACCCGATCCCGACGCCGGAGGAGGAAGTGGACACCTACGGAACAGGGGACAAGGTGTTTGCCACAGTGCTGAAGGACGACAGCACAAGCTATGAGTACGTGGGCTATGTTCGGGGTGTGACAGGAGAGAACAAATACATCATCTGGAGCTGGACAGGACTGCATGAGGACGGGAGTGTCATCAACCAGACGGTGTATTACATGCTGGACGGCAAGTACCTCGGCAACATCCAGAGAGACCGGACGGCAGGAACGTCCACATCTTCTAGCCACTGCCCGTACTTCGTTCCAAGTGAGCCAATCAATAAAAAGTAAGGTAAAAAGCACACTGTATGTACAGATGACATGAAAATAGTTCCCCTGTCGGGGACAAGGGATGAATGTTCTTAATCAACCCGGAAGGTGTAACTAAAATAAATAATACCATGAAGGGAAAAAGTGACAGTTCACAGATGAGAGGGAATTTCAAATGAAGAGAAAGATCAATCCGGTTTGCGGAGTAATTGCCGTTTTATGCATCGCGTCGATATTTGTGCCATCAATCATGGTGCGCGAAAGTGAGTTTGGAGGATATGCCCATTTTGTAAGTCCGGCAGTGTTCCTTATGAAACGAGCGACCAGCGGGTTTTATAGCAGTGAACCGATATGGAAAATATTTGCGTTGCTTCTGCTGGCAAACATTGCTCTGCTGGCTGTATGGTGCGTACTGTCATTTGGGAAAACTGAAAAGATCGGGAAAAAGGGCATTGCGGCAGCAATTGTCCATCTGATTACTGTTGCACTGATCACGGAGATATCCCTTGATGTGCAGAGCTCACCGTTTAACGCAGGGATCATTGTCAGTGCGGTTTTGGCTGTTGTTGCAATTGCGGTGGCCATTATGCAAAAGAAAGCATTTACCACCAAAAAAAATGTAACGGGAAAGTGAGAAAAACGCTATGGCAAATGGAAAATGTGATCAGTGCGGAGCACTGACTTCCAACACGGGGAATATGTTCCAGTGCGGCTCGTCAAAAATCGATTACCACTCAACAGGGAAAAAGACAGTGCAGACCACAACTTCAATTGTTCAAAACAGACACTGCGTGCTCTGTGACAACTGTATCAATGAATATGTGGAAAAGCTTAAAAAAGGTAAAGGGAACTATGCAGCTCCGATTATTATCATGATTCTGACAGCCATAGTGGGAGGATTGTTCTCCCTGATGGGTGGCGTTATACGTGTAATTTGTATAATAGGAGTCGCTGCCTATTGGGTGTTTGCGGTAAGAAATATTCTGAAAATCCGGAAAGAAGCACTGGCAGAAAGTGAGAAAGCAAAAGCAACAGATCCGCTGATAGCAAAGATGGTGTATGAACGCGAAGCCGAGATGGCATTTCTCAAACGATTTAATACCTCTGTTACACCAATTTATACGGTAGGGAATATCAACATCCGATAGATACAGGTGACGAAAGAACAGGTGCATGCACGCAATATGCGTTTTGGCAGTCTGGCAGTTCTATCAAATACCAATTGAATAATCAAGAAGATTCAAGGAGGGGAAACAATGAAACCTGATGTCTCTCTGGCCGTTGTCACGGACGAATACCAGGAAGTATGCCCGCATTGTGGAAGACCTATGCAGCAAGTGCCTTATTATTCGGCTGTAATGAGCAAAGGCGGCACTCATCGCGAGATAGCGTCACTGACACAAGACAAAATTGTAACAACTTACAATCTTTCATTTATCACAACAATTTTCGGAGGTTACTGTCCGACCTGTACACTGAACGCTATTAGTAAGCAGAATGAAATCATTCGAGAACAGAATGAACACAAGAGTAAAGAATGGAACAGTTTAAGCGAAAAAGAGCGAACGGCACGCTATTGCCCATGGATGACCATTGTTTTTCTTGCTAGCTCTGCATTTTCGATTCTAATGCTGATTTTGACCTTTTTGAAGAGTATTGATATTCGTGTCGGCATCGCTCTGATGATTCTTTCTGCAATTCTCAGCGTGGTTTTTGGTCTGGGCTCATGGGCTTCAAACGACGGGCTGTTCCCGTTGCGTCATGCAGCATCTGGCTTTGCAAAAAGAGAATTATTAGAGCCTGTGTCTGACTTTAGTTTGGAGGATCTTGCACAGAAGATTGTCAAACGCAGAAGATCTGCTAAGGAAGCGTTCGGGGGCATGAGTTATTTCACACCGAAAGATTTAGAACGTATGCAGCATTAATTGTGTTGTCAACACATGCGGATAAGTCAGACAGTTCGAGAGCTATAGTGATTGATAAAATAAACTTCCCGGTAAAAAGGCGACATATAGCCTAAGGATAGGAAAAAGGAGAGATTATGTCAACTCTACATTTTCAGATATTACATCTGTGGCGACATACCCCTGGTTTGTACATTCTCCTGGTAACAGTGCCGTTTTTGCTGTTCTTTTTTGTGATGCTCAAGAATATCAAAAACACCAACAACACAGTGGTCAATGTGCTTATGGCCTGCTGGTTTGCCGTCTCTGCAGGAGAAGCGTATCTGCTGAATACGGCAAGAGCAGTGCCGACCAAGGGAAGATTCTGGATTTATCTTGTGCTGATCCTGGCCGTAACCGGTTTCTGCCTGTCAAAAATGGAAAACTTCGTCTCAAAAGTCGAGACCGGGTCCAGGAAAAGAAAGCTTGCAAGAGCGTTGAAGCACGGAAATACTGAAGCAGTCCGGCGTATCTCATCGGAAGATTCCGAAGCGGCAGGGGCTCTGCTGGAGGTAAATGATCCTGAACTGATAGAGAAAACATTTCGTTCCTGTTACACCTCGGATAACTATCCGTGGGGATACTGGGAGAAACTGGCAAAAGTTACCAGCCGGCAGACTGCTCATGAACTGATGAATGACCGGAAGTGTGCAATGCCATTCCGCCTGGAGTTGTATGCCAACTATCCGGAGGAGGCGGATTATTCCAATGTGGATTGGCTCATCGAGAATGCTACGAAGGCATCCAGAGAGACCGTTCGGAAATTCAAAGATAATCTTTCGAGAATCGGTGATTCTGCCATGCTTGAAAGAGCTCTCACGGTGACAAATGCTTATACCGATGCAAATGCAATCAACAATCTTTTGCCGGCGCTGACGTATCCTGAATATGCAGAAACACTTCGGAAGATTGTGACAAGTGTGAGAACACTCGATCTGGAGACAAGAAAAAAGGCCTATAAGAAAATACCTTCGAGTGACATGGCCTTCAAAAAAGAATACTGTCCGTACTGCGGGTCATCCGATATCAAAAGCGGGTATATGGGATTGTCTATGGACTTGTACTGGTATGGCTATCGCTGCACGGGCTGCGGACATGAATCGCGGGCTCCGGAAGGGATGGGAGAAGCTACGCCTTTCGCAGTGAAGTTTTCGTACTTTGGGCATAACAATTCTCCCTGCGGGTAAAAAAGAACGAGCAGATGAAAACGGTGTTTCAACCGGATTTATCATACGAGGAGAATGACCATGAAAATAACGGGAAACGGGCTGGACGCGAACAACCTTATTGTGAAAAAACGTTACCGACCACACGGTGATGACGGATGCCTCATCTGCGGAGGCAAACCATCCACGTGCTACGAGTTCTATTGTGTGCGCAAAACAAGTGAAAAGGTCCAGATGAAGTCGCAATACCAGAAGCAGGTGACACGTACCTACCATCTTGAACAGACTGTGTCCGGCATGCTCTGCGCCGATTGCATCCGTTTTGGCGGCGTGACGAACATCCTGATGGGCGTGGTCGTGGCGATCATCAGCGTCGGCGTGTGGTTTCTAACGCAGCGTCTGGGCATAGGTTTGCTGATTCTTCCGATCATCGGCCTGCTCTTCGCCGTCTACGGTGTCGTGACGGGCGTTAGGCGGCGTTTGCGCAGGCCGCCCACCCGCGAGGACGGCGATGACACACTACGCGAGGTGTTGCGGGCGAGATACCCGGGCTACGAGAAGTACATGACGCGAGACGAGTGGGACAAACAGCCCAACAAGTCGTGACGCGAGGCACATAGCAGTGCCTGTGACAGGCCTTGAACAGGTTGTTACGATTATATAAAGTCATATATATGGAGTGAGGACTATGAACCGTAGAGATAACGACAATCAGGTACTTACCATTCTGTTTATTCTATGCATTGTTATGCTGGTTGGTGGAATTATGCTGGCGAGCAGCATTAAAACAAACGGAGCTTATCCGGTACGCGGTGAAGAGGTGAAGCTTGCCATAGGAACGGCAATTGCATCCTTCGGAGGGTTCGGACTGATCGGTTTTCTGATTTATGGGCTGCGACACAGAAAAGGCGGCGTATTGACTGACCCGCTGGATGCACTGATGCAGGGGAAAATATCACAGGAGAGATATGATGCCATGCACAAAAAAGAGATCATTGCGCTGATTCTTTCCATACTGCTGGCAATAGCTCTTCTTATAAGCTGGAAGAATTCTATTTCAATTGTTCTGGCAATCTGCATGGTTGCCGGTGCGGCAGGAGCTCTGATTTTACACGCTCAGGGTAAGGGAGGACTGAGAGCACTGGCAATCACACTGGGTGCAATTACCGGGCTGATCATGGCCGCTTCGACAAAGATGGACACCGGTAAACGATATGCCTATTTTGTCAACGGCATCAAGGTGGGGGAAGGAAACGGTGCAGCCTCAAACTTCCTGATGACACTGCTGGGAGGACTGTTGATGGTGGCTGTCCTGATCATAGGAGTCGCCTATCTGATCACTATTGTGTGTTCGATAGGGAAGGAGATATAGCAGTTATGAATTACAGTAACAGGAGGAGAAACAGAGAATGAAAAAACTGATAGCAATACTGTTGTGTGCTGTGATGCTGGCGGGAATGCCGGCAGGCATAGCCTTAGGGGAGAATCGATACTGCCCGTTCTGCGGGCATGAATATCCGTTAGAAAAGGGCTTTGCATACTGCCCGAACTGTGGGAAAGAGCTGCCGAAGCAAAGCCCGGCGGAAGAACAGATGAAGAGTGACGCGGTGGCTGTCGGCGATGTGGTGACCTTCGGCCGGTATGAGCAGGACAATGATTCTTCCAACGGAAAAGAAGAAGTTGAGTGGGTTGTTCTGGCAAAAGATGGAAACAAGGCTCTTCTGATCAGCAAATATGCACTGGACTGCCAGCAATATAACAGCAGCAAGGTTGATATCACCTGGGAAACGTGCAACCTGCGAAGCTGGTTGAACGGCACATTTATGAATGCTGCATTCAGTGATGCCGAGCAGAAGCAGATAATCACATCAAAAGTGACAGCAGACAGAAACCCTGATTACAGCACTGACCCAGGCAAGGACACAACAGACAAAGTGTTCCTTCTGTCCATCACGGAGGCGAACAAATATTTTTCAACTGATGCAGAAAGACAGTGCATCCCCACAGCATATGCCAGGGCAAAAGGGTGTCTTGTAAACTTGGATAATAACTGCTGGTGGTGGCTGCGTTCGCCCGGCAATGGATCTGACAACGCTTCGGGTGTCAATACAAATGGGTCTGTCCTCGGCTATGGCGACTATGTCTATTTTGACTATGTTGCGGTTCGGCCCGCTTTGTGGATAAATCTTGATTCTTAAATCTTCTCATCTTTCCTCATCCAGTCGTCAGCAAAGCTATGATGCTGCCCTTGAGGATTTGACTAACAAACTTACTCTTTTATATGGTGATATTGACAATCAGCCCAGTTCAGGTTATGAAACAAGAGCACTCTGGAAAGGAGCGGAAGGTACTTTAGTATCTTTGAACTGCAGAAAAGGATATTATCTGAATGGGGGCAATTATTACAGAATAAATATAAACTATTCTTTTGAAGGAATGGAGACCTTGCTGCAGGATGCTAAAAAAGCTTTGAACATGGAATTCTCCTTTATAACAGACGGACTATAAAGAAAAAATCTATTCTTATAGCTGCACAATTCTGGCTTCCATATGTCAGGAAGAAATGGGATGAAAAAACAAACAGGACAGCGTCATCAATCAGACGGTGTATTACATGCTTGACGGCAAGTATCTCGGCAACATCCATAGGGACCGGACGGCAGGAACGTCCACATCTTCCAGCCGCTGCCCGTACTTCGTCCCAAGTGAGCCGATTAATAAAAAGTGAGGATACAGAACAGCTGTTCTGAGGTGGAAGATAAAAGCTACTCCTGAATTAAGAAAAGAAAAAAGGAGAAATACTATGGCGAAATGTATTAAATGCGGAAGAAAAATCGAAGACAGAGAAGAAAAAATTTTTGGCGTCATAGAACGACATCATTATGATGATCGCCATGACACAGCGGCTATGGATACCGGACCGACTTGGTATAAACCGATAGCGCTGATATGGATCGGGGTCTGTAAAAACTGCAACCGATCTGCGGGGAATGAATCCGTCAAGAAGAATGTTGGGACATTTTTCGGAGGAGTTGCAATAACAACAGTTGCCGGACTGACCAGTTCAAAATTAAGTTCAGAAGCAGTTGGTGCGGTTGGACTGCTTGGAATTCTCATGGTGATCTTTGGCCTGGTCGGTATAGTCCGTGATGTGATCAAAAAACTGTCAAAAAACAATGCATTTGAGACTTCGGCGATCGACGGAAAGCTTAAGCCTGAATGGATTATCTGGCCGCCGACGGAGGAGAGTATCAATGTCACGCCTGTCCCGGGTAATCTGCAGAATCGACACCACTTCGAGTATATCTATGTTGGGGAGAAGAAACTTCAAAAGCCTGAGACAGGAAAAGGCAAGGAGAACTCCAAGGAACACGCGCTGGATGTCCTTCGTATCAAGGCAAGGGAGAGCCGTATATTTTCCTGATCAAAAAAGTATAGAAAAAGCCAGAACGAATAAAGGCTGACCGGATGAAAGGTGACTTTTCATGCAAAAGAGAAAATGGATTGGAGTTTTACTGATGCAGAGAAAGGCCGTGGAAAGAAAAAGGAGTCATTATGGCATTTTATGAACGTGAGTTTATTGAGATCAAACGGGATAATTATAAGATGAAGATCGTCGGCCCATTAAAATGTTCCGTGGAACAGGAGGATGTCCGGCAATACATCATGGCGTGTGTCAGAAAGGAAAAAATAGCTATAGCCATGAGAGTAGTTTTGGTCGTAATTCTTTGGCTTTTTGCGGCGCTTCCCTTATTGGGAGAGTTTGTGCTTTCCAGTAATCCGAATCCACATATAGGACCTGGGATGATTGCACTGACCATAGTCTTTGCACTTGCTGCTGCATGGTGTACCTTTATTTCAGCCAAAAGTATCCCTGCCTCGAAGCGGTTCATTGCAAACGCCGATCCGGATTCGCCGGAACAGTTATTAGCCAGTGCTTCGGATGCGGTCATCTGGAAACAGAAAAAACAGTGGGAAATTTGTTATAGCCACGACCTGGTTCCGCTGGAGAGCGTTATGGCGAACCGTCCCGTGTTTCTGTCAGACGGGGTTAATTTTGCTAATCGTATGAATGACACAGAACGGTCTCTGCGAAGGATGGAGGAAAAGCAGTTGATCGAGTACGCAGCCTCGCTGACAATAGACCGGGTGCGATCGTCCGATCTGCTGATGGTGTATCTGGATATTGACAAGCTGGACAGCGGAGTCTACAGCCATGCGGCCGGAAAAGTTCTGGGCAGTGCGCTCTCTGCTTCCGAGCTGGAGGGTGTGGCTGTGTCCAGCGGTGATTCTGCCGCAACGCTGAACGGATCAGCCAACGAATATGTTGTATGTTTCGTCGGGGATGGAGCTCGGCTGGAGCGGATTGAAGCGCAGCTCCAAGAAAATATAACGTTGACAAGACTGTTTTCCGACAAGGGAATCCACCGCTCTAATAGGATGATCGACTCAGGCGTAGCAGAGGAGCCACTGGTGGCTGACGGTATCGTAAGGAATGGCGAATTGATTGCTCCGGCCGGACACAGCCTCAGCTTCTGTGCTGCGGGGTTCAACGACGCCTGGAAGGAAACGAAATCATGATTCATTTTTTTCGAATTTGTCGACCGGTCCAATATTATTCTGGATTATCCTTGGATGCATCTTCCTCTTACTGGATCGAGGAGAGCGGTTTGAATACTGCCGGCATGATGTGGACATAAATAAAAAAATGCCGAACCTGTGAGGTACGTTATATTTGCGGCGGGATCTGCAAAGCGTGGGTAAACGATAAGAAAAACGTTGACAGCGGAGATTTTGACTGCTCTTCCCGGAAAAAATACTTTCTGCAGCCTGCTGAAAAAATCACCTCAAAGCAGAATGACTGTTTCGAGGTGGTGGATGAACGAATTAACTATCAGGATTGCCTTCGGGCAAGAAGACGCATATAATGGAGACGGCAACATGCCCTACCTGCCCAAGGTGCCCAACATGCCCTCATTTTACGCAAGGGCACACAGGGCATGTTAGTGAGGGCAGGTTGATATTTTTTCAAGGACACGGTAAGCATGGAGAAGAATTACGAACCGGGTGTGTTCTACACAACAGAAGAAGCGTACGCATGGTTCAAAACAGAGTATGCGAGGCTCTACAGCTATTTTGTATATGTGCATACATCTCCTGAAGGGAAACGGTATGTGGGATACGGGAAGGGAAAGCCAAACGACCGATTCAGCAGCGGGCACGGCTACCGGAACAACAAAGGGTTTCAGGCGGATATAGACAGATTCGGCTGGGACCGGTTTAAGCATGAGATTGTGCTGGACGGGCTCTGCATTGAAGAAGCAAGAAAGCTGGAGCGGGAGACCATTATAGCACTGGAAAGTTGGAAACCGGAAAAAGGATACAACCGCTATATCCCGAAGGAATATACGGATGATGAGCACTATGCGGTGTATCAGCTGATCTTCCCGGATCAGAAGATGTATGTGGGAAGGACAAGGATCCCGCTGGAAAAACGCTGGGACAGCGGATACGGATATAAACATATGCCGGAGGTGTGGAAGGCAATCCAGGAATGCGGATGGGAAAACGTGGTAAAGATACGGTGTATGGAGAACATCATGGAGGAGTCCGCAATCCGGCTGGAGCAGTTTCTGATCAGAATTAACCGGACAACCGACCCGAGCAGAGGATACAACAAGTCTGTTGGAGGAGAGACCGAAGGCGGATGGCACCCGCCGGAAAAGAGCAAGGCGGAGGCGGCTGAAAAGCTAAGAGGAAGGAAGAATACTCCGGAACAGATCCGGCACATGAAGGATGCGGCCGCACCGAGATATAAGCCCGTGATGAACGTGACAACCGGGGAGATCTACCCTTCACAGGCAGCGGCGGCTGAAGCGCTGGGTGTGGACAAGACGACTGTCAGTGCGGCGCTGCGAGGAAGACTGAAAACCGTGAAGGGATATGTGCTGAAACGGTTGGAGAAGGAAGAAGACAAGTAAACCGGTCGAGACGGTCTGTATGATGCGATGAGTTTTCGCTTCGGTCAGACGGATAATAAAAGCCCTGAGCATTCAGGAAAGATTCCAAATGCTCAGGGCTGAATTTCAGAATTGAAGCAGGAAGGGGGGATTCAGAACATCCTGAAGCCGGTCGGCAGATCAGCCGTTACGTGCCTTCTTGACGAAGGGAGCGCCGGAATGCCAGGCCTTTCCGCATACCTCACCGACGGCATAGTAATCATTACGCATCTGGTCAAAGAGGAAGGTGTTCAGCTTGCCGCAATCGATTTTGCCCTCTTGATCCAGAACTGCCTCGTCCGCAAGGACGTTGACGATTTCGCCAAGCACACGCAGGCCATAGGGCTGATCCTGCATCTCAACGACTTTGCACTCCAGCGTCAGAGGATATTCCGTGATAATGGGAGCGTCCACACGGGTGCTCTTTTCCGCATGCAGGCCGGTGACGGAAAACTTCTCGGGAATCTGGTTGGCACTGGCAATGCCCATAAAATCGGATTCGGCGAGAGTGTCTCTGCCGGGCACGGAAAGTGTGAAAGCGCCGCGGGCTTTCAGGTTGGCAACGGTTTTGTGGTCCTCTTCGAGGTTCAGGGCGACCATATTTTCTGCACAGATTCCGCCCCAGGCCATTGCCATGGCATCTACGGTCTCATCTTCATTGTAGGTGACGACCATGTATGTCGGCATGGGGAACAAGAACGGATGCACACCAAAATCTTTTTTCATAACAGGATCCTTTCTAGCTTTCTCAGGGCCTATGGTTTTTTGCAGGCCGGCTGTTGTAATTTTCCATAAAATATGATACCATGTCAGCGGAAAAAAACAAGTACCTACTTACCGGTAAGGTACTTACCAAGAGGTAAGCCATGCAAAAGAAGCTGATTGAAAATGCGGATTTCAGCAAAACCGGATACAGTTACACCCTTTCGCTGATTTCCGGAAAATATAAACCGGTAATCCTTTATTGCCTGATGGAGTATGAGCCGGTCCGTTTTAATGAGATGCAGAGATACCTGAAAAAGGTAGCGGATAAAACACTGAGCCAGAACCTGAAAGAGCTGGAAGCGGATCACCTGATCGTTCGCACTGTGTATCCTCAGATTCCTCCAAAGGTAGAGTATACACTGAGTGAAAGGGGACGCTCACTCATGACAGTGTTAGACAAGCTGTGTGACTGGGGAAATGAAAACCGGACTTGTTAGGCATATCCATAGAGAATTCCATTTTGCAACGAATGTGGCTATCAATCTGTTTCCAATGTCGGACAGAGCGTAACAGTGTGTAATTGTCAATAGAGAGAATGAACGAAAAAACAAAAAAATCCAGCGGTTTCTTGTGCGGGTTGTCGATATGCTTTTTTTCACCGGTCTGGTATAATATAAATCGCTGACTACAACAATGTTCATCAGGAGGTTAAGACAGGGATGAATATCATTGCAGAGGCGAAGGAAGCGCCTACCAGGATTAAAAGCGTGGAAGATCTGCTGGAAACACAGCTTCAGACATTGAAAACACTTTTTGAGCACAAGGCAATTTCCGAAAACGAATTTCGAAAGAGCACCGTGACCATAGTATCCAGGATGCGCAAAGAAGCAAGAGTATAAGAGGATAGAGAACAAAAACCGCTGCGGTTGCAGCGGTTTTTTAGTAGTAGAAAGGTGCTCAGAAAGAGCATTACGCACTACCAGCGGTTTTCCACATATTCACAGAAAGCATAGAGATCGTGGATTTCAAGCACCCGGCCGTCATCGAGCACAACAGTGCCGTTCCATAAGCCATGCACCTGATGGCTGTGCATACGCATGACAAAGACATTCAGATCACTGTGGTGGTCATAGAAGGGCTGCATGGTGAGGTTGAAGCGGCCGTCCTCGGAAATAAACTTCCAGGGTTGCATGTACCGGTCCGGCTTCGGGAAGGTCTCCACGTCAACTGCTCCGATTTTATGGGCTTTGCCGTCATAGAAGACGCATGTTTCGGTGGCATTGAATTCATTGCCGATGCCCCAGGTGATTTCAAACCCGAAAAGATGTTTTTGGCCTTCGGCGTCATTCACCCAGCCGGAACCGTTGCCCCAGTACCAGACGAGAGAATAGGGCGTGCAGACACGACCCCAGTCGAGGATGCAGAAGGTGTTATCTTTTGAGAAAGAAACAGATGTATCCGGGGTTTTGAAAGTGCCGCTGCAGGGCATGCAGTTCTGCTTCGTCGTCATGAAATAGCGATCCGGATGACCGGTGAAGGGAAGAACGGTAGTTATATTCTCCAGACCGGGCATGATGTCCATTTCAAATTCGCAGCAGATATCTCCGTTCGCAAAGCGAAGGGTTCGTTTCTGCTCGGTAGTGTCAGCTTCAAAAAGTGCTTTACCTACCCGAAAACTGACATGGTTCGGTTCATCTCCGCGAGGAGGAAGGATATAGCGGTCTTTTCCGCCGACAAAGGGAGCCATGGAAGAGACGAGGGTTTTACCCTCCTTAAGATCTACAAGAACAGCTGAAGCGTAGCCGCCGAGGGAGATGTTGGCGAAGCTGACCTGGGCCATGTAGTGTCCGTCAGAGATCTGGTAAAAATCCCATTCCTTTCTGCGCATGACATGTTTGACACGGTTGCGATCATAGATGAATACATTCTTCCTCGCCCAGCCTTTTGCCAGAAGAGTACCGTCTTCCGCAAGCAGGGGTGTGGGCGATGTATACTCGGTCTGCAGGCTTTTAAAATTCCACTCCTGCCAACCCAGGTAGGTTTTATCCATGTTGGAGGTCCTCCTTTATATATCGTGCTACATGATATACACAGTATACCATTATGATAGCAAAATCACAAGAAAAACTGCCGGCTTGTTTGAATGATAATAAAATGGTATAATAACAAGAGATCCGATCAGAAGAGCAAACTTAAAGTTTTGACAGATGCGCTCTCCCAACCCAAGACGGGAGCGGAGAGCGCAGTTTTTACGCAAAGAATCATGCGTGGAGGAATATGAAAGAATTCAGTTATGAGAAAATTGTAAAGGACCCGGCTATATTTCAGGATAACCGCCTGAAAGCACATTCTGATCATGTTGCTTACCGCAGCATGGATGAGCTTACTTCCGGAGAAACCACCCTGAGGATGAGCCTTGACGGACTGTGGAAGTTCCATTATGGCAGGAATATCCATGCGGCCCCCGAACGGTTCTGGGCAGAGAATTATGATGTTTCGGGGTGGGACTATATCCATGTACCGGCACACATTCAGATGGAGGGATATGATGCACCGGCGTATGTGAACACCCAGTATCCGTGGGACGGAACGGACAAGCTGGAGCCGGGAGAGGTTCCGGAATTTTTTAATCCTGTGGCGGATTATGTCCTGGATTTCGAGCTGCCTGAGAGTTTTGCTAATGAAGAAGTTAACATAACATTTGAAGGCGTGGAGAGCGGTTTTGCTGTATGGGTGAACGGGCATTACGTCGGTTACAGTGAGGACAGCTTTGACCCTTCAGATTTCAGATTGACTGATGTGCTGCACCGGGGAAGCAACAGAATTGCAGTACGTGTATTCAAGTGGACCCCGGGCAGCTGGTTTGAAGACCAGGATTTTTACCGGTTTTCAGGAATATTCCGCAGTGTATATCTGTACATGCTGCCGCATACGGCAATTGAAGATATATCTGTCGTACCGGAAGTAGCAGAGGATTTCTCCGAAGGAACCGTGACAATCCGGGCAGAATGCAAAGGAGAGGGCACACTTCATTTTTATCTGAGGAGAGAGGACCGGCTGCTGACCGTGCAGACTGTCAGAATAGAGAAGGGGATGACAACTGCAGAGCTGACCGTAAGGAATCCGGAGCTCTGGAGTGCTGAAAAACCTGAGCTTTATGAACTCCTGGTGGAAGTGAAGGACCAGAACAGGGGGATCACTGAAGTCATCAGCCAGATGGTAGGATTCCGCAGATTCGAAATGAAGGACGGCCTGATGCTCCTTAACGGAAAACGCATTGTTTTCAAGGGCGTGGACAGGCATGATTTCAGCTCTGTAACAGGCAGAGTTCCGAACCGCAAGGAGCTTGTTCAGGATATTGTGACGATGAAGCAGAACAATATTAACGCGATCCGCACGTCACATTATCCGAATCAGTCGGCTCTGTATGACCTGTGTGACCGGTACGGGCTGTATGTGATGGATGAAAACAACATGGAGACCCACGGAATGTGGGATGCCATGCTGAGAGGCCAGGGAGATCCGATCCCGAAGGACAGGGAAGAATACAGAGATCTGCTGCTGGATCGGGTCAATTCCGTTTATCAGAGAGATAAAAACCACCCATGCATTCTGATCTGGTCATGCGGAAATGAATCATACGGCGGGAAGGTCATTTACGAGATGAGCCAGCTCTTCCGGAAGCTGGACGGGAAAAGGCTTGTGCATTATGAGGGAATCAGAAATGACAGAAGCTATCCTGATACCAGCGATATGGAAAGCCAGATGTATACGCCGGTGGAGAAAATAGAGGAATTTCTCATAGAACACCCTGAGAAACCGTTTATTTTGTGTGAATATACCCATGCTATGGGCAATTCATGCGGCGCTATGCACAAATACACGGATCTTTCAAACCGGGAGAAGAGATATCAGGGCGGATTCATCTGGGATTATGTTGACCAGTCAATCTATAAAAAAGACAGATACGGCAGATGGTTTCAGGCGTACGGCGGAGATCACGGAGAACGGCCGACAGATTATAACTTCAGCGGAAACGGAATTGTTTACGGCGGAGAGAGAAAACCCTCACCGAAGATGCAGGAAGTTAAATACAATTATCAGAGTATTTCCGTAGATTTTTCGGAGACACACTTTACAGTAAGAAACAGATATCTGTTTACAGATACAGCCGTTTTTTCAGCTGCAGCAATTCTGCTGAGAGACGGTGAGACGACGCAGCAGAAGAAGCTGGATATTTCTGTTCCGCCGCTTTCTGAGAAAACCTATCCGATTCCGGCAGAATTCTTGTCACGGATGGAAGCGCTGGAAAGAGCAGCATCCGTAAACGGAAAACAGAGCCCGGAATTCTCTATAATTGTCTCTTTTACACTGAAGGAGGACACTGCCTGGGCCAAGGCCGGGCACGAGGTGGCCTTCGGACAGAAAGTTTTTAAACGGGAATTCGTGCCCTATTCCTGCACGGAATCTTTGAAGGTGATTCACGGTAACTGGAACCTCGGTGTACGCGGCAAAAACTTTTCTGCGATGTTTTCTGCACTGAATCCGGGCTTGACCTCCTACGTTTTCGGCGGAAAAGAACTGATTGAAGCAGTACCGATGCCAAACTTCTGGAGGGCACCGATTGACAACGATCGAGGCAACCAGATGATGCAGCGGTATGCACAGTGGAAAATTGCAAGCCTCTATGCAACAGCAAAAGGCGGAGAACAGCCTTTCCTGTATCCTGATGTGCAGGAAAAGGAGAACAGTGTGGTTGTTTCGTATCGGTATTATATGCCGACCAGCCCGAAGAGCAGCTGCAGGCTTACCTATGAGGTGTTTGGAGACGGGACAGTCAAATCCACACTCTCCTATGATGCGGTGCAGGGACTCTGCGACATGCCGGAATTCGGTGTGATGTTTAAACTGGATGCAGATTATGACAGGGTTTGCTGGTACGGGCTTGGGCCGGAGGAAACCTATGCAGACAGGCAGAGAGGTGCGAAGCTCGGCATCTATGAGAAGAAAGTTGAAGAGAACCTTGCAAAGTATCTGGTGCCTCAGGAATGTGGAAATAAATGCGGTGTGCGCTGGGCAAAAGTGACTGACCGCAGGGGGCGGGGAATGATGTTCTTTGGAGATGAGCTGTTTGTAAATGTTCTTCCCTTTACGCCGCATGAACTGGAGAACGCAGAGCATGCCTATGAACTGCCGGAGGTGCATCACACGGTTGTGCGCGTGGCATGGAGACAGATGGGTATAGGCGGCGATGACAGCTGGGGTGCAAAAGTGCATCCGGAATATCTGCTGCCTGCAGAAGAAAACCTGAGCTTCTCCTTCTACTTCAGAGGAATTTGACGTAATCCACTTTACATAATACTGAATCAACTGACATGAGAGTGCAGTATGGAGAAGAATAATCTTCGAGAGAGGAACTATGTCTATCTGTTGCGATGTGCGGATGACTCACTTTACTGCGGGTGGACAACTGATCTGGAAGGTCGAATTGCGGCACATAATAACGGGACCGGCGCGAAATATACAAAATCGCGCCGGCCGGTTGAGCTTGTGTATTTTGAAGAGTATGAGAACAGACATGAGGCATTAAGCCGGGAGTGGCATATCAAGCGACTGAGCAGAGCGGAAAAGCTTCATCTGCTTGAGAAAGCAGATGAAGAGACCTAACGGATGACCTGGCTGTCAAAGCCGGCTGCAACGAGACGATCGTATGCAGGCCAGACATCATCCGGGACGGAGACCGGCACCTGATAACCCTTTTCGGCATAGACGCTAAGCCGTTGGAGATCGCCCACCATGAGGTGAATCTCTTGCTCGATGGGGGCATCGGCCGTCGGATACTCCGCAAACGGAATGGGAGGAGCATTGACGGACCAGGTTACCTCCGGCCATTGCATGGAAGCTGTTGCCCAGGTACGAGCAGACATATAGGGTTTGCAGACAATGATACCGGTTTTCGGAAAGATTTTGAGCTCCCTCAGCAGATTTCTGCTGAGGGAAAAATTTTCACCGGTGTTGGTGGATTTCTGCTCCAGAAGAATGCAGGAATCCGGAACTCCGTTTTCCGTGCAGACCCGTGAAAAGACGACGGCTTCGGGATCATGAAAGAGCCCATCGGTGATTTTGCCGTATCCTCCGCTGCAGAGCAGAAGGGGAGCACAGCCGAGATGATAAAGCTTTGCGGCGTATAAAGGGACACGGAGGTCGTGGCTGCCGGCAAGGAGAAGGAAGTCTGCCCTGCCGGGAGGAGAGCTGAAGGAAGCGTGAAAATTGTAAATGATTTCTGCATCCCGCAGAATTTCAGATGACAGGGTCATGTGGAAGCCTCCTTAAAATCAGTTCAAAAGAATATGAAAAAAACACTTGACAAAGACTAAAAGTTAGTGTATATTAACTTCAGAGTTAATCAAGCTTAACTCTGAAGAATCCATTCTGATTTCGTGTATTACTTTATCTCCTTCTCCATCTCCATCAAGGGAAAAGCTGCTGAATGATCAGCAGCTTTTTTCTTGTTCCCGTTCAGGAGAGACAGAACCTGAAGTCATGTCAAAGATGCGGGCGGAATAGGCATCAGCCCGGTCTTCCAGAATGCTGATGTGCATGGATACCTGCGCTTCGTAGGAAATATCGTCTACGCAGCCGCCGAAGGAAACCGTTTCAAGACGGATTCGCTCGGCAAGTGAATAGGGGCAGGAGAGAAAGAAGTGAACTTTGGGGAGAATTTCTTCCGTTCCAGCATCGTCGAGGGCATCTTTCGCTGCTCGCGTGTAGGCACGGAGGAGCCCGCCGGTGCCGAGAAGAATGCCGCCAAAATAGCGGGTGACTACGCAGACGGCGTTGGTGATGCCTTCTTTGCGGAAAATTTCCAGCATGGGGATACCGGCCGTGCCCTGAGGTTCACCATCGTCTGAGTAACGCTCGGGGCCGCCGTTGATGAGATAGCACCAGCAGTTATGGCGGGCGTCATGATGAAGCTTTTTAACGGAAGCGATGACAGCACGGGCTTCCTCCTCCGTTGAGACCGGTTCCACGACGCCGAGAAAGCTGGAGCGTTTTTCAACGTATTCACTTTCACCCCGCCTGGCGGGAACACGATAACCGCTCATGATTCCCAGTCCTCATGGGGTTCCGTCCACCCGGGGATGAACTGTTTTACACGTCCAAGAACATCAGGGGTGACAACAGCATCAATTTCGATGGATGTATCGGTGTATTCCAGATATTCGACGATAGCCTCGCGGTTGAGAAGATCGGTAACGCCTGCATTCTGATAAGGGACAGAGAGATGCACATGCCTTTTCCCGCGATCCAGCAGGTCGGCAAGCTTCTGCACGAGATCAGCCGTACCTTCACCGGTTTTGGCGGAGATACAGATGATATCTTCCCCGTGGGGGAGGATGCCCATATACTTATCACATTTGTTGAAGACCTTAATGCAGGGGGTCTGCTCGGCTCCAAGCTGACGGATCAGGCTTTCCACGACACGAACCTGTGCTTCCCACTCGGGGTTGGAAAGGTCAATGACATGGAGAAGAACATCGGCAAAGGAAAGCTCTTCCAGGGTGGCCTTGAAGGCTTCAATGAGATGGGTAGGCAACTTGCGGATGAAACCGACCGTATCACTGATGAGAACCTCCTGCGTCTCATCAATGCGGAAACGACGGGTGGTGGTATCAAGGGTATCAAAAAGCCGGTCGTTGGCAGGAATATCAGAATCTGTCAGACAGTTGAGGAGAGAGCTTTTGCCTGCGTTTGTATAGCCCACAAGAGCAACGACGGGCATAGCGTTTTTCTCACGCCGGCGACGCTGGGTTTCACGAACCTTGCGGACGTCGGAGAGCTCTTCCTCCAGCTTCTGAATTTTGCGGCGGATATGGCGCCGGTCGGTCTCCAGCTGGGTTTCACCGGGGCCACGTGTGCCGATGGGCGAGGAACCGCCGGAGGCCGTCTGGCGGACAAGGTGCGTCCACATACCGGTAAGGCGTGGGAGGAGATATTTATACTGGGCAAGCTCTACCTGAAGCTGACCTTCCCGTGTCTGAGCACGCTGGGCGAAAATGTCAAGAATCAGGCCGGAGCGGTCCAGAACCTTTACACCCAGCTCTTCACTGAGGACACGCATCTGGGATGGTGTGAGCTCATTGTCGAAGACAGCAAGGTCGCACTCGTTGGCTTCAATCAGATCTTTCATCTCTTTGACTTTACCCTCACCGATAAAGCTGTGGGTGTTGGGAGAGGGAAGATTCTGCATGATGAGAGCGACGGGCTCACCGCCGGCAGTTTCAACAAGGGAGGCAAGCTCATCCATACTGACGTCGGTAGAACGCTCGGAGGGCTCCATGCTCAGGGCACTGAGACCGGCGAGCACGGCATGCTCTTTTTTGACGGAGGTGTCATTCATAGGGCATCAAGATAGCTGCAGGCGGCGAGGGCGGCAACAGAACCGTCTGCCGCAGCGGTAGTCACCTGACGGATGGATTTTGCCCGGCAGTCACCGGCAACGAAGAGGCCGGGGGTTCTGGTCAGACAGTCTTCACCGGAGAGTGCATAGCCGGAGGCATCCAGCGTGAGGAGGGAGGCAAATGCCCAGTTGTCAGGCACGTGGCCAATGGCAACGAAGAGCCCATCAATCGGCAGAGTGTCACCTGTTTCAGCATGGTTGAGATGGAGGGCAGCAAGCGAACCATCGCCGGAGACGGCGTCAATGGTGGTGTCCATTAAAAAGCGGACATTGCCGCGGGCTTTGAGTGCATCGACCAGGGCGGCTTCACCGCGAAATGCACTGCGCCGATGAATCAGCGTAACAGACTGGCAGGTTTCGGAAAGAAGAAGCGCATCCTGAAGAGCACTGCTGCCGCCGCCGTAGACGGCTACATCCTTGCCGGCATAGAAGGCACCGTCGCAGACGGCGCAGAAGCTGATGCCGTTACCAATAAAATCGTCCTCCCCGTGGAGGCCCATGGTACGGGGCCTTGCACCGGTTGCAAGAATGACTGCAGATGCGGTGTACTCCGCACCGGACTCTGTGCCGACAATGAACTCGGCATGGTCTTTGCGGAGAGAGGTGACCTCCTCCATTTCCACTTCGGCACCCTGGGCCATTGCCTGCTCCAGAAGACGGTCGCCAAGTTCGGCTCCGGAGATGGAGAGTGCTCCGGGAAAATTTTCCACTTTCGGGCTCCAGGTGATCTGACCGCCGAAAGCCGCTTTTTCCAGAACGAGAACGGACTTACCCGCCCGCCTTGCATAGGTTGCAGCGGTGAGCCCTGCGGGGCCGCCGCCTATGATGAGAATATTGTATTTTGCAGACATATGGTTGTATACCCCCGGGAATCATGATAGATCGCCGAAATCGGTCGGCGTAAAGGGACGAAGGGGCTTATTCCGTGCCCCGGAGCTGGAGGAGGAAGGTTTGCGGCCGACTTCCGGATCCTGCTTTTCAATCGCTTCGGCAGTATGAAGGCCGGACTCATGCCAGCGTGAGAGAATTGTGTTCATATAAGGAAGGGCACGCTTGCCGGTATTCCGTATGGTGCGCTCATAGGCAAGCCGGATTGCATCCACCTCAAAGCCCATCTGAAGCCATGAGGAGAAATAGGCCTCTTCGGAGGAGATCAGCTTGCGGTCGTAAATCTCGAGAGCATTTTTGATCTGGCCAAAGCTGGAGTGAAGTGCCTTCTGCGCCTCCACATAGGCTTCTGCCTCCTCCGGGGTATGAATGCCACGGTTCGCCCAGATAAATGCCTCACGCTCGATGGCGCGAATGGTTGGCCTGCGCTCGGCACCTTCCGGGCCGCGATAGAGCTCGGCACAGTAGTGCAGGAGGACATAGATCACCTCTGCGGACAGACCGAGATGGTTGTAAATGCCGAGCAGGCGGCTCATATCATGACGGGCGAGCTGCTTGCCGAGAATCTGCTTTGCAGCGTCCAGAACGGCTTTGAAGCCGCTGTCGGAGCGGGTGCAGGATTCTATCTCTTCTGCCGTATACTCCGGGAGCTCATCGGAAGGAGGAGACAGTTCTTTCTTTTGCTGTCTTTCAGGAGCAGGGGCAGAAGCGGAAGAAGCTGCCGGAGAGGGGGCTGCCGCAGAAGGAACCGCAGAAGCGGGCACGGAAGGAGCAGAGACAGCGGATGACTCAGTGATGCGGGCGGGGGAGGAAAGCTTCATTCTCCCAAGCTTTTCGGAAGCGTCCCTCACCTGGGAGAGCGTCATGCAAAGATCGCCTGCGGCCTGTTCCAGATCGCTGCTGCCCGTTGCGGCATGCCAGAGAAAGAGCAGGGCGCAGTCGCCGTCGTGGGCACGAAGAAGCTTATCACAGTCTTTATTTGTTATCAGAATTTCGTTATTCATAAATGCCTCGGGGGATCCGGACTGCCGGAGAATCGGTTTGGAATTCTCATTATACTATGAAAATGAAGGAATATAAAACAGATTTTGCGGGAAGAAATTGTTTTCGGCATAGTCAACAAAAATGCCTGCCTGTTTTTGTGAAAAACAGACAGGAAGACGGAAGGTGCCCGGGTGAGATTATTTCCCCTCCTGAACACCGAAGACGGCAACCAGAGCGCCGACCGTGCAGATGCCGAAGGCAACCCAGAGCGTGGCATTGACCGTGGTGCGGTCATAAAGCACACCGCCGAGCAGGCTTGCGAGAACACTGCCGACAGTCGTCATGGTGTAGGCGAGACTCTGTGCTTTTGCGGAATCTTTATAAGGAATAACTTCATCGACATAAGGGACGATGGCCGACGTGTAAAGCGAAAAGGACGGTGCCTGCAGAAGAAAGGCTGCCAGAAGAGCAGGGATGCTCCGTGCGAGGGCGATGGCAATTGCTTTCAGAACAAAGAACAGGAAAGCAACGCGCATAAGGCTTCCCGGGCGGCGTTTTCCGAATAAGGTATGATAGAGCATCATAACAGGGATCTCCACTGCAGCCATGAAGGCGTTGATGAGCCCCATGTCGCTGGTGTCGCCCCCAACATTGTTGGTGATGTTGATGAGAAAGGTGACAATGATGTTATGAGAGAAAAAGAGCAGTGCAACGCCCAGAAGCAGAACGGAGAATTTGCGGTTGTTACGGAGAAAGGCAAACATGGATGAAGCTTCGGTTTTGGAATCAGCGGAGGAGACAGCCATGTCAGGAAGAGAAGGACGAATGATCAGAAAGGCTGCAAACTGGAAGGCACACATCAGCAGACCCGAGAGGGGGACGAGGCGCAGAGAAATGCCCTCAATCAACATGCCGAGGAACGTGGAGAGAAGAACATAGGCAGCAGAACCGATGCCACGGGCAAGGCCGTAGTTAACGGAGAGACCGTAGTAAACCGCGTCGGAATAGAGCTTGAGATTGAGAGAATTCACCGTCAGGGTAAAGGCAATATAAAGGGTATACGCCACGGTGGTGATGATCCCCTTCACGGGATTGAGGCAGAGAATGACGAGCATGACAGCCTGAAGTGTGAGGACCGGCGGAATCAGAGATAAGGCCGAGACCCTGTCAGACCTGTCAACCCAGGCGGAAAGCTCCGGACCGAGAAGGGCACCGAGGAGATTGCCGGCAGCGAGGATCAGGCCAAGCTGAGAGTTCGTATAGTGCAGGCCGAGAAGGTAAACGGAAGCAAAACTGACAGCAGTGCAAAAGCTCATCCAGAAGGAACCCTGGATGAGAGCATAAGGGGCAGTCAGATTTTTACGAACAGAAGAATTTGTTGGTGTTGTGTTCATAGTGGTGAGAGTATAGAGCAAACCGAACCGTTTTTCAACAAAAAAATTGCGTGAGCGAAGTTTTTTTAAAAGCACTGCCTGCCCTCAGATCAGGGCAGGCAGTGGAGAAAATCAGGAATGCGGATATTTTTCGATAAGACCTGAGAACCCGGAAGCCGCAAAAATCCTGCAGGAGAGAGGATACTGCCCGATGATGCCGGAGCAGTGCCTTGCGAGACTGATGGAGCGGCTGAAGGATGCGGATGAATTTCCGCATGAAATCGGACTCTTTCTCGGATATCCGCCCGAGGATGTGGAGGGATTCATTCAAGAGCCGAATGGGCAGAAATATACCGGAATCTGGAAGGTTTACGGTGATGTTCAAAGGGCCCAAAGAATTTTTGAAAGCTATAAAAAATGTACAGAGGTCTATTGCCGGCAGTTTTTCAGCGGGGTATCTTTGGAGAAGCTTGCTGTAGCCGGTTGAAATAGAAATAATGATTTACCAGGAAAGGAAATATTGAAAATGAGTAAAGTAGCAGTGGTATACTGGAGCGGGACCGGAAACACGGCAGCAATGGCTGAGGCAGTGGCACAGGGTGCACGGGGTGCAGGCGCATCCGTCAATGTGTTTAATCTGGACGAAAGTGCATTTGGCGGAGCGAATGTGGCAGAGTACGACGCAATCGCTTTCGGCTGCCCTGCAATGGGTGCGGAAGAACTGGAAGACGGAACGTTCCTCCCGGCATTTGAAAGCTGCGAGGGAGAGCTCAGTGGAAAGAAAATCGGTCTGTTCGGCTCCTATGGCTGGGGCGGCGGTGACTGGATGGCCAGCTGGGAAGAGACTTGCAAAAATGACGGTGCCGAGCTTGCCGCTGACAGTGTAATCTGCAATGAGGCACCGGATGATGAGGCTGTTGCATCCTGCAAAGCACTCGGCGCTGCGCTTGCGTAAATATCAGAGCATTGCTTCCCGGTAAACATCCGGAACTGAGCCGGGGAGAGAAATGATTTCTTTATATCCATATCCTCTATCTCCATAAAAAGGGAAGGCTGCTTCGATTATAATAATCGGAGCAGCCTTTTCCGGAGTTTTCGCTGTCTGATTTAGTTATCCCAGGGCAACGTCCAGTGCCATCATCAGCGTAAAGCCGACGGCAAAGAGGAGGACACCGATGTTAGAGTGCTCCCCGGCTGACATCTCCGGGATCAGCTCTTCCACAACAACATAAATCATAGCGCCTGCTGCGAAGGAGAGCAGATAGGGCATAGCCGGCACAACGAGGCTTGCACTGAGAGCAGTGAGCGCACCGATAATCGGCTCCACCGCACCGGAGAGAACCCCGTAGAGAAAGGAAGCGTTTTTGCTTTTGCCTTCCGCATGGAGCGGCATGGAAATGATGGCACCTTCCGGAAAATTCTGGATGGCTATGCCGAGAGCCAGGGCCAGAGCCCCACCGGAGGATATTTCTGCAGTGTGGGTCAGAAGACCAGCATACACCACGCCGACAGCCATGCCCTCCGGAATGTTGTGAAGGGTAACGGCAAGAACCATCATGGTGGTTTTTGCCAAATGGCTTTTCGGCCCCTCAGGCTGACTGGCATATCGGTGCAGATGAGGAATGATATGGTCCAACAGCAAAAGGAAGAGAATACCGAGCCAGAAACCGATGAATGCAGGAAGAAACGACAACCTGCCGAGATTTTCAGACTGGTCCATCGCGGGGATCAGGAGGCTCCAGATGGAGGCAGCTACCATGACGCCGGCGGCAAAACCCGTCAATGCCCGCTGAACAGAAACACTGAGATCCTTTTTCATAAAAAAGACACAGGCGGAACCGGCTGCCGTGCCGAGAAAGGGAATCAGCAAGCCGAGAACTGCATCCTTCATAATTCATACCTCCTTTCTGAGAATAAAAAACAGTGATATAATACCGGTAGTTAGACATATCTAACTACCGGTATTATACCAGCACTGAATGTATTATGCAAGGGCAGATTTCTCGCAGAAAGATGCTTTACTTTTCAGACAGGATTTTCTATAATAATGGCATTTGCTATCGGAGAGGAAACGGACCCATGAGGACGGACAACAAGGCTTTTTACAAGCGGCTGTACACAATTGCATTGCCGATTACCGTGCAGAGCCTGATGCTGGCCCTGGTGGCTGCCGGGGATGCACTGATGCTGGGGCAGGTTGCCCAGGAGGAGATGACGGCGGTTTCACTGGCGTCGCAGATTCAGTTTGTGCAGAACATGTTCCTGATGGCGATCACAGGAGCGGGAGCAATTCTGGGAGCACAGTATTTCGGAAAAGGGGACAGCGGGACCATCAGGGAACTGTTCAGCATGATGCTGCGATATTGCGGCGTGTTGTCTCTGGTGTTTTTTGCCGGATGCGAGCTGATGCCGGAAGGACTGATGAAGATATTCACCCATGACAGGCAGCTGATAGAAATCGGCAGTGCTTACCTCCGGATTGCCGGATGGTCCTATCTGATTACGGGCATTTCCCAGTGTTACCTGACGGTAATGAAAATTACGGACCATGTGCACCCGAATGCCTGGATCAGCTCTTCGGCAGTGATTTTGAATATTCTTTTCAATGCGGTGTTTATCTTCGGTCTGCTGGGAGCACCCAGAATGAATGCCCGAGGAGCAGCTCTCGCCACGACTATAGCACGGGTGATTGAGCTGGGTCTATGTATCTATTTTTCCGGGAAAGAGGGCTATCTGCGCCCGGCATGGGAAAGGCTGCTGAAAGGAAACCGATTGCTCGCCTCAGACTTTCGAAGACAGTGCCTGCCCCTGATGGGAGGATCTCTGCTCTGGGGTGTGGGCTTTACATCCTACACGGCAATCATCGGACATATGGGTGTTGATGCAGCTGCAGCTAACTCGGTGGCTGCGGTGATCAGAGACCTGATCTGCTGCGCCTGCAACGGTGTGGGCAGTGCTGCAGGCATCCTTGTGGGCAATGCATTGGGCTCCGGCAATCTGGAGCTTGGAAAGGCATACGGAATCAGACTGAAAAATCTGTCATGGGTTATCGGTTTTGCTTCCATGGCACTGGTGTTTCTGCTGACGCCGCTGGTGGTACGCATGGTGATTCTGACTGACCAGGCGAGAAGTTACCTGACCGGCATGATGATTATTATGGGGATTTACATGATCGGAAGATGCGTCAACACGGTGACGATAAACGGCGTGCTGGACGGAGGCGGAGATGCGATTTTTGACATGTACAGCCTGGCAGTATGCATGTGGGGGATTGCCATCCCAATGGCTTTGCTGGGGGCATTTGTGCTCCATTGGCCTGTCCTTGCGGTGTACGCATGCACCTGCCTGGATGAGGTGGGAAAGATCCCCTGGGTGATGATCCGCTTTCGGAAATACAAGTGGGTGCAGGATCTGACACGGCAGGAAAACTGTTGACAAAACTCTTCGCGGAGCCTATAGTTTGACTGCATCTTTTCAAAACAGGGGAACACTATGAAAACTTCATGGACGGATAGAATAACCTTATTTGCAATGATCATCATTGCTGCATATGGTATCAATGAAGTGCTGGGGTATTTAATTCTAGGGTCACTGGAAGCGAGCGTGACCATGCTGATTATCGAGACGGCATTCGTATTGATTGCTGTGGCAGCATGGAGGGGCAGATTGCCCTGGTTGAACATTGTGATTGCCGGGTTTAGCTTTGTGCTGGGCAACACAACCAACTATGCCGAAACGACCCATTATAACTGGGGATTCTGGGTACAGATGGGGGTCGCTGCCGTTTCAGCTATATGCGGCACGGTATTGATGCTCCGGAAGAAGGAAAAGCACAAAGCAGTTCCGGCAAGGGAACTGATTCTGTGTGCATTGATATGTGCCTGTGCCCTTGCTGTGTGGGGCGGATGGACCATGAAGGACAAGAAGGCAACCGGGATTGCCCGCCACACCATGTGGGCGGTGCCCACGGAGCTGGACAGTGTACCGTGTGAAAATGCCGGGACGCTGGAAGAGCTTATCTATGAAACCAAAGCATACGGCACGGACAGCCGGACGCTGAACAAGAGGGCACTGGTCTATCTGCCCTACGGATATGATGAGAGCGAGAAATACAATATCCTTTACCTGATGCACGGCACGGGCGATGATGAGAATTACTGGCTCAGCACCCACGAAACTAATAAAACCATGCTGGATAACATGATCGCGCGGGGCGACATTGAGCCGTTGATAATTGTAACACCGACATTCTATGTGGAAGATGACCTGAAGGACACGGGACTGGATCCGCTGACTTATTCCTTCCGCGAGGAATTGCGCAATGACCTGATGCCTGCTGTAGAGAGCAAATATTCCACCTGGGCGGAAACAACGGATGCGGAGGGCTTTGCAGCTTCCAGAGATCACCGGGCGTTTGCGGGGCTTTCGCGGGGAGCCGTAACGACCTATCATTCCGCATTCTGCGGCAGTCTGGACTGGTTTTCCTGGTTCGGAACCTTCAGCGGCAGCCGGACGGATCGGGAGTATTTTCAGCAGACCATTCAGAGCGAAGAGTTCCGGGAGCTGCCGATCCATTATCTGTACGTCTCTTCCGGCGTGTTTGACTTTGCTCTGCCGCGTCAACTGCAGGACACGGACGGGCTGCTCTCCATAGAGCCGAGGCTTACAACGGGTGTGAACACAGATTTTGATGTCTTCCCCATGCGGTATCACTCCATCGGGAACTGGCATCTCGCCCTTTACAACTTCCTGCAGAGAATTTTCTGAGAGAGGGAAAATATGGCACTGATTTCCATTATACCGGATTTTTATCCCACGGGAGATACCCGCCTGCTGGCAAGGGCGGAAGAGCTGAAGCCTACACTGCACCATACCATCCGTGAACCAATGGGAGCGTTTAAACTGAAAGAGCGCTACAGCAAAGAAAAAAATGACATTGTGCTGCATCAGCTGCCTCACATCACCATGGGGAAAGGCGAAAACATCTGCCTGGACTTCGGTGAGCATCAGGTGGGATATGTGACACTGGATCTTACCTACTCCGGCAGCCACCCGGATGCACCTGCCTTTCTGAAGCTGAAGTTTGCAGAGAATTTCCGTGAATTGAGCGAAAACTCTCTTGAGTACAGCGGATGGCTCTCCAGAAGCTGGATTCAGGAGGAGTATGTGCATGTGGATGTGCTGCCTGCGAGGGTGACTCTGCCGAGACGGTACGCCTTCCGTTATCTGAAGATCACGATGATGGACACTTCGCCCAAGTATAAGCTGCTGGTGAAGCACGCCGAGTGCATGACGGAAACTGCTGCGGAGCTTGAAAAAATAGCAGAACCGGATACGGGCGACGAGAAGCTGAACCGCATCTATTCGGTGAGTCTCAAGACACTGGCTGACTGCATGCAGGAAGTGTTTGAGGATGGGCCGAAACGTGACCGCCGCCTGTGGGTGGGGGACTTCCGGCTTCAGGCACTGACAAACTATGTGAGTTTTAAAAACTATGACCTTGTGAAGCGATGCCTTTATTTGTTCGGCGGAAGCAGATTCCCGGACGGGAGAGTCAGTGCATGCCTGTTTACAAAGCCAACAGTGGAGGCAGATGACACCTACCTGATGGATTACTCGCTGATGTATGTGGTTGCACTGGAGGAATATCTGCAGGAAACCGGAGACGAGGAAGCCCTGAACGACCTCTATGATATTGCCATGCAGCAGGTGGAGTATGCACTGAGGCAGTGTGAAGCCGGGGATGTTGTGAATGAACAGGCGGTGAAGGACACCTTCATTGACTGGGGAGATGAGCTGGAGAAAACGGCCTGCTCACAGGGTGTGCTGATTTTCGCTCTGCGCTATGCCAGACGGCTTGCCAGACGGAGAAATGACTGGTCACAGGCCAACTGGCTGTTGCAACGGCAGGATGCACTGCGAAAAGCTGCCTATGAGCGCTTCTGGGATGAGGAAAAGGGCTGTTTTGTCTCCAACGGGCAGATTTCGATAGCAAGCCAGATCTGGATGGTGCTGGCCGATGTGGCAGAACCGGAGAAGGCAGCACAGGCCATGCGAAAGACGCTGGAAGAAATGGATGAGCCTGCCATGCAGACGCCCTATCTGCACCATTACTATGTGATGGCCCTGCTGCGGGCAGGGCTTCGGGATGAGGCGATTGCTCACCTGAAAAACTATTGGGGCGGCATGCTGGATGTGGGTGCCGACACCTTCTGGGAGTGCTGGGACGGAAAGGACCCGGACCGGTCTCCATACGGAGGGAGCGTAGTGAACAGCTACTGCCATGCTTGGAGCTGCACGCCTGCCTATATTATGGACAGAGTTCTGTTCCCGCATTCCTGAACAGATTATAAAGACCGTGAGCGGGCCTGAAAAAGCAGGTTTTGCTCACGGTTTTGTTTTTCGGGAAATAGGCATGACAAAATGACAAAATTCATCGATCGGCGTAAATCTGCTTCTTCCAGGGAATATTGTCATTTTGTCATGACAGAAATAAATAAGCCCGCGTTCTCTGATGGGAACGCGGGCTCTGCATTATTAAAGGGATTATATTATGCTTTGATGGAGGGGCGGTTGGCAGCTTTACGGAGAGCGTTGAACTCTTCGAGAAGTTTTGCCTCAGCCTCTTTTTCGGCCTTTCTCTTTTCGGGGGAGAGCTTGGCAATGCGGGCTTCTTCTTTCTTGGCTGCGTCTGCCTGTTTCTTCAGCTCTGCCTGGTAGGCTTCTTCGCCTTCTTCCATGCGGATCTTTTCTTCGGCGGAGATGAACTTGCGGCCTTCTGCCTTGGCAGCAGCCTTCTGATCTTCGACGATGGCCTTATGGTCAATCTTGCCGAACTTCTCAACCTTCATGAAGAGGAAGATCAGGAAGATGCCGAGGTAGCACAGCGTTTCACCGCCGATGAACACCCAGGGCATGGCGGAACGGAGGGCACCGTTGGTCTGGAGGGTGGAGATGTCGTAGTTGACAGCGCTGAGCACGGCATTGAGAACACCGGTGGTCAGGCCTGTCATGCCGGCGATGATGGCACCGTAGATCGTCATGGATAGACCGTCGGTACGGACACCGTTGACTGCTTCCTGGTGATCGAGAATATCAGCAAGAAGAGCAAGGGAGAGGTACATGGCGGGGGTGGAGCCAAGGGCCTTGATGACGAAGGAGACAATGACGACAACCCAGTTGGAGGGAGCGAGCATACCGATTGCACCACCGATGGTGGCAACAACCGCACCACAGATGATTGCCTTGGTCTTGCTGCCAAGAGCGTTTGCAAGAGGAAGGGCAATGACCATGCCAAGGGCTGTGGGGATGGCGCCGATGATGGCAAGCGTGCCCTGGAGCTGACCGCCGTAGGAGACAGTGTAGTTGCCGTTAGCATCGGGGAACATGGCTGTGCAGAAGTAGTTCTGGGAGACATTCTTGATCATACCGCCGAACTGGTAGAGGAAGAAGAAGACCATCATGAGGATCCAGAACTTATCGTGCAGGCAGATCTTCGCCTGAGCACCGGTGGAGAGAGCTTTTTTCTCGTTGCCGGCGGAACCTGCGGTTTCTTCGGTGACACGCTCACGGGTGAAGAAATACTCAATCATGACACCGACAAAGGTGATGATAATGAGAGCGATGACAAAAATCTTCCAGTGATTCTGGGAGAGACCTGCGTCGTAGATGGCGGCACCGGTTTCATCCACATAGTAGAGGATCTTGCCGGCATCGTTGGTGACAGGAGTGCCTTTTCCGCTCATGTCGTAAACAAAGAGCAGGTTGAGGAAGAAGGGGAGAATCATGCTGGAAAGACCCATAGCTGCCAGCATGGTTGCATTGGAAATGGTGGCAAGCAGGCTGCGGTCTTTGCTGTTGCGGGTGGACAGGCTGACGAGGGCTGCATGCGGGGTATAATACATCGGGTAGGCGAAAGCAAACCACAGGTTATAGCCGATGGCGATGCAGACCAGAGCACCGGTGTGCCAGGATTCGTTCAGCGCGTTATACGGACAGAAGACAAAGAGGAAAAGCAGTGCGATGAGGCTCAGAGGAACTGAGAGCAGCAGAAGCGGCCTTGCTTTGCCTGCTTTGGAGACATTGTTGTCCATCAGCTTGCCGACAATGATGTTGCCGATGACAACAAAAATCACGGAGATTACCGGAAGCCAGGTGAAGAAGCCTTTTGCCCAGTTGTTGATGTGCAGCACGTCTGACATGTACTTGTTGAAGTAGTTTGACATGACAGAGTTGGCCAGCAGCGCCAGCGTCGGGCCGACGAGGTAGCCGATTGCACCCTCAGGAATCAGGGTCACGTTGTTCTTTTTGATCAGGCTGGGGGGAAGCTTCTCATAAAACCCGGCCAGACCGCCTTTTTTGCTCATGTTGGGGTCCTCCTTACAAATGAAAAATTAAATGGTATACGGTTTTGACTCTACTGAAACCTTTCCGTCCTGCAGACAGATGTGAACCTGCTTCTGCCCCATGGGGAAGGTACAGTCAAGTTTGCGGAAGAATTGCGCCTGCACGTCAGCCTCAAACGTTTCACCGCCCGGGGTGAGGGGACGAAGACCGACAAAGTAGCGGACGAGAAGATAGATGGGGCTGGCTGCCCAGGCATGGCAGAGAGACTTGCCAAACGGATCGCCGTACATCTCATACTGCTGCTCCAGCGGTTTGGAGGGGTCGTATTCCTCCCAGAAGGTAACGGCACCGAGGCGAAGCATTCCGCCCCAGTAGGCCTTGATCTCCTGCAGAACCTTATCCAGATAACCGAGACGGCAGAGTGCTTCCAGCTCGAAGAAACGGAAGTAGGGAGTGCTGATCGACGGAATGTCATCATTGAAGAGCACGGATTTCGCCAGAAGATGCCTGCGGCTGTCATCTGCAATGTTAAAAAGAATGGCAAAGATGTTGGCGTGGCGGGTGACATGGCGCTTGCCGGAGCAGAAGGAATCAACATAGGCGCATTTCCCGTCATCCCAGAAATGAAGATCAATCTTTTTCAGCAGTTCGGAGCGGAGTGAAAGCCAGGTCTGCTGCTCGATGTCAGGCGCGAATGATGCCAGCACGCGGAGCGCTTCGGCAAAGAGCATCTGCTCGGCACAGAGAGGACCGTCACGGTCAAAATCTGCCCAGTCGACAAAAACCCAGTCGCGCTCCCGCCCGATGAGGAAGCCGTTTTCATCACGCTGTGAGAGGCAGAGCTCCATCAGGGAGCGGGCTTTGGGGTAAATATCGCGGAGGAAGGATTCGTCGCCGTAGCTCTCGTGGAAAACACCGAGACTGATAATCCAGAGAAGAGAGTAGTCCAGAATGGTGTTGACATGGGTAGTGACCGGATCGTTGCCGCGAAGTGCAAGAAGCGTGCGCTTCTCAATTTCGGCATCCGCCGTCAGATAGCGGTTGACAAAAAGACTCTGATAAGCGTCGCCACCCCAGATCCACTTGTCACGTTTGATGCCGTCGAGGAAGAAGCAGCCGGAGCAAAGAGAAAAGGTATGGGCGGCAACTTCGAAAATCCGGTTGAGCTCCTCATCATCACAGGTGAAGAAGGCACGGCGGGGAATGTCAGTATACTGGTGAATGGCACGCACGGAATAATCTTTCGCACGGACATCCGGCAGGTATGCATAGCGCATGGCCTGACGCGGACAACGGTGAGTGACTTCATCAGGACGGCAGAAGAAATAGCAGTTTTGCGTGTCCAGCGCTTCGGAGCGCGACTCACCCAGATAGACAACCGGGCAGCCGGGACCGATGACTTCCAGTACGGCCGTGAGCTCGGTTTCAAAGGTGTAGAGCACACCGCCTTCCAGCTCTTCCACAGAAACAGGTTCATAAACTGTCTCAGAGAAAACCCATTCGGAAGGATCACGGGAAACGTCGGTATAGTATCGGTTGTATGCAGCAGGAACCGGAGAAGAGGCATAGTCCTCCACCATCCAGCCTTCATCCGAACGGATCATCTCACCGGAAACATAGACCGAGGGGACGCAGCCGATGCACCCGATGTGAATGGAGATACGGTGAGAACCGGGGGAGGCAAAGATCAGGACCCCAAAGGGATGCTTTTCTTCATCCAGCTGGACATAGCCCACGGAGCCGGCAACACCGGTGACGTAAAAGGTGGTCTCTTCCGGCAGATTGTAGATACGGCGGAAGACAACCCGGTTGCGGAAGGCATCGCTTTTCCAAAAGGCGGGCCAGGAGCATCCCCGCTCCACACGGGAGAAGTTTTGCTTCATGGCGTGGTACAGTTCAAAATCACCGGGATACCATAGCCAGTGGGGAGAATTTGGGATCATACGCGGATTTCCTTTTTTATTTACAGATTACCTCGGCGGTCGCTGTGTAGCTGCCGCTGACAGCAGTGACACGGATCGGACCGGGCTTGCCGGCACGAACGACAGCCTGCGCTTCGCCAAAATAGGTCGGAACGACATTGCCTGCAAAGTTGCCGGTGTAGGAGCAGCTGGCATTGGCTGTGCCCATCAGCTCGCCATTTTCGGCTGAAACGGTGACGGTGAGCTTTTCCATGGGTTTGGTTTCACCGTTTCCATCCGTGATGCGGATGCGGAAATAGACCATTTCACCGGGAGAACACTGCGTTGTCTCAGGCTCAAGATGGAAAACAGTTTTCTTTCCTGCGGTGTGCAGGGTGTCACGGCCGATCTCGAGGCCGGATGCATCATAACTGACGGCGGTGATTTCACCGTCATGATAGGCAGTGCGGAAGATGCAGCGTCCGGCTTTCGGACTCTTTTTGCCAACGGAGGTGCCGTTCACAAGAAGCTCAACGGCAGAAGCACGGGCATAAACCTCGACCTCGGTTTCCTGTCCGTCACAGCCGGGCCAGGACCAGGAGCGCATGGCACGAGTCAGCTGCCAGCCGGTCATGGTGGGCTTCTCCTTTTCGTAAACGGGAAAGACGGCAAGCTTCGGGCCTTTTTCCAGCTCGAAGGCAACACGGGTATAATCTGCCTCGGCATATTCCTTGCCGGTCATATCGATACGGTTTGTGCCGCCGCGAACACGGTCTTCCGGGTTGCCGGAAGTATAGTCGGCAAACTCGGGGCTGCTGTCACCGCATTCACCGATATAGTCCCACCCGGCCCAGACAAAATCACCGACGATCTGGGGAGTGGTTTTAGCGATTTCCCAGAAATCATAGGCATCGCCCACCAGAGTTTCGGAACCGAGGATCAGACGGTTGGGATACTTTTTACTGTCTTTTTTATAGCGCCAGTTGCCGTAGTTGTAGCCGGCAATGTCCATGGCGGCAAAAGCGTCTTTGGTCTTCCAGTCACAGGGGGGAAGGGATGCACCGAACTTCATGAAATCGGTGCCGAGCTTTGCGGCAAGGGTGTTGAAAAACTCTGAACCGACCGGTTTCTTCTTCGGCTTTTTCGCAGCGGCATTTTCGGCTGCTTTTGCGGCCGCCTCCGCCTGCTTTTTAGCCTTGTCATCACTGTAGACGCCGAGACCGATGGAGCTGAGGAAGTTGAAGAAAATATTGATGCCGCAAGTAACCGGACGGGTATCGTCCAGAGAATGCAGATAGTTTGTGAAGGACTGCTGCAGTGCAATGCCTTTCGGCTGAGCACTCTCTGCAACCTCGTTGCCGGTGGAATACATGAAGACACAAGGGTGATTATAGTCCTTCTCCACCATGTCTTTGAGATCCTGCTGCCACCAGTCATTCACATAAGAGGCATAGTCATGCTCGGTTTTGTGCATATACCAGCAGTCAACATACTCATCCATCATCAGCATGCCGAGCTTGTCACACGCATCGAGAAGATACTTGGAGGCAGGGTTATGGGCGGAACGAACGGCATTGTAGCCGGCCTTCTGCAGAATGCGGATGCGGCGCTCTTCCACTTCCGGGTAAGTGCAGGCTCCGAGAATGCCGTTGTCATGGTGGATACAGGCACCGCGGATTACGGTGCGCTTTCCATTGAGAGCAATGCCCTTTTCCGGCGTCCATGTCAGGGTGCGAATGCCGAAAGATTCGTCCACAACGTCATCCCCAAAGATGACACGGGCTGTGTAAAGATTCGGTGTCTCAGGTGACCAGAGCTTCGCATCCGGAATTGAGAGAACAGTGGCAGTGGGGCCGTCGGTCTCGACGGCAAAGGAAGAAGAGGCGACGCAGGATGCACCGTCAAGTATTTCGAGACGGACAGTGCCGGGGCAGGATGTGCTCACCTGAACCTGAATACGGGCAGGGTCAATATCGAGCGTGCGAATACGGATGCCGTTGAGAAGAATATGTTCCTTCCTGCCTGCCCAGAGCCATACCGGGCGGTAAATGCCTGTGCCGGGATACCAACGGGAGTTAGGCTGGTCAGCATTGCGGGCAATCACGGTAAGTTCATTTTCACCGGGTTTCAGATGCGACTTAAGGTTTACATAAAAATTGGTATATCCATAGGGACGGGCGGCAATCTTTGTGCCGTTGAGAAACACCTCGGCATTATGGTAGACGCTCTCAAACTCCAGAATGAGTTCCTGTCCATCCAACTCAGCGGGGACAGAAAACACCTTTTTATACTCGTAATCCCCGCCTTCAAACCAGCCTATATTACCCTCGCCGACACTTGTGCTAAGGCGGCGTTCTGTGCGCATGGCATCATGGGGGAGAAGAACGGGAATTGCTTCACCTTCCCGGCTCAGAGGACGGCAGGTCCAACCGGTATTGAAGTCATAACGTTTCATTTCATTGGGTACCTCCGGGTAAGATATTTCCGATATTCAGGAAGGGCAGTTTTCCTTCTTAAACAATTGGATTAATTATAGCAGAATAAAACCCAAATGAAAACAGAAACTTTCGTAATCGGTACGTTTTTTAACGGGAACAATCGTCCGCGTACAGCGGGCGTTCCTGCTGTGAAAGATGAGAAAAAACGACTTGAAAGCGGCGAACGTTCCTGTCATGATGATTGAAACACGGAAAGCGGCAATATGAGCGAATAGAATAGAAAGCAATCAAAGAATCGAACAGAAGAGAGAGTATACTTATGAACTATGATTTTACGGTGCCGGCGTGCAGGCAGGTCCGCTATATCGTGCATACGGACTGCAAGAATGAGGCGGATGACCAGTATACCCTGGCACACATCCTGATGACGCCGAAAATGGCAGTGCAGGGGATTGTTGCATGCCATTTTGACCGCATGAATTTTCACGGAATGGCCCCGGGCACAACCATGCAGGCAAGCTACGACGAGATTATCAAAGTGATGGACCTGATGCATCTCTCGGGTGCTTATCCGGTTTTGAAGGGAGCCCCGACCTATATGAAGGAAGAGAAGACGCCGGTTGATTCCGAGGGAGCCCGATTTATCATCCGGGAAGCCATGAAAAAAGATGAGAGGCCGCTTTTTATCGGCATGCAGGGAGCACTGACCGACCTTGCGTCTGCCATCCTGATGGAGCCGGAAATCTGCAAAAGAATGACGGCAATCTGGATCGGCGGCGGAGACTATCCGAAGGGCGGGAATGAGTTTAATCTCTCTCAGGATGTGTGTGCGGCTAATGTAGTATTCCGGTCTGACATGGAGCTCTGGCAGGTGCCAATGAGCACATATAAGCAGTTCGGTGTGACGCTTGCGGAGCTTCAGATGAAGGTGAAACCCCACGGAAAAATCGGGGAATATCTCTTCCGGCAGCTGGTGGAACTGAACGACCGGCTGGGGGTGCAGATGGCAGGCGGACCCTGGCCTCACGGAGAGCTTTGGGGGCTCGGCGATGAAGGCGTGGTTGTAGCCGTGATGGAAGAGCTGGAGAAGGCGGACGGGTACAGCATGATCCCGGCTCCCGAAGTGGACAGAGAGACGTTGGAATATATCCATACCGGCAAGAACAGGCCGATTCGTGTTTATCACAGCATGAATGCAAGGCTGGACCTGGAGGATTTGTTCTGCAAGCTGGCAATCAACTTCCCCAATCAGGATGACTGAAGAGCAGACAACAGAATAAAAAGTGCGGCAGACGGAGGGGAAATTATCCTTCGTCTGCCGTGCTTTGCGGAACAGGGAACAGGAGGCGGAGCTCAAACCATCCGTCTTCTGCCTTTACGGTCATGGAACCGTTATACTTTTCAACAACGCTGCGGATGCTCTTCATGCCATAGCCGTGATAGCGGGCGTCCTTTCGCGTAGAGGGAAGACCGGCGACAAAACGGATATTACCCTCGTAACAGTTCTCCACCCGAATCCGGAGAAAACCCTTCTGGCGGTTGACAGAGACGTGGATCAGACGTTTATCCGGATTCGAAATCTTTTCCACGCTCTCTATCGCATTATCCAGTGCATTGCCGATGAGAATGCTCAGATCCGTAGGCTTGAGAAAATCAAGCTTTGCCCCGTCCGCCACGCATGTAAGACTGATGCCGAGATCCTGGCACTTCAGAGATTTCGCTGTCAGAAGGGTGTCCAGGGTTTTGTTGCCTGTTTTGTTCTGCGCTTCGTAAGAGCGGATTTCCTGCTCCATCTCGTCGAGATAGCGGAGCTTTTCACCGGAGGTGATTTCAGAACGCAGAAGCTGAATCTGATGCTTGAGGTCATGATACTTCCGGTTGACAAGATCCACGCTCTCTTCCGAAATGCGGTAATTTTCCTTCTGCATATGGAGAAGCTTGTGAAGATATTCCTTCTCCATCCAGGTGCTGTTTTCACATAAATGGATGTGGAAAGCCAACAGGAGACCGATGCCGCAAAGATCTGCCAGGGAATGAATGGCAAAAATATCGTTGTCAAAGCGGCTGCTGAAAGGTGCCTCCGGAAATGCGAGGCTCAGATTGCTGAAAAAATAGAAGATAAACCCGAGAAGCAGGGCAATAATCAGTTCACGGGCCGAGATTTCAAGAGATTCGTTTCTTTCTCTGTAATTTCTGCCGGTCAGGTAAGCAATGCCGAAAACAAATCCGTAAATCAGAACAAAGCACAAAGCGGCAAGCCAGAGGGAATAGGTGAGATGGAAAACTGTCAGAATCAGATAAAAAACCTGCCATTCAAAGGAAGCTGCAAATTCCCCGAGGATAAAGGCAAAGACAGCTGTATAGAGGGCTTTTTTCCAGTTCGCATCGATTGCGGTAAAAAGATAGAGAAAAATCAGACCGAAAACGAGCAGCATGGTTATGACATAGAACAGATCATCAACGCCGTCTGTTGCATACATAAAGCCGGAGAGACAAACATAATACAACAGGGAAACGGCAAGCAATTTCTTGAAAGAAAGACGCCTTCTGTTGATCGCTACCAGAATGCAGGAACTGATAAAATAGCCGAGAGCGTAATATATACTTGGCGTGTGGCTGAGATTAACGGCAGGCATGCTCATTTGCTGACCTCATTGAGATAATTGTTCAGGGCATCCAGCATGGCCTTCTTCTTTGCACGGCTGACCTGAATGTGCTCTCCTGCAACAACGAGATCGATGCCTTGAAGACTGTCTGCAAAGGCCAGGTTGACCAGACAATATTTGTTGCATCGGAAGAAACCGGCGTTACCCAGCTTTGCTTCCACTTCCGCAAGGGAGCCTCTGGTGAGAATGCTCTCATTCCTGGTATGAAAAAGCAAATCATGGTCCTGTACTTCTACATACAGAATATTTGAAACAGACAGCTTACGGATACCCCCACGGACCGGAACGGTGAAATACTGTTCTCTTCGCCTGCTCATACGGCTGATGGCTCGCTCGATCCGCTGGGAAAAGGCAAAGTAATTGACCGGCTTGAGCACATAGTCAAGAGCATCAACGGCATAGCCTTTCATCACAAACTGAGGCATATTGGTGATGAAGATAATGACAACCTCCTGGTCTAGTTCCCGGATTTTTTCCGCTGCGGTCATCCCGTCCATGAAGCGCATGGCAATATCCATCAGAATGAGGTCATAATC
>CACYYN010000011.1 GCA_902778665.1 Oscillospiraceae bacterium | reverse complement strand
AGCCCGACAGAAGAAGCTGATAATGCTTCCGATGCCGGGCTTTCTGCTGAAGAGCCTGCGGAGCAGGGAGAAGCAGAAGAACCTGAAGAACCTGCAGGCGCTGAAGAAAACCAGCCTTTGCCCGGTATGGTTGTGCAGCACAGGGATTACTACGCAGAATGGCAGGAACTGGCTGAAGCACATCCGGAGGTTGTGGGTAAGGAATTGCCCGAGGATATCTATCAGGCGTGCATGCAGAGCGAGCTGCCTCCTCTGCGTGTGTATGAATCCATGATGCTGCAGAAGCAGGCAGATCAGATTTCTGCCCTTCAGCAGGAGATTGCGACATTGAGGCAGAACGCAGAAAACACCGCGAGAGCCCCGGTAGTGGCAGCTGCCGAAGGCCCCGCAAATGAACCGGAAGACCTTTTCATGAAAGGCTTCAATTCTTATTAATCGAAAATGGCACCTTCATGTCTGCCGGAAAAGGCGAGCCTTTCCCGGAAAAGACATTCGTGCCATTTTCTCTTTCCGCTCCAAACCCACGTTTTGCTTCGCACACTCGCTACACGTCGTGTGCTTCGCCGTTGGGCTTCGTCGCGGGGAAACGATTTAACTAATTCTTATTTTTATGGAGGTTTTTTAAACTATGGCAGGTGGAATGAATCTTGCAACCAAATATCTCAGAGAAGTAGACGAACGCTGGGTGTCCGAATCCCAGGCAGCTCTTGTAACAGGTAACGCTTTTGAATACAAGGGCGACCAGACCTTTGTCGTTTACTCTATCCCTTACGCACCGCTGAATGATTATACCCGCAGCGGTATGAATCGGTACGGTAATCCGAATGACCTGAGCCGAAATATCCAGACGCTTAAAGTGACGCAGGATAAAGGCTTCAGCTTTGTGATTGACCGTGGCGACTATGTGCAGAGCGAATTTGTCAGCAATCCGGGCAAATGTCTTGCTCGTGAGCTGCGTGAAGTGATTGTCCCGAACTATGACCGGTATTGCTTCAGAACCATGGCATTCTCCGCTATTGACAACGGGCATAATGCCACGACTGAGGTGACGAAGGCAAATGCTCATGCAATGCTTCTCAACGGCATTGAACACATGAGCGACAGAAATGTTCCTATTGATAACTGCTATGCCTTCTGCACCTATCATTACGGCAACCTGCTGATGCAGGATCCGTCCTTTATCCGCAACGGCAACTCTTCCCAGGAGATGCTGAAGACCGGGCGGATCGGCATGGTGGACGGCATTGAAATTGTGCTTGTTCCCCACAGCAAGCTGCCGGCCGGCTCGGCATTCCTGCTGGTGCATAAGGATGCCTGTGTGGCTCCGAGACAGCTTGAAGAGTACAAAACCCATGAGGACCCTCCCGGACTGTCCGGTACGCTTTGTGAAGGCCGTGTGCTCTATGACTGCTTTGTTCTCGACGAAAAGGCAGACGGTATCTATTACCATGGAGGTCAGCCTGTGCTTAAGGATATTCCGTTCATTACCTCCGCAACGAACCCCGGTAAGACCAGCATCATCATGAACATGGAGAAGGAGAAGGACACCAACAAGTGGTATTACATCACCGCTGAGGACCATGCTTCTCTTCCGGAAGTTACCTTCGGCACTGCCATTGACCCCACCAGCGGGGCCTGGGCAGGTGCAGTGGAAATCACCGGTATGGAGATGGAGATTACTCCTCCCGAGGGCCACACCCGTATCAAGGTCGTGGAAGTGCTCCGAAACATGAAACCGATCGGCGTTTCCGAGAGGAAGCTGAATATCGGATGACTTATGGAGAACTGAAGAACCGGGTTCTGGAGCTCATCTTCAGTTACAGTGTGGCAGGGAGTCAAATCCCTGCCACGTATAACAATCAGGCGGATTACATCACCATGATCCCGGGACTGGTGAACAACGGTCAGATGGACATAGCCACCAGTGTGAAACGGATCCCGGCTATTGTGCTTCTCAGTGATCTTGAGCAGGAGCAGGTAGGGGAGAGAGTCTTGTATAAGCTCCCGGATGACTGCTGGCTGCCGTTTACCGGCGGGCTGCTCATGGAGAGAAGCAGACGGTATGAACGGTTTTTCGGTTACCGGTTTATCTCCGGCAAAATAGAGCTGCCGTGTCATCATCCGCCTGATCTGGCACTGGAATACTGGCGTTATCCCGAGAGAGTGAGTGCTGAAACTGTGGACAGCACAGAGCTTGATAATACGCCGGATGTGCATGAGTGCCTGGTGTTCTATGTGGCAGCCCATCTGCTCGCTTATGATGATGGCTACCGGTACACCGTGTTCCTGAATATGTACGAAGAACGGATAAGCCGTTTGAGAGAACCTGTCTGGATTGAGCCGGGACCGATTGAAGATGTTTACCGGATGCCCGGTTTTCATCATCACCATCATGGGCCGTGGCATCACGGTCCGCATTGATTTATGGAGGATTACAATGTCGAAAGAGAATATTTGGAGATTTCTGAAGCACAAGGGTTTCAGTGATATTGCTACTGCAGCCATCATGGGCAATATGGAGGCTGAAAGTGGTTGTATCAGCTACAGATTACAGGGAGACTTCGGGAAGAACTTCCAGAGGTCAAAGGATTATACCGCTCAGGTTGATGCAGGGATTATTGAAAAGAACGAGTTTGTGTATAACGGTCCTAGTGGGGGCGGTTACGGCTTATGCCAGTGGACGTATCCGCCGAGAAAAGCCGGACTATATGATCTGGCATTGGAACAGGGGCTTTCCATCGGGGATGAATTCCTGCAGGTGGAATGGCTGACAAGAGAATTATGGCAGGATGAGTACAGTATTGTAAGAGAAACATTGGAGAAGTCTATATCAATAAGGGAATGTTCCGATGTGCTGGTGAAGGTGTTCCTTCGGCCGGCAGATCAGAGTGAAGCCGTGTTGAAGAAAAGGGCGGACCTCGGGAGAGAATTCTACCAGGAGTTCTCAGAGGCTGAAGCCGAAGATCCGGATGGAATCCCGGATGAAGAAGCAGGAATGGTGAAAATCACGGAAGAAGAGTTCCAGGTTTACTCCAGGGCCGTTCTGGTTGTGCTGACGCTGAGAGATCTGCTGCAGGCAATGGAGGAGTTTAAGAATGAGTGATGCGATTCTTGTTGCACTGATTACCAGTGCCGTGACATTGTTTGGTGTTATCCTTGCGAACAGCAAAGCGGCAGCAGTGACGAATAATGAGATCAAGCATCTGACGGAGGAAGTGAAAAAGCATAATAACTTCGCCCAGAGGATGCCGATAGTGGAAGTACAGATTGATGAGCTGACGAAGAGAGTGGCGGCTTTGGAGAAACGTTAGTTTTAGTGCTGCCTTTTTGACGACGGCAGGCCGGGTGCCTCCTCATGGAAAACCCTTTGGGTTTCCCACACGGCCTCCACCCAGCCTGCCTGTTTATCCTGTAATAGCTACAGGTTTTTCCGGGCTGGCGCCCGATGTATATTAACAAAAATATCTTATTTCGGAGGAAGTTATGAATAAAAACGATATTATCCGCAAGCTCACAAGCCGTAAGTTCTGGCTGGCTATTGCAGCGTTTATTACAGAGCTGATTGTTGCATTTAAAGGTGATGCAGAGACGGCAGAAACCATATCCGGCATGATTATGGCCGGAGCTACAGTAATTGCGTATGTGCTCGGAGAAGGCCTGATCGATGCTGCGAATGTGAGTGATTCATGCCCGATTTGATGGTGGGAGGTTTTTATTATGGCTAAAGCATCAAGGCCGGGGAACCAGGCGGTGGCCGGCATTACTGGTACATCGGACACGTCCCCGACATTTTATAAAAGTGAAGCTGCCGGTTCGGCAGCAGGAAATTATGGCAAGAGCTCGTCCTCCGGGGCGGGCTCTTCTTCTAATAAGAGTTCATCAAGTAATAAGAGTTCTACCAGCACGAGTGTGAAGAATTCTTATTCCAGCAGCACGAAGACGAGTACGGGTAATAATGCCGGTTCGGGCGCCTGGCCTGAACAGGCGGAGACTCCTTATAGTGACAAGTTCTATGCCGCTCTGGCAGCAGGGGTTCCGAATGGGATTAATGCTTCAGAATTTATTGCAAAGGATAAGGCGGCAGACGCTGCAAAGGGAATTGTTGCAGGAGCGAAGGCAAACATCATGCCCGGTAATGTGGCACCCATTGACTATGTGGATATCGCCCAGCAGAAAGCCGAGCTGGCTGCAAGAGAGAATCAGGAAAAGGGGAGAGCTGTGTTGGCTGCGGATTATGCGGTCGCTCAGGGAGTAAAGGCTCTGGACCGAAATCTGCAGGACAGCAGAGCGAAGTTCCAGACCCAGCGAAATCAGGTGGATGCTGATGAGGCAAAAGCTCTGGACAATCAGGTCTTGTTCGCGGAAGCAAGAGGTGACCGGGGCGGAATCGGGAAAACGCAATACGGTGGCATTCAGAATACTGCTGCTACAAACCGACAGGTAGTCAATTCAGCCGAGATGAAGCTGCAGACTGACACGGCAAGGCAGATTGCCGATTTGCGGGCGCAGGGAGAATTTGAAAAAGCGGACAAGGTGCTGGAGATCAGTAACAAATATCTCACCGAGCTGCAGAATCTGGAGAAATGGGCGAAAGAGAAAAACGTCGGTGTGCAGGAGTTCAACGCTAAGCTCCGGCAGTGGGAGAATGAATATCTGCTGAAGGTGGGGGAGTATCTCACCAATACAGAGCTGCAGGCCGCAAAGCTGTTTGGGGTTTCGGCAAACGGCGCCGAGACGGCGGATTACCGGAATGCTGTGGCAGACCGGTATGCGGAAGGGGCACGTGCCATGATGAATGCCGGCATTGTGCCGAGCGCTTCTCAGTTAGAGGCTATGGGTTGGACGCCGCAACAGTACTGGATTTATCGCATGGCAAATGGAGGTTGAAAATGAATAGTTCAGATAAAGCAATTCAGCACAGTCGCGTTAAGATCCCCGGGTCGGAGCTATCTATGCCGGCATCGCCTCCGGAGGCACACTGGACGGTTTATAAAATTACCGGTCCAGACGGGAAGGTTTACATCGGGCAGACGGGGTTGCCGCTGAAGATTCGGTGGCGGAAAGGGTATCATCTGTCCGACAAATCAGCCAGGGGCGCAATCAAAGAGGCGATGCTGAAGTATGGTAAAGAGAATTTCAGCATAGAGCCTCTGTGTGAAAATCTGACACAGGAGGGTGCTTGGGAACTGGAGGCCAAGTTCATTGAACTCTATGACAGTATGAACCCGGAAAAGGGGTATAATGCTAAAACGGGTGGCAGCGATAAGGGCTGCGTAGCCAGTGATGCTTCAAGAGAGAAGGTCAGCAGATCGATCCGAAAAAAATACAGGGAGTCATCGGAATACCGCAAGGCAATATCCGACAAAATGAAACGTCGCTGTGCGGAAGGCGGAAACGATGCCTTTATTTATTCGGATAAAACACCCAGGCCTGTACAGTGCATAGAGACGGGGGTTATCTATTCATCTCAGAAGGAAGCTTTTCGGATGACAGGTATATATCATATTCACGATACGTGCACCGGGGATTGCAAACATGCCGGTGGGTATCATTGGAGATTCGTGGAGTCATCTGATCTTTTCCGCAGTCAGCATGGTTTTCCTGCAGACAGTGAGAAAGCATTCTTCAAAGAATGATAAAGCTGATTGATGATTTTGAGAATTGCAAGCCGGGTGCAGTCAATGAGAACCGGGCAGGGGAGAAGCCCTGCCCGGTTCGGCATAATCCGGGATCAGCCCGGATCTATTCTGCTGTGTTCTCTTAATTGTACCAGGTGAAGTCCTGAGGCTTCGGCGCCTCAGGAGGCGCAGGCTCAAAGGCGGTTTTACTCGTTGCATTACTAAAAACAAGCGTAATGGTATAGGCAGGTTCGATGGTTTCGTAGTATCCGTTATTCTGCATGGAGTTTATATAATTCATCTCTTCCTCAAGAAAAGTATTGAGGAATTCATTGAGATCTTTATCACCATCGGGCTGCTGTTCCTCATCGCTCTTGTAGAAGATTCTTTCTCTTGCCTTGCTCAGCAGATGGGCAATGCCATCCTTTGTGAAGGTAACAGATTCACCGTCCCCAAGGTCGAAGCTGTAGGTGTCCTCGGCCTGACTTCTGTGCCGGTCAATGGCCAGAATGGCTTCCATCACTGCATCGGCAAGTGCCCGGTTGTTTTTCAGAATATCTGCGGCGTTTTCACTGAGGGTAATCTTCTCCTCATCGGCGTAGAAATGCCTGTCCAGGCTCAGCAGCTCCTGCAGGTCGGCAGTCCTCTCATCATAAAGGAGAACAGTTTTTGCAGCTGTGGGCTTTGCCGCTTCCGGCTGGTTTTCCGCTTCCGGGATAGCATCGGGTTCGCTCTGAGCTTTCGCTTCTTCCTCAAAGGCGACTCTTTCCTGCTCTTCCTCAAACACCAGCACAATGCCGATGTCCTGATCCGGCTGCAGATACTCGGCTTTCTTCTCATCCATGCCTTTCTGCAGAAGGCTGAGGAGGGAAGTGATGTCTTCTTTCGTTTCTTCCGGGGTTTTGCCATCAACGGCAAAATCCTCATCCAGAATGGCCTCTGCCTTGCCCGGCTCCACAGGGATCTCCGCTTCGCCGTTCTCATTCACCGTGAGAGGCTGCACGCTGCCATCTGCTGTAAGAAGGTCGCCTATCGTTAAACCATCTTCGGGTTTATACCATGGGATCGAGACAATAGCGCCGTCTGGAAGATGCACAATATCGCTAATATTGACGTTGTACCAGTTAGCAGTTTCCGCGTCCCTTGAGTCCCGCAGCCATAAAGCGGTGTCTACAACGTGAATGCTTCCTTTATCAGGCTCAGCGTTTGCCTCCTCTTCCGGTACCGGCGTGATGCCCAGCCGGTCAGCCAGGGTGTTGAATTCCACAAAGGAGGCGTTGCCGATGTGCTCAATCACCTTAGTCCCGGCGGGAATGACAAGCTTCATCACGGTGCCGAAGCGATCATAATAGCATTCCAGGTCAAAATCTCCCCGGTCTTCAAAAGCCTGGAGAACGGTGCGGCTGACGGTGGTCATGCCGCTTTCGTCGGCACGGATGGTCATGGTGCCGCCTGCTGCCGTCTCTTCAACGGCAGAGATTGCGTTATCCACATAACTCGTCAGCCCCTCGCCCCACATGGGAGGGAGCTTTGGCTCTACAGGGATCTCATAGTCAGGGAAGTAAAAAGTATTGTCTCTGAAGCTGTGCTGTTTTCCGAAGTCGCTCTTAGTATCATCCGGCTCGGAAGCAGGAGAGGAGGGCGGATAGTCAATTTCAACATTGGTACCGGGAGAAGTGTGTGGAGTCTGGTCAATCACTTCATCGGGATTTTGCTCCGGCCCGCCGGCAGGTTGAGAAGGGGCGAAGTCTCTCTCGTACACTTCTTTCGGAATAAGTTCTCCGTTGTGTTCCACCCACTGGGATGTATCATCTTTGTCATATTCCTCATATTCTGCATATGCAGCACATGCAAGTGAGGAGAGAAAAATCAGGGAAAGAAAAACGGACAGGATTTTAAGAATTCGCTTTTTGGGGTTCATTCATGAGCTCCTTTCAAGTGATGGTGTTATTCTACCATAGTTTAGGACAACTGTAAAGATGAAAATCTTTACAAATAATGATGCAGAGAGAAAATCGTACCTTGCAGAAGTGTGTCTGTTGCTTAGATCAGAATCCGCAGCAGATGAAGATCCACACAGATTTTGTTGATTGACTGTTCAAGGTTAAAAGAAGCCTGAGAGACCTTGTGATCTCCCAGGCTTTTATCCCGCAGAAATGAATGTCAGGCGTTGAGAATATCGATCTGGCAGCTCTTCATGACCTGCAGTGCCGCCTCATGGAGTGCCGGCGTAACACCTGCACAGCAGGAGGCATCCACCGAGATGGGCATCTCGGGAAAGCTGGCTTTGAGAATCAGTGCATTGCTCACCACGCAGATATCGGTGCACAGGCCGATCAGCTCGATGGAGAAATCGTCATCCACCGACTTGCCGAAGATCAGATCCGGCAGCTCGTCCGACCCAAAGGTGTATTTTTTCACCTTCGTCACGCTCTTGCCCTCCAGTGCATCGGTGATTTGCTCATCCAGCTCCCAGCCGGCTGTGCCCTTGATGCAGTGGGGGACGGGCAGCTTCTTCCCCTCCGCACTGTCCATGTAATCGGTAAAATGGGTGTCGTAGGTTACAAAGATTTCCCCCTCAAAATTGCGGATCTTCTCGGCAGCCCGTGGCACCATAGCTTCCGCCTCTGCCGTGCCCAGGGAACCGTTCACAAAGTCCTTCTGCATGTCCACCACTACAAGAAAATGATTCATCTTTTCGCCTCCCTTTTGATCAGGTAAAAGTATTTTTATGCGACCATTGTACATCATTTTATCGCCCGTGTAAAGCTATTCTCGCAAGGTAGTACGTGTCAATAAATATTTGAAAATAGTTAGTTTTTGCTAATTTTAAGAACATTTTCGTCGAATTCAACAAAATTTGGAAAAAGCCCGTAAAAGGGTTGGATAAGCCTCAAATTTTACTTGATATTTTTTTGATAACAATGTAAGATATTAAACATACGATGGGAAATTAAACGTCCGTCGAATAATAGGGATAAGGAGATCGATCACGTTGGAAAACCTTGATCTGAAGTTCATTGACTCCATATTGGAGAAATATGGCAATGACAAGTCGAAGATCATTGCAATCATGCAGGATGTTCAGGAGAGATACCGCTATCTGCCCCAGGACGCACTCACCTATATCGCCAAAAAGGTGGGGATGAGTGAGTCTAAGCTCTACGGCGTGGCAACCTTTTACGGCAACTTCTCTCTGGACGCCAAGGGCAAGTATGTTATGAAGGTCTGCCGTGGCACGGCATGCCATGTCCGCAAGAGCAGCAATGTTCTTCAGGCACTCTATGACGCCACGGGGACAAATGAGCACAAACCCACCTCGGATGACGGCCTGTTTACCCTGGAAATCGTTTCCTGCCTCGGTGCCTGCGGCCTGAGCCCGGTTGTCATGGTCAATGACACGGTCCATGCCTCCATGACCCCCGAGAAGGCCCGTGCACTGGTGGAAGAGCTGAGAGAGGAGGCCTGAGCCGATGCGTGAAAGACTGACGAATCTGGAAGAGTTTAAAGCCCTGCAGGAGAAGTGCGTTTCGGCACGTAATTCCGAGAAGCGCAAAATTCTTGTCTGCTGCGGCACCGGCTGTACAGCGGGCGGAAATCTGCAGGTATTTGAAGAGCTGAAAAATCAGATGGCCCTTCACGGCGAGGCTTTTGAAGTGGCTTTGAATCTCAGTTCCTGCACTGATGTCACCGGCATCAAAAAGTCCGGCTGCCACGGGTTCTGCGAAATGGGGCCGCTGGTCCGCATTGAGCCGGAAGGCTGGCTTTACTGCAAGGTAAAGGCCGATGACGTGCAGGAAATTGTTGAGAAGTCGATCATCGGCGGCGAGTTTATCGAGCGTCTCGGCTACCATCAGAACGGGGAGCTGTATAAACGCCAGGAGGACATTCCTTTCTATAAAAAGCAGACCCGTCGTGTTCTTGAACACTGCGGTCATATCGATGCCGAGTCCATTGAGGAATATCTGGCCATCGGCGGCTACTCCGCCCTCGTCAAATGCCTCTTTGAGCTGACGGAAGAAGAGATCATCAAGGAAGTTTCCGACTCCGGCCTTCGTGGCCGTGGCGGTGCTGGCTTCCCCACCGGCAAAAAATGGGAGCAGGTCGCTGCCCATAAGGAAGAGCCGGTGAAGTACATCGTCTGCAACGGTGACGAGGGTGACCCCGGTGCCTTTATGGACCGTTCCTGCATGGAAGGAGACCCCCACAAGGTGCTGGAGGGCATGATTATTGCCGGTGTGGCCACCGGTTCCACGGAAGGGTATATCTACGTGCGTGCCGAGTATCCGCTGGCGGTTTCCCGTCTCACCATAGCAATAAAGCAGGCAGAGGAGCTGGGCGTGCTGGGCGATGATATCCTCGGCAGCGGCAAGAGCTTCCATATGCACATCAACCGTGGTGCCGGCGCATTCGTCTGCGGCGAGGGTTCTGCCATGACCGCCTCCATTGAAGGCAATCGCGGCATGCCTCGCACCAAGCCCCCACGCAGTGTGGACAAGGGCCTGTTTGAAAAACCCACCTGCCTCAACAACGTGGAAACCTTCGCCAACGTCCCCGATATCATTAAGAAGGGCGCAGCCTGGTTCCGCTCCGTCGGCACGGCAGGCAGCCCGGGCACCAAGGCCTTCGCTCTCACGGGCAACGTGGTGAACACCGGCCTTATTGAGGTTCCCATGGGCACAACCCTTCGTGAAGTGGTCTATGATATCGGCGGCGGCATCAAGAACGGCAAAAAGTTCAAGGCTGTTCAGATCGGCGGCCCCTCCGGCGGCTGCCTGACGGAAGAGCATCTTGACCTCCCGATGGACTTTGACTCTCTCAAGAAGGTGGGTGCCATCATCGGCTCCGGCGGTCTCGTGGTTATGGACGAGGACAGCTGCATGGTCAACATTGCCCAGTTCTTCATGAACTTCATCTGTGAGGAGTCCTGCGGCAAGTGCACGCCCTGCCGTGAAGGCACCACCCGCATGAATGAGATTCTCACCCGCATCACTCAGGGCAACGGAAGAATGAGCGACATTGATGAGCTCAAGAGCCTTGCCAACATGATTCAGATCTCCTCTCTCTGCGGCCTCGGGAAGACGGCTCCGAACCCGGTTCTCTCCACGCTTCAGAACTTCGAGGAGGAGTATGTCGAGCATATCCGCGACAAACGTTGCCATTGCGGCACCTGCAAGGCTCTGTCTCAGTATGTCATTACCGACAAGTGCATCGGCTGCACCAAGTGTGCCCGTAACTGCCCGGTCAATGCCATTACCGGAACCGTCCGCCACAAACACGTGATCGACACCACAAAGTGCATCAAGTGCGGAACCTGCAAAGCGAATTGCCCGGTGGGCGCAATCAAGGAGGGTTAATTTCCATGTCTGAAAAGAAAATGATTATCGACGGGATTGAATGCCCGTTTACCGACGAGCGCAATGTCCTCGAGGTTGCCCGCCACAACGGCATTGACATTCCTTCTCTCTGCTATTGCGAAAATCTTTCCATCTACGGCGGCTGCCGTCTCTGCCTGGTGGAGAATGACCGGGGCGCCCTTGACGCCGCCTGCTCCATGCAGCCGAGAAACGGCCTTGTGGTCCACACCCACACGAGAAAGGTGCTGGAGAGCCGCAGAACCACCCTCCAGCTTCTGATGAGCAGCCACAGGGCAGAGTGCCTCACCTGTGAGGAGAGCGGCAGATGCAAGCTGCAGGAATATGCCCACCGCTACAACGTGGTCGAGCCCCGCTTCAGTGAGAACACCTATTCCCGCGAGCGGCTGGACGTCTCCTCACCCTGCATCACGAGAGATCCCTCCAAGTGCATTCTTTGCGGCCTTTGTGTACGTATGTGCTCCGAGGTGCAGAATATCGGCGCCATCGACTTTACCAAACGCGGCAAAAAAGCCATCGTGGCTCCCGGCTTCGGCAAGATGCTTATCGAGACGGGCTGTGTGGGCTGCGGCCAGTGTGCAGCCGTCTGCCCGACGGGTGCCATCACCATCAACCGTCAGATTCCCGAGATGTGGCGCATGATCAACGATCCGGACAAGCGTGTGGTGGTTCAGTTTGCCCCGTCTGTCCGTGTGGGACTTGCTGAGGAATTCGGCATGCCCGCAACCGAGCCTGTCACCGGCAAGATTGTCACGGCACTTCGCCGTCTGGGTGTTGACGTTGTGTATGACACCAACCTCTCCGCCGACCTCACCATCATGGAGGAGAGTGCCGAGTTCCTCGAGAAGGTGAAGACCGGTGCAAAGCTCCCCATGTTCACCTCCTGCTGCCCCGGCTGGATCCAGCATGTGGAAAAAGCCCACCCGAATCTGATGCCTCAGGTTTCCACCTGCGGCAGCCCCATGGAAATGCTGGGTGCCCTGATCCGTCAGCAGTTCAAGGATGAGGATGTCTACTCCGTCGCCATCATGCCCTGCACCGCCAAGAAGTTTGAGGCGCAGCGCCCCGAGCTGGAGAAGGACGGCAAGCGCCTCATCGACCTCGTCCTCACCACCGACGAGCTTGCCCGTCTCATCAAGGCTGCCGGCATTGACTTTAAGAATCTGCCGGATTCCGAGCCGGATGATCCTCTGGGCGATTACACCGGTGCCGGCGTGATCTTCGGTGTCACCGGCGGTGTGACGGAAGCTGTTATCCGCCGTGTGCTGAACGATGCCTCTCCCGACACCCTCAAGACCATTGCCGAGTGCGGTGTTCGCGGTCTGGAGGGCATCAAGGCCTTCACCGTGACGGCCGGCGACCTTAGCCTTCGCATCGCGGTGGCCAACGGTCTCGGCAATGCCGATGCTCTCATTGAGAAGGTGGAGAGTGGGGAAGAGTACTTTGACTTTATTGAAGTCATGGCCTGCCCCAACGGCTGCATCGGCGGCGGCGGACAGCCTCCTGCATCCAACGCCCGCAAGGCAGAGCGCTGCCAGGCAATCTTCAAGGCGGATGAGCAGTGCGAGCTCAAGATCCCGCAGCAGAACCCGGCACTGGATTATATCTATGATAATCTTCTGCAGGGTCGTGCCCACGATCTGCTCCATATCCATTATCCGCTGCACGGCCACCATTGATGGCTTTGCCCCTTGGAATAAGATCATAACGGAAAACTCCCGGGCTCACGCCCGGGAGTGCTTCTTGAAAAGGGAAAACAAAAAACCTGATTTCAGAGAAATCAGGTTTTTTCAGTCGGAGTGTCGGGATTTGAACCCGAGGCCTCTTGGTCCCGAACCAAGCACGCTACCAGCTGCGCTACACCCCGAAAGCTTTTCTATTATAGTTTCCGGTGTGCGCTTTGTCAAGAAGAATTTTTTGGAAATTTCCGTTTTTCGTTTACCTGTGTTTCGGGCAGCTTCTTCTGCACAGCGACAGACAAAAAGAAGCATTTCCAGCGCTTTAAAAGTTCTGACTCTTCCTGTATAATGCTCTTACAAGATAAAACCCGAAGGGGGAGTGCTTTACCCATGCAGTACGGCCATTTTGACAACGAACGAAGAGAATATGTGATCGACCGGGTGGATCTGCCTGTGTCCTGGACCAATTACATCGGCACCGGGGACATGTACGGCGTTTTCAACCACACAGCCGGGGGTTATCTGCTCTATAAAAGCCCCGAGTATCACCGCATTACCCGTTTTCGCCCCAACGGCATTCCGATGGACGGGCCCGGGCATTATATCTATCTGCGGGATGAGGACACCGGTGATTACTGGTCCGTCTCCTGGCAGCCGGTGGGCAAGCCGAAGGAGCATTACTCCTGCCGGCACGGCCTGAGCTATGTGAAATATCACAGCGACTATAGCCGCATTGATGCAACTCAGACTCTTTTTGTGGCCATGGACGATCCGGTGGAGATCTGGGATGTCTCCCTTCGCAATGATGATGAAAGACCACGCCGTCTCTCGGTCTATTCCTATCTGGAGTTCAGCTTCCATCAGGTGGATATGGACAACCGCAATTTCCAGATGAGCCTGTATGCAGCCGGCAGCCGGTATGACAGCGGCGTCATCGAGCATGACCTTTACTATGAAGAAAAGGGCTACCAGTTCTTCACGGCAGATTTTGACCCGGACGGGTATGACTGCCTGCGGGATTCCTTTATTGGCCCCTACCGCACGGAGCGAAACCCGATTGCGGTGGAGAGCGGAGTTTGTAAACAGAGCTTTGAAAAGGGCGGCAACCATTGCGGCTGCCTGCAGAAGAAGCTCACCCTTCAACCCGGGGAGAGCGTTCGCCTCCTTTATCTGCTGGGGGAGGGTAACCTGGAGGAAGGCAGACGAATGCGCACAAAATACACGGCGGAAAAGGTGGATGAGGATTTTCGCCGGCTCGCCGCCTTCTGGGACGAACGGCTTTCATGCCTGCAGGTCTCAACGCCAAATGAGGGCATGAATACCGAACTGAATATCTGGAATCTATATCAGAGTGAGATCAATGTGATGTTTTCCCGCTTCACCTCCTTTATCGAGGTGGGCGGCCGTACCGGCCTCGGGTATCGTGACACGGCGCAGGATGCCATGATGATTCCCCATGCCGACCCTGCCGGCTGCAGAAAGCGGATTGTGGAGCTGTTGCGTGCCCTGACTTCTGCGGGCTACGGCCTCCATCTGTTTGAGCCCAGGTGGTTTGAGCCGGAGCAGGAGGAGCAGTCCTTCCGTTCGCCCACGGTCATCCCCATGCCGGACAGGGCTCAGATCGTCCACGGGCTGAAGGATGCCTGTGCCGACGATGCCCTCTGGCTGGTATCCTCCGTGGTGCAATATATGGAGGAGACGGGAGATCTGTCCTTCGCCTCCGAGACCGTGACCTATGCCGACGGAGGAGAGGGCACGGTTTACGAGCATCTCAAGCGTATTCTGGATTTCTCTGCCCGGGAGGTGGGCCTGAACGGCATCTGCAAGGGCCTCCGGGCTGACTGGAATGACTGCCTGAATCTGGGCGGCGGGGAAAGCGCCATGGTCAGCTTTCTGCACATCTGGGCCATGAGGCGTTTCTGCACACTTGCTGAGACGCTGGGAAAAAGAGAGGATGCGGAGCGCTATTCTTCTCTTGCAGAGAAAACGGCGGAACACTGCAGACAGGTCCTCTGGGACGGGGCGTGGTTTATCCGGGGCATCACGGCAGACAACCGGAAGATCGGCACCCATACAGATGCGGAAGGCAGAGTGCATATGGAGTCAAACACCTGGGCTGTCCTTTCAGGGGCAGCTACGCATCAGCAGGGGATTGCAGCCATGGACAGTGTGGACAATTATCTCTACACCCCCTACGGCCTCATGCTCAACGCCCCCTGCTACACAAAGCCCGATGATGCCATCGGTTTTGTCACAAGGGTGTATCCCGGGCTGAAGGAGAACGGAGCTGTCTTCAGCCATCCGAACCCCTGGGCCTGGTGTGCCGAGGCAATCCTCGGCCGGGGCAGCCGGGCCATGAAGTTCTACAATGCCCTCTGCCCGCCCCTGCAGAATGACAGCATTGAAATCCGCCAGGCGGAGCCCTACAGCTATTGCCAGTTTATCGTGGGCAGAGATCACACCGCTTTCGGCAGAGCCCGCCACCCGTTTATGACGGGTTCCTCTGGCTGGGCCTATTACGCAGCCACCCAGTATCTGCTGGGCATCCGGCCAACCTTTGCAGGCTTGCGGGTGGACCCTTGCATCCCGGTCGAGTGGAAGGAGTTTTCCGTTGTCCGCAAATGGCGGGGGAGCACCTATTATATCCATGTCACCAATCCCGACGGCGTGGAAAAGGGTGTGAAAAGCATAACGGTTGACGGTGAGATCGTGGAGATCCTGCCGATTCTCCCTGCTGGCAGTGAATGCCGTGCAGAAGTCATTATGGGTTAAGGAGGAGCAAAAAATGATACATTTCGGAACCGGCGGCTGGCGGGCCGTCATTGCGGATGGGTTTACAAAAGAGAATCTGCGTCTTTTGGCTGCTGGCCTCTGCCGCCTGATGGACGAAGAGGGCCTGACCGGTACGGAAATCGCCGTGGGTTACGACCGGCGTTTTCTCGCCAAGGAGTCTGCCCACTGGCTGGCGGAGGTGCTGACTGCAAACGGCTACCGTGTTACTATGGTCAATCGTTCCTCTCCCACACCGCTGCTGATGTATACCGTGAAAACCAGAGCCATGCCCTACGGCCTCATGGTTACGGCCAGCCATAACCCCGCCATCTACAACGGCGTCAAGGTCTTTACCGCAGGCGGCAGAGACGCCGATCAGTCCGTGACGGATAAGATCGAGCACTGCATTGCAGCGATTGACCCTTCCGACATCCGCAGCATGGATTATGACGAGGCTCTCTCCCGGGGGCTTGTGCAGGAGGAGAACCCGGCCAATGAATATATTGACAGCATTTTAGATCTGATTGACACTTCCGCGATCCGCTCTGCCCGCCTGAAGATTGCACTGGACCCGATGTACGGGGTCAGTCAGACCAGCCTTCGCACCATCCTTGCTACCTGCCGCTGCGATCTTGAAGTCATCCATGACCGTCACGATACTCTTTTCGGCGGAAAGCTTCCCGCCCCCAACGCCGTGACGCTCTCCTCTTTATCGTATCTGGTGACGGACAAGCACTGCCATTTCGGTATCGCCACCGACGGTGATGCGGACCGGCTGGGTGTGATTGACGAGAAGGGTAGCTTTCTCCATCCCAACAAGCTGCTGGTGCTGCTCTATTACTATCTTGTGAAGGTGCGCAAATGGTCCGGCCCCTGTGTGAGGAATAATTCCACCACCCACATGCTGGACCGTGTGGCGCTTGGTCTGGGCCAGCAGTGCTATGAAGTGCCGGTGGGATTTAAGCATGTCTCGGCAAAAATGGCTGAGACGGGAGCCATCATCGGGGGCGAAAGCTCCGGCGGATTGTCGGTTCGGGGCCACATCTCGGGGAAGGACGGAATATATGCTGCAGCGCTTCTGGCGGAGATGATTGCCATCACGGGCAAGTCCATCACCGAGCTCTACCGGGAGATCACCGATCAGTACGGAGACCTGGTTTACCGGGAGGCGGACTTCCGTATGACGCCGGAGCACAAGCTTGCCCTGCAGGAAAAGCTCTTCGAGCAGAAGTTTATCCCTGCCTTTGAGCAGATAGAACGGATCGATCGGTCCGACGGGGTGAAGATCTGGTTTCAGGACGGAAGCTGGGTTATCTGCCGTTTCTCCGGTACAGAGCCTCTTCTCCGTATGGCGTCGGAGGCAGAGACCGGTGAACAGGCAGAGGGCTATATCAGCCTCTGGCGCAGTGCACTCTCTCTCACATGAAAAGAGAAAAACATCTGCCCTCCATCCACGCAGGCCTCCTGACGGCCGTGCTGCTGTGCTGGGTCCTGCCCGTGATGATCGTCATGGTGCTGGCCGGGGTTCTCATCGGGCAGAGCTATGAGCATTCTTCCCGGCAGGAGCTGGAAAGCCGTGCAAACAATGCCCTGGAGCAGATCGGCATGCGGCTCGATGCCGTGTTTGAGTCCTCCAAGGCCGTGTCCTATGACGGTGTGGTCCGCAATTCCTACCGCCTCTATCAGCGGGAGGGGGACAAGGCCGTGCTCTACCGCACGGTGACGGACTATCTCAACCAGAACTTTACCCGGGATGAACGTGTGCTCTCCGCCTTCATCACCTTCTGGGAGGACATCGGGGTCTACCCCTATGCCGCCTCTAGAGGCGATCAGGGCTACAGTGCCCAGCGGGAATATCGGGATACGATCGAGCCGGATCTGCTGGAAAGAATGGGGGACATTGACACGGGCATTCTCCTGCTGGAATACGGCGGGGAGCTCTATGTAGCCCGCAATCTGCTGGACAGCCGCTTTCAGCCCTATGCCACGGTGACTCTTCTTTGTGACAGGGAGGTTCTGTTTCAATCGATGGAGCCGGTGAAGAGCATCAGCAAAAGCTGTTCTCTGACGCTGGATGATCGGCTTCTTTTAGGATCCGATGGCAGCCTGACCACCACGGAGCAGTTCCCGCCTCCGAGCACCGGTTCGGTCTTCACGGATGAAGTGTCCGGCCACACCCTATGCCTCACGGCCCTGATAGCCCCCTTTGATTTCTGGCGCGATGTACCAGAGATCCGAACGGCTGCTCTTTTTGTCGCTCTGCTGGCTATTCCGCTTCTTTTCGTGGTGGTGCTGTTGTTTCGCCGCTTTGTGGCAAAGCCCATGGATGCTCTCATTTCGGCAAGCCGCCATCTGCAGGAGGGAGAACGGGGCTACCGCATCACGGAAAAGCCTAATAGCCGGGAGTTTCAGGCACTCTTCGGCCACTTTAACACCATGTCCGCGGAACTGAAAAACCAGTTTGAACGCTCCTATCAGGAGCAGCAGGCACTGCAGCAGGCCAGGATCAAGGCGCTCCAGTCTCAGATCAACCCCCATTTTCTCAACAACACGCTGGAGATTATCAACTGGGAGGCGCGAATCGCCGGGGATGAGAGGGTCAGTGCCATGATTGAGTCACTCTCCATCATGATGGACGGAGCCCTCGCACGGGACGGGCGTACACGCATCCCCCTGAAGGAGGAGCTTCGCTATACCGATGCCTATCTCTACATCATCCGGGAGCGGCTGGGTGAAAAGCTTACCGTCGTCAAGGAGATTGACGAGGGGCTGGACGAGCTGCTCTTTCCCCGCCTCTGTCTCCAGCCGCTGGCGGAAAACGCCGTGGAGCATGATCTGACACCGAAACACGGCGGTGAACTCTGCATCCGCATCAGAAGGGAAGAGGGCACTGCCGTCGTGGAAGTGGAGCACGAAGGCGTGCTGACACCGGAAGATCTTGCCAACATTGCGTCTATGCTTGCAACAAATGAAGGCGAAAAGGAAATCTCCGGCCATGTTGGATTGAGGAATCTGCGCCAGCGCCTCAACCTTCTCTACGGGGAGAAGGGGACTCTCACCCTCACCCAGATCACCCCGGAGCGTATCCTCGCAAAAGTTACGTTTCCGATTGAATCGTAAAACCCTTCAGTATAAAGCGCGGGAAAACAGACCAAAATCGTGGCAGGTTGGTGTTTTCCCGCGCAACTTGCTTTTTCTTGCCGCGAAGAAACAGATCATAACAACAACAGACAAGAAACACCAAGCGCAAATCTTCACCTTCTCATCGGTTTCCTTTATAATAGGATTAACGATACCGAAAGGGTGTCAGATAAAAAATCAAAAAAGGAGAATCAACATGAAAAAAGCGTTTGCTCTGCTTCTTGCACTCATTATGGTGCTGAGTCTCGCATCCCTGTCCTTCGCAGATTCCGTAACACTCAATGTGGTCACATCCTACGGCGGTGATGACGGCAACCGCGGCAACTTCGAAGCCGCTGTCAAAGCCTATGAAGAGTCCACCGGCAACAAGGTCAATGACGGCTCCGCCACCTCCAACGAAGAGTGGAAGGCCAAAGTCCTCACCGACTTTGAAACCGGCTCCGAGCCCGATGTCCTCTTCTACTTCACCAATGCCGATGCCGAGCCCTTCATCTCTGCCGGCAAAGTGGTCTCCATCGATGAGATCCGTGCCGAGTATCCCGACTATGCCACCAACATGAAGAGCAGCATGATGGCCGTTGCCGCTGACGGCAAGCAGTATTCCGTCCCCTCTTCCGGCTACTGGGAGAATATGTTCGTCAACAAGGCAGTTCTGGAAGACTGCGGCGTGGCAGTTCCCGGCCCCGACTATACCTGGGATCAGTTCCTTACAGACTGTGCAACCATCAAGGAAGCCGGCTACACCCCCATCGCCTGCTCTCTGGTAGAGGTTCCTCACTACTGGTTTGAATTCATGGTTATGAATAACGGCACCGTTGCAAACCACCTGGATCTGCCCCAGAGTGCAGATGACGCCGTCGCTGCCAAGTGGGCGGCAGGCCTCAATGATATCAAGGCCCTCTATGAAGCAGGATACTTCCCGGCCAACACCCTCACCGCTTCCGACGCCGAGACGGTTGAGCTCTTCAACTCCGGCGAAGCAGCCTTCCTGATCGACGGCTCCTGGAAGGTCGGTTACTTCACTTCCAACGCAGCAGATCTCAATGACTTCGCCATCGCCTTCGTGCCCGGCAAGGGTGAACGCAGCGCATCCGAGGCTATCGGCGGCATCTCCATGGGTTACTTTATCACCCGCAAGGCCTGGGACGATCCTGCAAAGCGGGAAGCTGCAGTTGCCTTCGTCTCCCAGCTCACCTCCGATGAGGTGCTGAGCACATTCGTAACCACCGAGGTCACGGCTCTCGTCAACGGCGCAAGCCCTGCCGGCCTCAACGCCCTGCAGGAGTCTGCAGCCGAAGCCAACGCCAAAATCACAGCCATTGCCGGTGCTGTGCAGGATAGACTGACGGCCGAAGCGCGCGGCGACCTGTTTGCCAACGTGCAGAATGTAGTCACCGGCAAGATGACTGCCGAGGACGCCATCGCCTCTGCCATCGCACTCAACTGAATGCTCCCTTGATCTTCTCAGGGGCTCTGATGTAACTTGTAAAGGGGAGGGCCTCAAAAGCCCTCCCCCTATTCTATCCTGAGGGCGGTATAACCATGAATTCCATGATCTATAAAAAGAAGTCGCCGCTGCTGATTTTTCTGATTCCGGCGTTTGCCTTTCTGCTGGTCTTTCTCTATTATCCCTTTTTCCAGAACATTCTCAACACCTTCCTGCAGATCGGCGGGCTGGGCAGAGCTCCGGAGGGGCTGAACACCCCCTGGTATGAAAACTATCAGCGGCTTGTGTCTGACCCTTATATGAGAACGGCCCTGAAAAACACACTGGTTCTGGTGCTGTGTACAGTAATCTTCCAGGTTGGCATCGCACTGATTCTCGCTCTGCTGGTGGATACCATCCGGGTAGGGGCTGAGTTCTTCCGCACGGTCTATTTCTTCCCCATCGTCATCTCGGCCACAGCACTCGGGCTGATGTTCAACCTGATGTTTCTCTACAAGGGGGGCATGGTCAACCAGCTGCTGCTGAGCCTCGGCCGTCTCCCTTACGAGGTCAAGCCAAGCGGCAAGGTGATTGTGCAGTGGCTGGACTGGAAGGATCAGGCCCACTTCCTTTTCACCATGTTTCTGCCGGTCATGTGGCAGTATGTGGGGTTTTATTTCGTCATTCTGGTTACCGGTCTCAACAACATCCCGGAGGATGTGTACGAGGCGGCTGCCCTGGACGGAGCCGACGGATGGAAGCGTACCCGCTTCATCACCCTCCCGCTGCTTCGCAACGTGCTCTGCACCTGCCTTGTGCTGGCCATCACCGGGGCTCTCAAGGTGTTTGATCTGCCCTGGGTCATGTTCGGGGCGGGCATGCCGGAAAATCAGGGCTGGCTAACCGGCACCTACATGTATGATCAGACCTTCAATAAAATGAATGTGGACTACGGCTCCACCATCGCCGTGCTGATTGTGGTGCTGGGTGTCGTGCTCTCTAACGTGGCAAACCGTATCTTCCGCCCTTCGGAAGATCTGTAGGAGGGATAGTTTATGATCAACGGACGCAGAAAGCTTTCCCACGCCTTTACCTATCTGGTGCTCTGTCTCTGGGCACTCACCACCATCTATCCTTTCATCTGGGTCATTCTCAATTCCTTCCGGCAGAAGGGCCTCATCATGTCCGACTCCTTCTCCATCCCACTGGGGGAGGCCTTCACCTGGGACAATTACCTCACCGCCTGGCATCGGTCCGATTTTAAAAATGCCTATCTCAACAGCTTCCTCATCTCCGGCACGGTCACTGTATGCGTGGTGGTGATCGCGGGGCTTGCAGCCTATGGCCTTGTGCGCTATAGATTCCGGGGCAGAGGGCTTTTATACAGCGTCGTCCTCGGCGGGATGATGTTTCCCGTCTTCTCCACCATTATCCCGGTTTTCCGCATGGAGGCTGTTATGGGCATCGCCGGTACGGGCAACCGCTGGCTCAGTCTCATTGCGGTCATTCTCCCGCAGGTGGCGGGCAACCTCTGCTTTGCCATCGTCATTCTCATGGGGTTTATCCAGTCCGTTCCCATAGAGCTGGAAGAGAGTGCTTATCTGGACGGGTGCAACGTCTTCCAGATCTACTTTCACATCATCATCCCGGCGGCGAAGTCCTCCTTTGCAACGGTGGCCATCTTTGCCTTCCTCTGGAGCTATAACGATCTCTTCACCCAGTCCTTCTTCCTCCGCTATCCCCAGGAACGTGCCATCACCGGCCTCCTCAATGAGATCTCCTCCCAGGCGGGGGTGAACTACGGGCTGATGGCGGCCTCGGTTGTGCTGGTGGTGATCCCGGTGCTGGTGGTCTACGTCTGCCTGCAGAAGCACATTATCAAGGGCTTGACGGCCGGCGCTGTGAAGGGATAAAATAATCTGCTTGTATTTTGTTCGAGGAGAAGTTATTCATGTACACTGTTGTCCTGATTGATGATGAGCCTCTCATTGTCGAGGGTCTGAGAAAAGTCGTCCGCTGGGAGGACTATCACTGCATAGTCTCCGGCACTGCCGATGATGCGGAGAGTGGAGCGGAGCTGATCAGACGGGTGCACCCGGATATCCTCTTCACCGATATCCGTATGCCCGGCGTTGACGGGCTCACCATGCTGGCCGGCCTACGCAGCGAGTTTCCGGATATGCTGGTCACCGTGCTCACCGGTTACCGTGACTTTGCCTACGCCCAGCAGGCCATCCGCCTCGGGGTAAGCCGCTTTCTCCTCAAGCCCTCCAAGATGGATGAAATCAACGAGGCCCTCAGGACCATGACAGAAAAGCTTGACAGAATGCATGCCCCGTTGCATTCGCCTGCCGAGCCGGAGGAGGAATCGGATGAGAAGGAGAGTGCCGGCAGCTTTCTTGTCAACCGGGCGCTGGATTATATTGACGCCCATTTTGCCGAGAAGCTCACCCTGCTGGACGTAGCCGACGCCTGCTATGTTTCCCAGTGGCATCTCTCCAAGCTTCTCAACCGCTACACAAAGAAAAACTTCTACGATCTCCTCAACACCCGGCGTGTGCAGGCGGCAAAGGAGCTTCTTGCAGATCCGAAGCTTCGCATCGGGGATATCGGGGAGATGATCGGCTATGCCGACCCTGCCCATTTTGCAAGAGTCTTTCGCAAGATCGCGGGCATGAGCGCCAACGAATACCGCAACAGTCTTTAAACAAAAAACCCCCTGTTTTCACTTCGGAAAACAGGGAGTCCCTTCAAAAGAGAGGAAACTGTCTGCAGCCTATCAGGCTGTAGGCATTTTCTTTTTTTCAAAGCGTGCCCGGTTCTGGGCATCGGTGGCACCGGTGGTGATTTCGCCCGCACGCTCAAGCGAAATCTTGGTCAGCATCGGGCCGACAAGCTCATACACCAGCACGCTGAAGAGAATGATGTTGCGGATCATCGAGCCGTACTCGGCCCCGAGGCTCTGTGCGGAAACCACCATGCCGAGGGCCACACCGGCCTGCGGGAAGAGCGTCACGCCCAGATATTTGCGCACCGTCTCACTGCAGTGCATCATGCTGCTGCTGAGCCGGGCACCGATATATTTGCCGAGGCATCGAACAATGATATACACCGCACCGATCAGAATGATCACCGGATAGCGGAACACACTCAGATCCAGCTGGGAGCCGGAGATCACGAAGAACACGGCATAGAGCGGTGCCGTCCACTTGGAGGAGCGCTGCATAATATCGGTGGAATACTCACTGAGATTGCAGAACATGGTGCCCAACATCATGCACACCAGCAGGGAAGAGAAGGAGACCGTTACCCCGCCCACCAGTGTGATTTTCACCGATGCGAGCGCAATTGTCATGATCACAAAGGAGATGGTCAGGGAAAGGCGGTTGGAGTTGGAGAAAAACATCTTTTCCAGCACGGTCAGAAGCGTGCCCATAAAAGCACCGAGAACCAGGGAGCAGACTATCTCCAGCACGGGGTTTACGATGACGGAGATCACATTCAGTGCTCCGCCTTCCAGAGCCTGGGCAATGCCGAAGGACACGGCAAATACCACAAGGCCGACTGCGTCGTCCAGTGCAACAATCGGCAGCAGGAGGCTGGTCAGCGGCCCCTTGGCCTTGTACTGCCGTACTACCATCAGCGTTGCGGCCGGTGCCGTTGCAGCAGCGATGGAGCCGAGGGTGATGGCCACCGGCAGAGGCAGCACATCCGCCCCTACAATAAAGTGCAGGATAATCAGGGCGATATCAACCAGAATCGTGGCCGTAACCGCCTGAATAATGCCAATTACGGTTGCCGTTTTGCCGGTCTGCCGAAGCTGGGCCAGGCGAAACTCATTGCCGATATCAAATGCAATAAAGCCCAGAGCCACATTGGAGAGAAAAGCCACCTGGCTGATATCCTCCATCGAGTCAAAACCGAGGCCGGGAATTTTGGTGGAACCGAGACAAAACGGACCCACAATCACGCCGGCGATGAGAAAGGCGGTGACATCAGGGAGCTTCAGGTGAAGATACTTAAAAACACGGGTCATCATCAGGCCTGCAAATAAGGCAAAAGCCGTTGCCAGCAGAATACGCATGGGGTACTTGATTCCTTCTTTCTTTATTAGACAACGGCGGGTATTATAGCACTTGATAATCCCGTTTTCAAGTGGCAATTCATCCCAGCAGGGAAGATAGTGTCTCCATCATCTTCGGCACGTCATAGGGTTTTGCCAGGTGGCCGTTCATGCCGGCGTCCTGAGCGGTCTTTTTGTCTTCCTCAAACACATTGGCGGTCACGGCCACAATGGGGATGGTGGCCTTCGCGGTGTCCTCCATGCTGCGGATGCGTCTCGCTGCCTCATAGCCGTCCATCACCGGCATCTGGATGTCCATGAAGATCACGTCGTAGGTTCCTGCTGGGGCAGCTTCTATTTTTTCCACGGCTTCGGCCCCGTTGTTCGCTATGTCTACCGCAAGGCCGGCACTTTCCAGAATCGCCACGGCGATCATCTGGTTCATCTCGTTGTCCTCCGCCAGGAGAATGCGTTTTCCGGCAAGTCCGGTCTTCGTTGCGCCTTCCTTTGGTTTGTCCTTGTCGGCGGCAGGGGCTTTCTTCTCTCCGGTGACGATCCTGCAGGGGATCACCACCGTGAACTCGCTGCCCTCACCCTCAGTGCTCTTCACCGTGATGGTGCCGTTCATCATGTCCACCAGGCTCTTTGTGATGGCCATGCCCAGCCCTGTCCCCTGGATGCCGCTGATGGTTGTGCTCCGCTCCCGGGTGAAGGCGTCAAAAATCGTCTTTTGGAATTCCGGGTTCATGCCGATGCCGTTGTCACAGATGGTGAACACCGCATTTGTCATGCCCTCGGATTCTGTCTCCTCTTCCTTCACTGTGAAGCGGATCTTCCCGCCCTCCGGGGTGTACTTCACAGCGTTGGAGAGAATGTTCAGCAGAATGCGCTTGAGCCGCAGCTTGTCCGCCATCACGTCCTCATGGGGGAGGGTAAGCACCTCCACGGTGAATTCCTGCCCCTTGGACCCGGCATCTTCCCTTACCATGGTGGACAAGTCATCAATCACATTCGGCAGATGCACCTCCTCCTCTTCAATCACGGTGGTTCCGCTTTCAATGCGGCTCATATCCAGCACGTCATTGATCAGTGAGAGCAGATGCTGGCCTGACACCGATATCTTGTCCAGATAGTCCTCCACCTTCTCCCGGTCGTCGATGTTGGCTTGCGCCAGTGCCGTGAAGCCCGTTATGGCATTCATCGGCGTGCGAATGTCGTGGCTCATGTTGTTGAGAAAGGCGGTCTTGGCCCGGTTGGCGTTTTCTGCCGTGTCCAGCGCATCTGAAAGCGCTTTGCGGTTTTCTTCCAGCTCCCGGTTCTTCTCCTCCAGCTGCTGCCTGGCCAGCTCCTTCTCCATGGTCTGGGCACGCTCCATTCGGGTTCTGCGGATCAGCAGCAGAATCACCAGCAGGGCTGCTGAAAAGATCAGAAAGCTGAAAAAGACGATATGATCCATCAGATAGTCGGTGATGGAGTAGGTATGCAGCTGGTCTGTGTAGCGGTAAACCTGGCTCTGGGCATATTCGTTGCCGATCACGCTGATGCCGCGGTTTAAAAGCTTCAGCAGCCCGTCGTTGCCGATTTTCACCCCGAAGCACCTGTCGTCATTCCAGTTCAGGTGCATGAGGGACAGCTCCCGATACTTCCAGTTTTTCAGCATGTCACTGGCTCTCAGGCTGTTGAGGAAGGTGCTGCCCGCTCTGCCCGAAAGCACCGCGTCCAGACATTCCTCCGCCGAGGAAACCCTGATAATCTCCGCCTCGGGGAAGTGGGATTTCACATAGTATTCATGGATCCGGTTGTTCTCATTCACCGCGAGAGACTTTACCGTCTCCTCGCTGTATTTTCCTGCGAAAATCAGCTCATTGGTGGCCGGGATCACGGGAGCAGACTGATAAATGCCGTTCTCCTCGGAGAAGTAGAGCCCGCCCCCGATGGGGAATACGGCGTCAACGTCACCGCTGTTTACAGCTGCTATCATGTCGTCATAGCTGTCATATCCGTGATAGCTCACGGCCAGATCAATGCCCAGGGTCTCAAATATCCGGGGCGTCACATCCTGTATAAGGCCCGTGATGTCGCCGTTCTCATCCGTGTCACTATAGGGCAGGTAATGGGCGAGATAGCCCACTTTCAGCTCGCTGTGGGTGTCCATCCAGTCCCTCTCCATCACGGAAAAGGCACGGCTGAAGAGGGTATAGGGATAATACTTCTCGCTCAGTGTGGTCAGATAGTTGGGCTCCTCCGAGTTCAGCATGGTCTGGGCCCTGTTCAGCTCGGCGAGAAGATCCGGCCTTGAGGAACTTACACAAAGATAGTAGTCTGACGTGCCGAAGGTGCATAGAAACTCTGCGTCACTTCTCCCGTAGGTGCCGTTGCTCTCCACGGCAATCATGTCCGCCTCATGGCTGTCAAAGGCGGCAAACACATGCTCATAGTCCGGCAGGGCCACAATCTCCGCCTCCAGCCTGTGCTCCCGGAGATAGTTTTTCAGTACGTCAACCATGGCACTCTCCAGCACCACAATCTTCCTGCCCTTCATGGCAGCCTTCTCCAGTGTGATCTCAGTGTCGGCGGCATGCTTTAAAAGGTTGTAGGTCTCGTGGCCCATGGGCTCGTCCGGATAGGACAGCAGCCCCACCCGATCCTCCCGGAAGGCCAGCCCTGCCAGCAGATCCACCTCGTGGTTTAAGAGCTTCTGGTAGAGCTCAGAGTAGCTGCCGTAGACATATTCATAGCTCCACCCGGTATATTCGGAGAGCTTTCTGTAATACTCATAGGCATACCCGGTTCTCACTGCTCCCTCTCGTGCGCCTTCCTGAAAAACCTCATTTTCATAATAGCCGATTTTTACCGGCTCATCCCTGTCAGCCTTTGCCTGCTGCGGAAGCAGGGCCGGCAGCAGCAGGGCAAAAATGAGCAGGCTGCAGAGGATACGCAGCAGTCTTTTATTTCGTTTACTGGTATACAAAAAACATCACCCGCTTCCCGGAATTCTAAGATATGTATACTTATCCTTTAAAATCTATTATACATGATCTTTCAAAACTCTGTAAAGAGAAAAATAACCCACCGTCGCTTATTTTTGTTTGCCACAGCCTGGTGCGTATGCTAAGTCCACCGTGGAAGATGACGACAGCGACAGTGCCACCATGTCCGTCATTGACCTCGGCGCCATTCCCGCCCTCCGCACTGCCTTTGATGCCTATGCCAAAGACCTCTACACCGATCTGGTGCAGGGGCTTGACTATGCTCCCGTCGCCCGGTCCATCAATGCTGCCGACAACTTCGGCGGCAACAACCGCAGCGAGGGCTACACCAACATGGTGGATATGGGTGGCCTCATCGAGGAACATCGCCCATCATGCTCAACGGTAACCAGACCAACCTCCGCTTCCGCTGGGACTATGACACCGGTGCAGTCACCATTACCGACATCTGGGACGGTGTAGACTCCGCCGGCTTCTCCGGCCGTCCTACCGTCACCCTCAAACCGGGCAACGTCATCACGCCTCTCTACGATTCCTATGACAATACCAATGAGAGTTTCTATGCCTCCGGCACACCCTTCTCCTACACCGGCGATAACGGTCTCGTCTTCGGCGCCCTGCCGGAAGGGGAGTATCTCTACAGCTTCTGGATTGATGATATCTACGGCGGCTCCTGGATGTCCGATACGGTCAGCTTCTCCATCCAGAACGGCAATATCATGTATAACCAGGCGGCCTAAGAACGACTATTTGCGAAAAACACTTGCAAAATGCAATAAAGAAGAGTATTATGATGCGCATCCGGTTAAAAATCGGATTATCAATTTGCTATCATCATATGAAATAGGAGTTTATAAGAAATGGCAGAAAGAAAAAAGTATACGGAAGCTGAAAAACAGGCAGCCGTTGCAAAAGTGAAAGAACTGGGCATCACCAAGGCCTCCAAGGAACTGGGCATTGCTGTCGGCTCCCTCAACAAGTGGAGAACGGAGCTTGCCGAGATCGAAGCTGAGAACGCAAAGAAGATCAAGGCTGCTGGCAAAAAGGCCAAGAAGGCTATCTCCGATGCCAAGCAGGCCATCGAGAAGACCGTTGAAGCCTGCAAGGGTGCGAATATCCACATCCAGAGCCCCATGGGTGGCGAAATCACTCCCGCCGAGATCGCTGCAAAGGTTCCTGCCGATGCTACCGATGTCTACGTCAGAGTGGATCAGAATGCGATCTACTGGGTTTCCGGCAACGAGACCGGCTCTGTCGCCATCTGGGAGTAATTTTCAGATCCCGTCCCTTCCGTCTTCCGGGAGGGTGCCAAAATCAAACTGTAAAAAATCCAGCCCCTCCGGCTGGATTTTTTTGTTTCGCATAATCTCCATAGCTCGCAGCCGTCTGCCGAAAAAAAACCACCGGATCACTCCGGCGGCTTGTTTTTAGCCGACGATTGCCAGGGCTTCCTCCATCCGCTCGGGATAGAGCTCCAGATATGCTCCCTCAACCGGCTCGGTGAGGATGTTGCCCTCGCTGTCCAGGAAGAAGGACACGGGGATGCCCAGAGAGTTCATCTGCTCCCTGATCTCGTCCGTCCCCACCAGGTTGAGATACTTCACCCCCGCATCCTGCAGAATCGAAAGCGCCTCCTCTGTTTTGCCTTCCTCTGATGCATCCAGGCAGATGCCCACCAGCTGGCAGCCCCTGGCTTCAAACGCCTCACTCATGGGCTGCAGCTCCGGCAGCTCCTTTTTGCAGGGCACACACCAGGTGGCCCAGAGATTCACCATCGTCACCTTGTGGTCTGCAAAAAGCTCTTCACTGGTGACGGGGTTTCCCGCCAGATCGGTTGTCTCGAAGGATACCTTTCCGTTGGAACCGGGCAGGTTCACAGGCTCCGGCTCAGAGAGGGTCAGGACCGAGAGGAAGGTCTCCTTACAAACTCTTTGTTGTCATCATTTGCGTTTTCAGCGCCGTCATTTCAAATCTCAGCCTCGACACCATTATCTCCGTCTCTGCACCGATTCTTGAGCTCGTCTATCCTGTGGTGCTGGTGCTTACGGCAGTGTCACTGGTGGCGCCTCACCTTTCCAGACAGGCCTGCATCGCGGCTGTTCTGGGTGCCACAGTCATGAACATTCTCTTCACGGTCGATTCCATGGGGCTGTCCATGCCATGGCTTCACGCTTTGCCCCTCGCCGGCATCGATATGATCTGGATTCTTCCATCCCTGCTTTGCGGCGTGATTGCGGCCGTCATCTTTCGCCGGCTTCCTCTCGCCCGACAGAAAGCCTGAGAGATTGTGCCTTTATGGATCGGTCTGTGCTGCGCTTTCGGCTATTTCATAATGCATGTCTGTCAGCGCCAGCGGCAGCAGCTTTGAGGGGTTGCTGTTTCTCGGGTTGATCCAGTCATCCACCGCTTCCTCCGGCAGCATCAGCGGCATCCTGTCATGGATGAATGCTATATCCTCGGCTGCATTCTGTGTCAGCACCACAAAATGGGGGAAATGTCCCTCCATCCGGTATAATCCGCATAACCATGTGATCATCCCGTTCTTTGACTGCAGGCGATATTTCGTCCCTGCAGCCTTTTTTCCGTTTTCCTGCTTAGTGTGCTCCCACTCAAAATACCAGGAGCAGGGGATCGCGCATCTGTGAGCCATCCACGAGTCCATAAAGGTGGGCTTCACCTTCGCGGTCTCGGTCCTGGCGTTCACCAGCAGGGGAGCCTTATCCCCCAGATGATATCCCCATAACATCGGGAATACCTTCCGCTCAAAGCTCTGGCTGAAAGCAATCACCGGCGCCGCCGTTTCAGGCCGTATCTCACCGCTCATTCTCGTCAGGTTCAGCGGCAATCTTATCGCCATCTGCCGGCCGAGAGACGTTTTCTTCGCCTGCTCAGCGTAGTTTTCCAGCTGTATCGTGTTGTCTAAATAAAATCGTGTGCACATAAGTTTTAAGGCAATCAGGATTACTAGCAGCATCCGACTCGCAGCCCTGAAACATTTAAAATCATCGTAATTATCAGTTTATGGTGGGGAAAATATTTTGGTTTTAGTTTTAATTGTTTAGTAGAACATGTATTATTATAATAATCAGGAATTAGAATATCAATAGGTATTATATTACCAATATAAGAGAGATAATGAACAATTTCCTCAAATAGGTTCTCATTTGTAGAGCTAATTCAAGGGCGAAGATCGATGGAGAGGGGTAAAGTGTTTGTGTTTTCCTGCATGGCATTTACCTCCTGATATGATATGAATCTTCATTTTGTGCCGTAGCGGGATTCAAAGCTTTTGAGGATGGAGAGCTGGGTATGGTCGAGGCAGGTGAGGGCTTTGATGCGGATGGGCTCGGGGATGCCGTAATGGCCTGTGTCGTGTCGAACAATGGCAGAGCCATCATGCACAGCTTCAGCGGAAGCGATTCAGGGTGCTGTCGTATTCATAGCCGATGGATGAAAGCGTTTTTTGCAGTTCTTCCTCATCCACCTGCCGGTCTTCGCAGAGAGAGGAGAGGGAGGCGTATTCATCCCGCAGCAGAGTGTTGATATAGCTTAAAAGAATAACGGGATCCTTGGGCAGGGAAGTGTTCGGCATTGTATTGATCTCCTTTTCGGTATGGTTTTTCAGGTTGCGTTTGCAATATCCCGGAGGATGCTGCGACGGGTCTCATCGGCCAGCAGCTCCTTATTATGGCGGAAGTAGCTTTCACAGCCGAAGTTTTCCACAAACCAGGAGGTGTCCGGACCGGCTGTGAGGTTGGTGACGAAGAGCACCATTTCCTGGCTGTCACCGACTGCACCCTCGAGAAAACGAAAGGCATTTTCAAAGGTCCGGGAGCAGTCCTCTGACAGGCTGTCAGTTTTTTCGCTCTCCCGGGCTAGCATTTGTCTCGCGGCATCCAGTGCCTGCTCGGGCGTGAGCGTATCACGGAGAGATTCCCGCAGGGCTTCGAGGGCGATGATAGCAGCTCTTTGTGGCCTGTCACGCTCGGACGCACCCTGCCCGGCCTCCTTTGCCCGATTCAGAGTCTGCCGCAGGGAGGAGAGAAGCTTGTCCAGCTCTTCTCCAGGGGAAGAAGATCCGAGAGAAGCCTTCCACGCCTGCAGGTTCTCATGGAGGCAGGCGGTGATGTCATCCTGCCGGTGAACAGCCCCGGCTTTCTCTGCCAGGGCAGAGGACAGAAGGCCGATTACGGAAAGCCGCTCATCAAACGCTGCGGATCGAAACTGGCTTTCCGCTATGGCAGGCCACCGGCCGGAGAGCAGTTCCTCCACATGGTAGATCTCATGATACTTCCGATAGAGGGAGAGGTAATTGGCAAAATCTCTGGCAATTTCGGGCAGGCGGATATACTGCATGGTCACGTCGGCATCTACGGATATGCCCAGCTTTTCATAGGTTCGTATCAGGTCGCTCAGGTCCTCCCAGCCTCTCGCCGTTATAAACTGAGGCCCGTCGGCCGAGGTTTCCATGCGGTAAAAATTGTCCCGCTTCAGGTCCAGATAGCTGAGAATCGCACCGTGGATGTTCCTCCTGAGAGCGTAGTCCTTCCAGACGCCGTAATCCTCCTCCACGGGGATGACCTTCATACGATCCAGCGTGACCACGTCAAAATCCCGCACGGAACGGTTATATTCCGGTGGGTTGCCGGCAGCCACAATCAGCCAGCCCTCCGGCAGGCGCTGATTGCCGAAGGTTTTATACTGCAGAAACTGCAGCATCATGGGCGCCAGCGTCTCTGACACGCAGTTGATCTCATCCAGAAAGAGAATGCCCTCCCGAATACCGGTTTTCTCCATCAGCGTGTGCACCGAGGTGAGAATCTCGCTCATGGTATACTCCGTCACGGTGTATTCTCTGCCGTCAAACATGCGCTTTTCGATAAAGGGCAGGCCGACGGCACTCTGCCTGGTGTGATGGGTGATGGTATAGGCCACCAGCCCCACCCCTTCCTCGGCAGCAATCTGCTCCATAATCTGGGTCTTCCCGATGCCCGGAGGGCCGATGAGAAAAACAGGCCTCTGCCGCATGGGGGGAATGCGATAATTGCCTGTCTCGTCCTTTGCAAGATAGGCACGCAGGGTGTTTGCAATCTGAATTTTTGCGTTTTGAATGTTCATCGGTTTTCCTCACAGTTCAGGCATTTCATCTTTGAGCTCGTCTTCCCAGTCTTCCGGGGTGGCTCTGTCCGTTTCGGCCATGTCCAGCACAATCCGGATTGCCCAGGGGGGCACGTGATAGGCCAAGGGAGGCTCCTCCGGCAGGATGAATGCGGTTTCATAATCCGTCCGGTGGGTGGGGTAGATGCCCATCCCGTCGGTAAAATACAGCAGGCCGCGCAATGCAGGCAGTGCTCCCTGCTTTCTGAGCTCTTCCACATGGGCAAATACCGGCCGAAAGTCTGTTGAACTCCCTCCGGAGAGTGTCACACGGTCCATATATGCCTTCAGTTGGGAGGCATCTGTGATCACCGTGTCGGACCGTACCCGGTCATCGCACTGGATGATACGAATGTTGAACTTGCGCGTGAAGCTCTCACTGGTCCGCAGAATGGAATAGGTTGTGCCGAGAAATGCACGCACGGTCTCCCCGGTGGTGGACATGGAGGTGTCGATGGCGATCACCAGGTCCTCAATTCTCCGTTCCTCTCTCGTCTCCGGCGGCTCGATCAGGGGCATGTTGCCGAAGGTCTGCAGGCCGTAGGTATAGTAGATGGGATCAAAGGCGTCGTCATCACTTTTGAGAATCTCCCGGGGCGCTGCAAAACGACGGAGAAATGCACGGTAGTCTGTCTCATCCCGGGCTGCTATGCGGGCCTGCTCGGTCAGCGTCTCACCCCCATCTGCCTGCCGTGTAAGGGAAGCGGACATGGCTGTGGAGACCTGAGAGGCGATGTTTTTCCATCGCTCCTCCTGTTCCTTGCCGTTGGTCTCATCCTCCTGCTTCTGCCAGGGGCTGTGGTCGTCGGCCATAAAGAGCCGCTGCAGCACGGCAATTTCATATTCGCTTCTTCTGTCCCGCAGCAGCTTGCGGTAGATGCTCTCGGCGGTCAGCACCCGCATTTCCGCGAGGCACTGGGCGTAGAACTTCTGCCTGGCAGGCACGTCCTTTTCCTTCAGACACCGGCAGGGGAGAGAGTCCAGAATGCTCTCAACAGCTGTGTCACAGGCCAGGTCCCAGAGTGGCAGGTCCTTTCCCGCTGATTTGAAGGGGTGGCGAAGCATGCAGTGCAGCAGAATATGGAGAAGGGTTCTGTTCGTTTTCACGGATGATCGCAGATAGAGATCCGCCAGATAGCTGCCTGTATAAAAAAGGTACTGGCCGTCTGTTGCGACGGAGGAGGTGACGTCCTCTCCGTTTCTGCTCTGCAGGGCACAGAGCAGCACATCCAGATAGGGCAGTTCAATCATCAGTGCGGCTCTGGACGCATCTAGAATCCGCATCCCGACAGCATTCAGGTCCTGCTGAGCCATGCTGGCCTCCTTTGCTGATTTTTTTATAATGTATAGTCCCTGCGCCGCCCGGCTGACAGCATCCTGTGCTCCTTTTCCAGAAGAAGGGCGGTTGCCGCAGTAAACCCGGCCTGCCGGCTTACCTCCAGGGCAGAGGACAGGTCCTCCGCCGTGATTGCGGGCATGGCGAGAAGCTGCTGCAGCCCCTGCAGGTCTTCTTCTCTCAGGCACAGGGCCAGGGCTGATGCCAGGTGGTCACCCACAAAAGCGGTATAGGCCTCCTTCGCCCGGTCAGCAAGATCTTTCGGATACCGCAGCCGGTACCAGGAAAGCCGCAGGGCCGTGGGGATGTCATATTCCCCCTTCAGCAGATCCGGCCACAGACTGTCATAATCCGACAGATGCAGAACCTTGTTTCGAAACACGTGGTGATAGGGATAGCCGGAGCCCTCGATGGTATAATCGAAATGGTGGGCGGGGCTGTTTTCCGTGTGCAGTTCATAATATTCCGGAAAGAGCAGGCGGAAGCTCTCCGCTCCCTCCGGTAATACAGTCACGTCCAGCTCCTGGGGCAGGGAGGAGACGATGTCGGAGAGGAGTGTGCTCCCGGTGTCTTTTTTCCGCTTCAGCTCCAGGGTGTGAAAGGCCCGGCAGTTCATAAAGGCCTCCGCTCCCAGCCTGCAGACGCTGTCCGTCAGGTGCAGCCTGCGGAGAGAGCGGCAGTTATAAAAGGCGTAGCTCCCGATCTCCGTGACGGATTCCGGCACGGTCAGCTCCTGCAGCTTGCCGTTATCCCATCCGTCCTGCGCTCTGCCGTTACCAAGAAGCAGCGTCTCACCGTCGATTTCCGCTGCGGAAGGGGAGAGTGCCCTGTCGGACAGGGCCGTTACCGGCAGGCCGAAGAGCTCATCCGGCAATACGGCAGAGGTGTCACAGGTGGAGGCGCGAAGAATCCTGATGCGCTCATTTTCTCTTTGCACGGTCAGCTTCCAGTTGCTGATTCCTGTGAGGTTAGTCATCGGCCACTCCTCCTTCGTGCAGAAGTACTTTTGCCCGTTTTCCGATTATACGGCATTATAACATAAAACCCTGTTCTTGACAAATAACCGGTCAGATTATATTATATTATGATGAATAGAAATACGGTTCCGGCACCTGATTTCCTGCCGGAGCCTCAACCCGGGAGTGTGCTATGGATCAGCAGAATAATCAGATTTTTCGAAAAAAAAGCCTGGAACGTCTCTCCTCTCCGGAGGACCTGAATGCCTATCTGCATGTGACAAATCCTGCGGTCTGGATTATTCTGACGGCTGTGATTCTCCTTCTGGTGGGCCTTTTTGTGTGGAGCTCCGTCACCACGGTAGAAAGCCGTGTGATCGGTGAGGCCATCGCAGAAAAAGGCGTGCTGCAGGTCACCTTTCCGGATAACACTGCCTCCAAACAGATCCAACCCGGCATGGAAGTGACCATCGGCAGCGTCAGCGCTGAGATTTCTTCCGTCACCACCGATGCCGAAGGGAAGATGGTCGTTGTTGCTATGGCTGACATTCCGGACGGGAAGTATGAGGCCAGCGTCGGTTATAAAAGCACGAGAATCCTTCAGCTTCTCTTCAACTGATTGACAGGAGAACAGACTGTGAAGAGAGAATTGAAACAACCCGTTACCCACGGGGTGGCGAATGTGCCGGTGGTCATGCAGATGGAAGCACTGGAATGCGGTGCAGCATGTCTCACCATGGTGCTGGCCTATTATGATAAATGGGTGCCGCTGGAACAGGTGCGGTTTGACTGCGGTGTCTCCCGTGACGGCTCCAACGCCCTCAACTGTATGAAGGCAGCCCGGAACTACGGGCTGGATGCCAAGGGCTATCGCGTTGAGCCCGAAACATTGCGGACGGAGGGGACATTCCCCTGCATTGTGCACTGGAATTTTAACCATTTCGTGGTCGTCTGCGGCTTTAAAGGCAAATATGCCTATCTCAATGACCCTGCCCGGGGCAATGTGAAAGTTACCCTGCAGGAGTTTGACGAGGCATTCACCGGCATCTGCCTGATGTTCAGCCCCACGGAGAGCTTTGTGCCGGGCGGCAAGAAAAAAAGCACCCTGGAGTTTGCCCGGAGGCGGCTCAAGGGGGCCGGTGCCGCTGTGCTGTTTGTCATGCTCACCACCATCATCGGCTATCTCTTCGGCATGATCAACCCGGTGTTTTCCCGGTTTTTTATGGACGGGCTTCTCACCGGTGAGAACCGGGAGCTGCTGATGCCGTTTCTTGCCCTGCTTGTGGGGGTTGGGTTTCTGCAGGTCTTTGTCAGTGCCGCCCAGTCCATCTATTCTCTGAAGATTAACGGGAAGATGGCTCTTGTGGGCAGCAGCACCTATATGTGGAAGATTCTCCGCATGCCTATGGAGTTTTTCTCTCAGCGCATGGCCGGAGACATCCAGATGCGGCAGGGCACCAATGCCTCCATTGCCGCCACCCTCGTCAACACGCTGACGCCTCTCGCACTGAACATGGCAATGATGATTTTATATCTTGCCGTCATGCTCCGCTACAGTGTTGTGCTCACCATGGTGGGCATCTCCACCATCGTCATCAACGCCTTTTTCGGCAACCTGATCTCCAAAAAACGCATCAACATCACCCGTGTTCAGATGCGGGATGCGGGCAAGCTGGCATCCTCCACGGTTTCGGGAATTCAGATGGTGGAGACCATCAAGGCCAGCGGCGCCGAAAACGGCTTTTTTGCCCGCTGGGCGGGCTATCAGGCCTCGGTCAACGCACAGACGGTCAAATTTTCCAGGCTCAACACCTATCTCGGCATGGTGCCGGTTTTCCTCTCCACACTGGCAAACTTCGTGGTGCTGATTCTCGGTGTGTTTCTCACCATGGAGGGTAAGTTCACCCTGGGCATGATTATGACCTTCCAGTCCTTTCTCTCCTCCTTCATGAACCCGGCCACCACCCTTATCTCCGCCGGCCAGACCATTCAGGAGATGCGCACCCAGATGGAGCGTGTGGAAGACGTGATGCAGTATCCCGAGGATGTGCACTATAAAGACACCCCCGTCAGTGAGGAGACGGATTATTCCAAGCTCAGGGGGAATATCGAGCTGAAAAATGTCACCTTCGGCTACTCCCGGCTGGCTCCGCCTCTCATTGAGAACTTCTCCATGACCATGAAGCCCGGCAGCCGGGTTGCCTTCGCAGGCAGCAGCGGATGCGGCAAAAGCACCATGGCAAAGCTGATTTCCGGGCTGTACCAACCCTGGAGCGGTGAGATCCTGTTTGACGGCAAGCCCATCAGCCAGATTGACCGCAGTGTATTTACCGGCTCGGTCGCCGTGGTAGACCAGGATATTATTCTCTTTGAAGACACCATTGCCAACAACATCCGCATGTGGGATGACTCCATCGAAGATTTTGAAGTGATTCTCGCTGCCCGCGATGCCCAGATCCATGACGACATTATGCTTCGCGATGGCGGGTATCAGGGCAGGCTCACCGAAGGCGGCAAGGACCTCTCCGGCGGGCAGCGTCAGCGGCTGGAGATTGCCCGTGTTCTGGCACAGGATCCGTCCATCATCATTCTCGATGAGGCCACCAGTGCCCTGGATGCAAAAACCGAGTATGAGCTGGTGAAGGCCGTGAAGGACAGGGGCATCACCTGCATTGTCATTGCCCACCGTCTCTCCACCATCCGTGACTGTGATGAGATCATCGTTCTCGATCACGGCAAGGTGGCCGAGCGTGGCACCCATGAGGAGCTCTTTGCCAAAAACGGCATCTACACCGAGCTCATCACCAGCGACTGAGAAAGGAGTGGGGACAAGCTGAACTGGTTTAATGAACAGATCCGACAGCGGAAGCAGACGGATCAGGAACTGTTTGAGGAGTCCATCCTCCGCATGGCATCCTCTGTCGTCGGCGGCAAGCAGATGAACAGCATGGCAGACGGCAGAATTGTCACCAGAAACGCCATCGATGAAATCCTGAAATTCTATCACCTCAAGCCCACGGATATCCCTCCCTCGGTAAAGGAGCTGGATGACCAGCTGGATTATGCCCTGCGGCCCCACGGCATCATGTATCGCACCGTCGAGCTGGAGGAGGGCTGGCTGAATGACGCCTTCGGCCCGATGATCGTCTTCCGGCAGGAGGATGCTCTTCCCGTGGCAGTGGTGCCCGGCCCGATCCGAGGCTACAGCTATGTGGATGCCGGCGGCAACCGCCATCCGGTGCGAAAAGACATGGCTTCCTCCTTTGATAGAGACGCCATTGTCTTCTATCGTCCCTTCCCGCTGAAGAAGATCGGCATTCCGGATCTCTTCAACTATATGAAAGACTGTGTCAGCGGGGGAGACGTGGGGCTTTTTGTGGCCATCACGCTGATGATCACCCTGGTCGGGCTCATGGTACCGAACATCACAAAGCTCCTCACCGGATTTGTGGTCAGCACCGGCAAAACCAACGTTCTCTGGGGCACGGCGTTGCTGCTGTTCTGCACGGCGCTCTCCTCCCAGCTTTTAACGGCGTCCCGTGAGCTGGCCCTTTCCCGCATTCAGACCAAAACCTCCATTGCGGTGGAGGCTGCCATGATGCAGCGTATTCTGAGCCTGCCGGCTCCCTTCTTCCGGAAATACAGCTCCGGGGAACTCTCCAGCCGCAGCCAGGCAGTGAATCAGCTGTGTTCGCTTCTGCTGGGCAGCGTGTTCTCCGCCGGCATCACATCCGTCACATCTCTGCTGTATGTGGGGCAGATCTTCCACTTTGCTCCCGGGCTTGTTCGCCCGGCACTGCTGATTATTCTCGCCACCGTTGTCATGATGCTCCTCACCACCTTTATGCAGATGGGGCTGAGCAAACAGATGATGGAATACGGTGCCAAGGAAAGCGGCCTGACCTATGCCCTCATCACCGGCGTGCAGAAAATCAAGCTGGCCGGGGCGGAGAAGCGGGCCTTTTCCAAGTGGGCAGAGGCTTATACCAGGGGTGCCCGCATCCAGTATAACCCGCCTCTTTTCCTGAAGATCAATGCCTCTCTCTCCATGGCCATTTCCCTTGTCGGCACCGTGCTGATGTATTACTTCTCCGTGGAGACGAAAATCCAGCCCTCGGAGTATTATGCCTTTTCCGCTTCCTACGGCATGGTGATGGGTGCATTCTCTGCCATGGCAGGCATCGCAGTGTCTGTTGCGCAGATCAAACCCATCCTCGATATGGCGAAGCCCGTGCTGGACGCCGAGCCGGAAATGTCGGAAGGCAGGGAGATTATCACCCGCCTGAACGGCAATATTGAGCTCAACAACGTCTACTTCCGCTATACTGAGCATATGCCCTACGTGGTGGACGGAATGAATCTCAAAATCAAAGCCGGAGAGTATGTGGCCATCGTCGGCAAAACCGGTGCGGGAAAGAGCAGCCTCATGCGTCTTCTCCTAGGCTTTGAAAAGCCGGAGCGCGGTGCCATCTATTACGACGGCAAGGACCTCAACACCATGGATCTCTCCTCTCTCCGCCGTAAGATCGGGGCCGTCACCCAGAACGGCAGCCTCTTCCTGGGGGATATCTATTCCAATATTGTGATCTCGGCACCCCAGCTCACCGTCGATGATGCCTGGGAGGCCGCCGAAATCGCCGGCATTGCCGATGATATCCGCGCCATGCCCATGGGCATGTTCACCATGATCAGCGAGGGGCAGGGCGGCATCTCCGGCGGGCAGAAGCAGCGGTTGATGATTGCCCGGGCCATCGCACCCAAACCCAGAATCCTGATGTTTGACGAGGCCACCAGCGCCCTCGACAACAAGACCCAGAAGCAGATTTCCGATGCACTGGACGCACTCAAATGCACCCGAATTGTCATCGCCCACCGTCTCTCCACCATCCGCCACTGTGACAGAATCCTCTATCTGGAGAACGGTAAAATTGCTGAGGACGGCACCTATGAAGAGCTTATTGCTCTGGGCGGCCGCTTCACCGAACTGGTGGAACGTCAAAGACTTGATGTCTAAGCCCTGACCTTCAGCGCGCGACAGAGCAGAACCGTCGGGGTTATGGCGTAATCTCGCGCGCAAGGAACAAAGCACGAAATGCGAGCAACAAAATAAGGAGAAAAAAATGGCACAACAGCTGATCAACAGAGATTTTTATGATGCCATCCTCCGTTTCGAGGAGGATGAAACCGCGCAGGACTATTATTACAAGGTAATGGACACCATGGTGGAACGGGACGGAAAAAAGTCCACCGTGCGCAAGCAGATCCTCCGGGCTTACGCCATGCTTTTCTGTGATGATCTTGACATGCGACCCGGTCAGGAGGCCGGCTTTGAAGAGGTGGAAGCCACAGCGGACCGGCTCTATACCGGTAGCATGGGGTTTGACCCGCAGCACTGGTATCGTATGCAGCACCATTTTCCCGTCATCGATGAGGACAACTATGACCGCTTCGCAGCTCTTGTCATCGCTGATCTCAGAGCAGGCCCTCTGCGTGATGCTGCCGTAAACGGCGGTGATATGCTTCTTGTAGGCGGGCTTGACCCCCTGCACATGACCAGAGAAGAGAGAGAACATCAGGATGTCCGTGTGATTCGGGCAGGAGGTGGCTCATGACCATTCTGATTGTGGACGATCAGGCGACTCGCCTTGAAAAAACTTCTTCCGCCATTGCGGCTCTGAAGCCTGATGCGGAGATCCTGTCCTTTACCGACAGCCTGGAGGCTCTTGCCAAGGCCCGTGAACATGAGATTGACCTTGCCTTTCTTGCACCCGAGATGCCGGAGCTTCGCGGGCTTGATCTTGGTCAGTACCTCATTGACCTTTATCCGCTCATCAACCTCATCTATCTGCATGATACCTCCGATTTCGCCTATGACGCCATAATCCAGCATGCCAGCGGCTATCTGCTCAACCCGGCGTCGGAGGCGTCGTTTAAGCAGGAGCTGGAGGATCTCCGCCATCCGGAGGCGCAGAAGAAGCAGAAGCGGGTGTTTGCCCAGTGCTTCGGCAACTTTGAAATCTTCTGTGACGGCAAGCCCATCGCCTTCAAGTATGCCAGAACCAAGGAGATTATGGCCCTGCTTATCAACAACCGGGGCGCACAGACCACCAACGGTGAGATCATTGCCTCCCTGTGGGAGGATGAAGGAGACCCGGAGAAGAAGGCCTCCTATCTCAGCAATCTCCGGCAGGATCTGCAGAACACCATGACACGCCTGAAGCTCAACGGCATCATCCTCAAGCAGCGTGGCAGCCTTGCCATCGCAGCCGACAAAATTGAGTGTGACCTGTATGACTGGCTGGATAAAAAGAATGAATCCAAATATCAGTATATGGGGGATTATATGAACCAGTACAGCTGGCCGGAGTATTTCCACGCCGAGCTGGATGAGATCAGCTATGCCCTCTATGATGACTGATTGAATAATGTGAAGGAAACCCGGATGAAAAAAGAACAAGCAGTGAAAAAAATGATCGCTCTGCATGATCGGGAGCTGAATGATGTGACCGGCGGTCTCACCACCTTCCCGGATAAGGACGGGGTGGACAGGCACTCCTGGTTTGTCACCCTCCTGATGAATCTTCTCCGCGGAGGGAAGGATTCCCCCGAGAAGCCGGAAGGGAACAAGCCTTGAGATTCTATTCCCGTGCCCGGAAGCCGAAGGTCTGGTTTCTGGCGGTTTTCGCTCTGGCAGCTGCAGCGGCCCTGTTTACTCTCCACTATTTTGGGGGAGAGAGCAGGGCCGTCTGGGGTAATGCGGTGCTGTCGGCCTTCTTTTTCCTCAGTGCCGTCTCCCTCTGGGTTGCTTTTGTGCATCAGCTGCAGTATTGCCCCTATTCCTACAACACCATTTTTTTTAACGGCTTCGCCCTGTTTATTCTCTCTCTGGCCATTACGCACCTGTATGTGACGGTCAGCTGCATCCTGCGTCCCGATTCCTTTCGGGAGGAGCAGATTCTCTTCATCCTCCTGCATTCTGCGAAGAACTACATGCTGCTCACAACGCCCTTCCTCCTGATTTTTTCCGGTGCCCTTCTGATCTCCAACCTCAGGCTGATCCGGCATGAGGGTTTCCGGTTTGTGAATCTCCTGGGCATCATGCTCGCCTTTCTGCTTGTTGCAGGGGAGGCGGTCATCGGTTTTCTGGACTATCGCTCATCCGTCTCCGGTTCTTCACCGCTGCTGCTGAACATGCTGGTGAATCTGCTGGCTGCTTTTTACCTCTATTTTGAGTGCATGATCATCGGCTCTGCCGCAGCAGACATCATTGCAGCCCGTTATCGGCCGGATCATGACAAAACCTATCTGATCGTTCTGGGCTGCGGCCTGAAAAAGGACGGCTCTCCCACACCCCTTCTCGCCGGCAGGCTGGATGCAGCCCTGAGGTTTCGGGAGGAGGAGGTTTCCGGTACAGGGTTTCGCCCCTGCTTCGTGGTTTCCGGCGGGCAGGGGAGAGATGAGGTGCAGTCGGAAGCGGCCTCCATGTCTGCCTATCTCACTTCTCACGGTATAGCGCAAAGCGAGATTCTCCGGGAAGACCGGTCTGTCAGCACGGAGGAGAACATGCGTTTTTCCCGTGAGGTTATCCTGAAGCACGGGACAGATGACCGCACAGCCTTTTTCACCACCAATTACCACGTCTTTCGCTCCGGCATCAAAGCCGAACAGGCCGGCATGCATTCAGAGGGCGTAGGGGCCCCCACCCGCTGGTGGTTCTGGCCGAATGCCGCCGTGCGGGAATTTGTGGGTCTTCTGACCGAGCATAAAGGGAAGCAGGCCCTCATTGCACTGAGCCTGGTTGCGGTCTATGCACTCCTCACATTCTATGCCTACGCCTGACCGGTTTATAATCCACCCTCTTCGGGTGGATTTTTTTGATAAATAAATGCCGTTAAAACGGCATTTTATCTTTTCTTTGTGGATTCGCCGTATTTCATAAAAAGTTTCCCCCAATCAGATTTGCATCATTATAGCAATTCGGATATCGGATAACAAGCAGTAAATTAAAACCTGTCCGATACATTTACCGTTAAAAAATAGTTGCACAAAAACAGCAACCGTAGTATGATATAGATATAGAAAATCTGCACAAATACGTAACGATTGGAGGGACATTAATGCAGAAATACGACGTAATTGTTGTAGGCGCCGGAAACGGCGGCCTTTCCGCTGCAACCTATCTGGCCAAGGCGGGAAAGAAGGTTCTCGTGCTGGAAAAGCACAATCTCCCCGGCGGCTGTGCCACAAGCTTTGTACGCGGCAACTTTGAGTTTGAAGCTACCCTGCATGAGCTCTGCCAGATGGGCGACGGGAAGGAAGGCCGTCCGAAGGGGGCAGTCTACAAGCTTCTGGAGGAGGAGTATCAGCTGGGGGTTGACTGGGTTCCTGTCCATGAGGCATTCGCTTCCGTGATTCCCGGAGAAAACGGCTATGATGTTGTCATGCCGGTGGGCGTGCAGGCCTTCATCGATGAGATGGAGCGGCTTGTGCCGGGCAGCCGGGAGTCAATGACCACGGTGATGGAGCTGGCCCGCATGGTCGGTGACGGGGTTGACTGGCTCGCGAAACACGACAATGAGCCTTCACCTCCTGCCAAGGTTGAAATGCTCCTGAAGTATTATGACCTGATGCGTGTCGTCCCTGTTTCCACCGAGGAGATGCTCACACGCATCGGAGTTCCGGAAAAAGCGAAACGGATCTATGAATCCTACTGGACCTATGTGGCTGCCGATTCCACCAACATGAGCTTCGCGGTCTATTCGTTTATGACCTACACCTACCTCACCCAGCTTCCCTGGTTTGCCAGAAACAGAAGCCACGAAATCGGCCTCGCCTTCGACAACCGACTCCGGCAGCTGGGAGCTGACATCTGGTATAACACCAAGGTGGAGAAGATAGACGTGCGCGATAACAGGGTCTGCGGAGTGGAGCTGTCTGACGGCACGACCATTCCCTGCAGCTGGGTCATCTCCAACCTGATGCCCACGGTGGTGTTCGACCGCATGGTGGACAAAAGTGAGGTTCCCGAGCGCAGCAGAAGAATGACCAATGCCCAGAAGCTGGGCCAGGCGGCCTTTGTGGTCTGTCTCGGCCTGGATGCTACCGCAAAGGAACTCGGCCTGAAGGGATATGACACATTCCTCCGTCATGACCCGAATAACCATAATCAGTATCTCACCTGTGATAACATTGAAACCCATAAGGATTTCAGTATCACCATCATCGACAATGCGCTTCCCGGTGCAGCCGGCGAAGGCCGCTGCACGGTCAATTTCTCAAAGTTCTACACGGGTGATCCCTTTGCCGACGTGACGGAAGAGGAGTATTTCAAAGTGAAAGACCGCATTGCCAAAGAATGCGTTGATATCTATGAGGAGGTCACCGGATGCCATATCCGTGACCATATCGAAGAGATTGTCGTGGCCTCTCCTATGACATGGGCCAGATATCTGGGCACGCCGCGAGGCGATGTATACGGCTATGAGCCTGCCGGATGGGACGGGATGTTCCCAAGAGTGCAGTCCGGCCATCATGAAGACTACACCATCCACGGCCTTCGCTTTGTCGGCGGACATGGCACCCAGATGGACGGTTATTCCCAGGCCTATCTCTCGGGAGCGGAGCAGGCACGTTATATGCTGGAAGAAATGAAGAAGGAGGGCAAGTGAGATGGCAAAATACAATTATGACAAAAAGGCCCTGAAGGGTCTGACTCCCTTTCCGTTCCTCGGCGAGGTGAAAACACGTACCGCTGCCATCAATGCAGCCCCTGATACCATCGCAAATTCCATGTTCAATGCCAACATTCTTTCCGCAAGGCTGCACCCGGCGGTTCAGCACTGCATCATCGTAAAAGTTACGGATCATGGCGATGCCAAAAGCTTCACCCTTGTGCCGGATGCGGAAAAGGGGACCGCAGAACTGGCCTATTTCCGGGCCAGCCAGTATGTTTCGGTTTCTCTGAATATTGACGGTGCCACGGTCTGCAAGCCCTACACCATACGCTCCAACCCGAAGGATGCTCTGGGCAGGGAGAACAACAGCTATATTCTCACCGTCAAGCTCACCAATCCCTCCTATGCCTCCGCCTATATCCTGGGCACCTGGAAGCAGGGCGACAAAGTCGATATCAGCGGGCCCCTAGGTGAATTCTATTATCAGTCTCTTCGTGACGCAAAGCATGTTGTGGCTCTCGCAGGAGGCTCTGGCATCACACCCTTTTATTCCATGGCTGCTGCCATTGTTGACGGTATCGAGGATTTCGACCTGACGATTCTCTACGGCAGCCGCACGGCTGACGGTATTCTTCTCAAGGACGAGATTGAAGAACTGGCCTCCCGTTCAAACGGCCGTGTGAAAGTGGTTCATGTTCTCTCCCATGAGGAGGCGCCCGGTTATGAACACGGTTTTCTCACCGCAGAGCTGATTCAAAAATATGCGCCCGAAGGAGATTATTCCGTTTTTATGTGCGGCCCCAAGGCGATGTACGTGTTTGAAGAAGGGGAGATGAAAAAGCTCGGTCTCCCGAAGCGTCGCTATCGCATGGAAATGTCCGGCGACTATCTGAAGGCCTCCGACAATGCGGATTTTCCTGCGGAAAAGAAGGGAAAGGAGTTTATTCTCACTGTCGATATTCGCGGCGAAAAGCAGACCGTCCCCTGCAAGGCAGAGGAGTCTCTCCTCTGGGCGATGGAAAAGGCCGGCATTCATGCCCCGTCTCACTGCCGCAGCGGTGAATGCGGCTGGTGCCATTCCAAGCTGGTAAAGGGCAGTGTCTACGTCCCGAAGGATGCAGACGGCCGGCGTGCCGCCGATGAAAAATACGGCTGGATTCACCCCTGCGTCAGCTTCCCCCTCAGTGATGTGGAGCTGTGTGTTTATCCGACGGAATAAAATCCCATAACTCACCCTATCAGCAATCCCGGTTCTCCTTTCCGGAGGACCGGGATCGAATTTTATGATTGCTTTTCAGGATTGGAAGTGCCTTTCAGTTATGGAAGACTCTTCGCATCATTTCAGCCTGCTTTTTCGCCGTGCTAACAATTGCGCTGATGTCGCTGCCTGCCGAGATAAACTGAAAACCGCGTTCAAACCAGAATCGCACATCCTCTTCGCTGTTGGCTCCAACAGCAACACCGATCGGCATTCCGGCTTCCCGGCATTTTGCAATCGCCTCATCAATCAGTGCAAGTACCTCCGGGTGGAATATCTCATTGAGATGCCCGATGGAGCCGGAGAGATCACAGGGCCCGACAATAAAGCCGTCAATGCCCTGTATCTGCAGCATGCTGTCCAGATCACGGATTGCATCCACGTGCTCAAGCTGGATAAAGCGGCAGGTACGTTCCGGGGCTTCCCGGATATAATCAAACAGATCTTCCGCTCCGTACCTGCAGGCACGCCTCGGGCCGAATCCCCGTTTGCCCAGGGGCGGGTAGAGACAGGCATCAATGGCGGCCTGAGCCTCTTTTGCCGAGTTCACCATGGGGAAGATTATCCCGTCCGGTCCCATCTCCAGAATCCGTTTGGCAAGGTACGGCTCATTAAAGGGGATTCGCACAACCGAAGCACTCCCGGCAGCCTTGCAGGCTATAATCTGCATCAGCACGGTCTGATAATCCATGGCCTCATGCTCCGTGTCGATCCAGATATAATCATATCCGAGCATCCCCACCATCTCCGAAATGCATGCATCACATAAATCGACCTCGAAGCCGATCAGATGCTTCCCGGCCTTCAATTTCTCTCTGAAAGTTTCCATTTTCCCTTTCCTCTTTTCATACCGTTGATCCCATCAAATCTATTATCTCATGTCTTTCCGGCTCAGTCAAGGATAAGGAGTGGTGGGAGTATCTCCTTGATGCACTTCAGGCGGCCGGGCACTGATATTCTGGCCTGGTCCTCTGGTGAATGATTTCCGGTCTCTGTAAATCTCCTTGCGTTCTCTGCGGAAAGAGACTATAATCTCCTCAGCATAACACGACTGGAGGAAACCATGAAAAACAGATTATTGGCCTTCGCCCTTTCCACAGTGATGCTCCTTTCTCTGACCACCTGCGGAAAAGCACGCCCGGTTATAAACGAAACACCGACAACGATGCCCCAGGCTGCTGCAGTAACGCAGGCTCCGGCGGAATCTGTTCCAACGACCGCGACCCCGGTTTCTGTGCCCTCCGCAGCCGAACCTCGCAGGCAGGACGGTGAGCGTTTTGATTCCGTTATCATGATCGAAGGCATGGAGGAGCCGGTCCATTACGAGCACCTCGTGAATCAGACTGCCGGGTTTGAGATGGACTATGACTATGATTTCTTCAAGAGGAAAAGTGAAGCGGATGGGGAATCCTTTTTCTCCGTGTGGGACGATGAAAAGGTTCCCGAAAATTATCTTGAGGTAAGGCACGAATCTAAAAACGCCCAGGCAGCAGCTGATGCTGTCAGCGAGACCCTGTCCAGGGAATTTGAAATCTACCGTGGTCCCTTTGAGCACGGCAGAATCGATGAGTGCATTTACATTGAAGCTTCTCAGATCAAAAACACCGACCAGATGCCGGAGCATCTGCAGGCAGTGTATATCATCCCGGCGTCCGACGGATGCATCGTGGCCACCGCCCATTGCTATATCACGGAATCGGAAGGCTATTTGAGACGTTTTTCCTATATGGTGAAAACCATCTCACCCCTCGGAAACTGAATCTGAACGAAAACAGGCAGGGGAGACCCTGCCTGATGACATCCCTTGCGCAAAAGAATAGCCTGCTGATCCCGGCAGGCCTTAATTTTTTCGTGGAAAGGATGGTTGCTTTCTGCTATAATAATGATTTAAGAAGTTACATGTTGCATTACCATGATGACTGAGGCGGTGAATCGCGTGAAAAACAATCGGCTTCTCGGCGAACTGATGAATCTTCTGCGGCTTGTGCTGGAGACGGATGATATTACAGAGGCTCTCAACGGTGCTCTGGAGATGATTGTCAGCGTTCTGAAGTGTGAGGAAGGTGCCATCTGGCTTCTGGCGAAGGACACAAACCTTCTTATGCCTCTCTGCCATATCGGGCCTGTCAGCTTCACCAATATCACCGTGGAAAACGGCCTCGGGGTGGAAGGCACTGTGACACGCAGCGGAAAAACACTCCTCATCCGGGACACCCTCACGGAGGACTATCCCGGCAGTGTGCTTGACGATTGCGGCCCGCAGGTTCGCAATATGCTGTGCGTGCCTGTGAAGAGCCCCGGCCAGACACTGGGTTGCATTCAGATTGCCAACAAAACGGACGGATCTTCCTACGATGAGGAAGAGGTGCAGCTTTGTGAGCGTATTGCGGCTCTTGCGGCAATCACCATGGAGGAAAAGGGCTTTGCCGTCTCCGTGGGAGAAAAAAAGGATGTGCTCATCACCCTTCGCAATGTGATCAAGGAGTTCCCCTCGGGGGAAGGTGTTATCCGTGTGCTCAAGGGGATCAATCTGGAGCTTTATAAAAATGAATTTGTGGTGATTCTCGGGGAATCCGGCTGCGGCAAGTCAACCCTGGTGAACATCATCGGCGGCATGGATCAGCTCACGGACGGCAGCCTGATGATCGACGGGAAGGACTTCTCACGGCCGACCGATGCCGAGCTTACGATATTTCGCCGGGAATATATGGGGTTTGTATTTCAGCAGTATAATCTCATGCCGAATCTGACGGCGCAGGAAAACGTCCAGTTCATTGCGGATCTGGTGAAGGACCCCATGCCGGCTGCAGAAGCCATTGCAAAGGTGGGCCTGACAGACCGGGCCGATAACTTCCCGGCGGCACTGTCTGGCGGGCAGCAGCAGAGAGTTTCCATCGCACGCGCCATTGTGAAAAAGCCGAAGATTATTTTTGCCGATGAGCCCACTGCAGCTCTGGATTATCAGACCAGCATTGAGGTGCTCTCGGTGTTTGAGCAGATCGTGCAGAGCAGGGGAGCGACCGTTGTGATGATCACTCACAATCCGGAGATCGCCCGCATGGCAAACCGGGTTGTAAAACTGAGAAACGGCATGATCGCCAGCATCCGGGTCAATCTTCATCCGGCAGCGGCAAAGGATCTTGTATGGTAAGATGAAAAAAACGCAGTTTCTGGATGCAAGGCGCAATATCCGAAAGGAATTTGTCGCTTTTATTTCCATTGTGATGATCGGCCTGCTGGCAGCCCTGGCCTATCTCGGCATCGTCTATTCCGCCGCCACACTGAAAAAAGACGCATTGAGCTTCTTTAACCGCACCGGATTCTGGGATGTGGAGGTCACCTCCACCATGCTGATGACGGATGAGGACCTGGACGCTATCCGGGCACTCGAAAATGTGAGGGAAGCGGAGCGTGTCTGGCAGGTGGAGGGGGATCTTCCCGTGATGGACCGTGAGGGTGACGTCACGGTGATCAGCCTGCCCGGAGATATTTCAAAACCGATTCTTGTTGAAGGGCGCCTGCCGGAACGGGCAGACGAATGCGCTATTGAGAAAAAGCTGGCGGATGAGGACGGGTATTCCGTCGGCCAGAGCATCACGGTGAGCTGTGATGCTCTGATGGAAGTGGATCCGCTGGCTGTTCACAGCTTTACCGTCACCGGCATCGTCTATTCGCCGGATCATTTCAGCTATCTGGTTCCGGTAACGCCTTACCTGATGGTGCCGGAGAACGCTTTCAATCTGGAAGGTCTGAACGGGGCATTCATGAAGGCCCGCCTCCGGATTGACGGTGCACCGGAGGATCGGTACGGAGAGGATTATAACAACTTCATAGACGAAGTGATTGCTGATCTGGAGACGTTAGCAGACGTGCGTGCTCCCATGCGGAGTGACGATCTCCGAAGCGGATTTGAAGACCAGATTCGTGAAGGGGAAGAAAAAATCGAAGCTGCCAGGGAACAGCTTCGTGCGTCTATGAAAAAACTGGAAGACGGCCGGCGTGAACTGGAAGCAGCCGAAGAGCAGCTGGGCCATATGAAGGAGCTGCTGGATTATACCGGCTATCTGCTGGCCAGAACCCAGCGTATGATCGACACAGGCACTGTAGACACTGAAGTTGCAGCTCAATTCCCCAAGTATGCCTGGATGGCGGATCACTTAAACGGCTCCAGCCTTGAGATGCTTTTTGACTTTGCCGAAAAGGAGCTGGAGAAAAAACGGAACGACTGGTATTACTCCGGCGAGGAATATCTGGACGGCCTCACCCGTTTTGAGAAGGGCAAAAAGCAGCTGCAGGAAGGGGAGCAGCAGATCAGAGACGGGGAACAGCAGATCAAAGACGGGGAGCAGCAGCTTGCTGACGCGAAAGATAAAATGAATTCCGTCGGCACCTGCCGGTGGGTTGTGTTTGACAACAACACCAATCCCGGCTTCGTCTACGGCATTGCAAATTCAAACAAGCTTGCTTCTCTCAGCATGTCTTTCTCCGTCATCTTTCTCATTGTGGGTGCACTGGTTATCTATGCCACCATATCCCGTATGGTGGAGCAGCAGCGAAAGCTCATCGGCGTGAATAAGGCTCTGGGCCTCTTTAACCGGGAGATTTTTGCAAAATATCTCTTTTTTGCATGCTTCGCTGTGCTGCTTGGTGTGGGGCTTGGTGTAGGGCTGGCCTACCTCCCGATGCAGCGGGCAGTGCTGAGCTCTTATGAAGCCCATCTGAACTACGGTGTCGGCACGAAGTCTTTCCTGAAAACAGATACGGCCATTGTGTTGGGCGGAGGACTCATTGTCTCTTTCCTGGCGGTGTATCTGGGTTGTGCCGGGCTGCTTCGCCAATCTGCCCTGAGTCTGATACAGGGCTCGTCCATCTCCTCCGGGCGTAGAAAACGGGGTTCATCCGCAAAACGCAGTCTCTTTTTCCGGCTGATTCTACGTAATATGATGACGGATAAAAACCGTGTTCTGGTCACCATTGTCAGCATTGCGGGTGGCTGTGTGCTGATGGTAGTGGGCTTCACCATTCGCTACGGCATCAGCGGTATTCCGGTCCGGCAGTTCGGTGATATCATGACCTATGATGCGGAAATCCTCTTTGAAACCGTTGCAGGGGAGGAAACCGCAGAGACAATTAAAAACAGGCTGGATCAGACCAGCCTGCAGTATGTGCCCGTGCGTAAGGAGAGCACTGTTTTTGCGTTTAACGGTAAGCTCAACCCCCTCACCCTGATTGTGGCCGAGAGGGGATCGCTGGACGGGTTTTATCATCTCCGTTCGATTCTTACTTCTGAGCCTCTCGAATTGCCGGATGAGGGTGCACTGGTGCCGAGGCGCTTCTCGGAATATTACGGCATCAACTCGGGCGGGGCAGTCACGGTGTTCTCCTCCGGGATGAACCGGCGGGAAGTCCGGGTTTCCGATGTGTTTGAAAACTACTTCGGCCAGATCTTCTTCCTGACGCCCCAGGGGTATGAAAAAATCTTCGATACACCCTCCGCTCCCAACTGCTTTTTTGTCAAAACAGGCGGTATGCCCCTTTCTGAGGTTCAGCAGTGGTTTGCTGACGTCCCCGGTATTCTGGCTGTGAATGATGCTGCGGCCGGTCGCACACTGATTGAGCAGTTCAACGCCTCGCTGAATTTCGTGGTGTATCTGATGCTGATGATTGCCGCTATGATGGCCTGTTTTATCGTGGCAAACTTCACGGTCACCTTCATCCAGCGAAAGACGCCGGAACTCACCATCATGTGCATCAACGGCTTTTCCATCGGGGAGTGCATCCGCTATCTGCAGCTGGACCTGATTGTCACCACCGTTCTTGGCACTGCCATCGGGCTGGCTTTAGGCGGATTGATGGGATCTCGCATTCTCCATATTCTCGAAACGCCGGACCTTCAGGCCATCCGTGAACCTCGGCTGGAATCCTTCCTCTTTTCCGCCCTCTTTACCTTTGTTTTTTCAGGGGTCACCAACGGGTTTGCCCTGCGGCGCATCCGCAAGCTGAAGCTGAATGACATTCAGTAGGCTTTATCCGGCAGTGATGAAATCATAGGCAAGCTGCCGGATATCGGGTGTGTCCGGCTCAAGGCACTGTGCTCTCGTGCAGACTGCCGTGACGGTCTCCGGCTCCTCCAGCCACACCTGCACCTTTACGGCACCCTGCTCCGGATAGGGGAATCGGCCTACCTCAATCCATTCCTGCCCAGAACAGATCATGATGACTCTGTCGCCGAAGATATTGCCCCACTTTTCCGTGTTTTCCGCAATCATCTGATACTCCAGCGTAAAGCCGATGCAGTTTTGCACCTCGCTTGAAAGCTTGGTATAGGGATGCCAGTATTTCGCATATCCCAGCTCTCCCCAGGAGCAGGTGATGTCTTCCCTTACCGTTCTTTCACCAGACGCCGGCTCTGTACTGGCTGTGTACTGTTCCCCGGGGAATTCCTCCAGCAGGCGGATGCTTCTGATCCAGCCGCAATAGGTTTTGTTGTTGCTGCCGGGATAGATGATGCAGGACATTTCTCCCTGCTCGGCAACTACCGTGACGGCCGTCCCCTCATAGAGATAGGGCATGTTCCGTCCCATCACCTTCTGATCCGGCACTTCCTTCACCTCAAGGCAGGGTGCGTGAAAGGCTTTGCGTGCATAGAGGGTTTTCATTTCCGGCAGATAATCCTCCTCTTCCGGAAACTGCAGAAACTGTGCATGGCCCGTGGCAGTCAGTGCCTCTTTGCCCCGTTGTGCAGCCGTGTTTTCCTCCGCCTCTGCCACCGAAAAGGGCAGCAGAAGCATCAGAATCATCACCAGCGTGAGAATCAACTGCCTGCCGGGATATCCCGGCAGGCAGCCAATATTTTTAAAGTCAATTTTCATGCAGTATAATACAGATCAGATGGCGTTATACTCGTAGGCTTTTGTGAGAGCCTGAAGCTCGTCTCTGACCCATTCGGCCTGTGCCTCATCTTCTGCACCCTTCTCGTTTTCATAGATGGCACGGCAGGCGTTGACGTATTTATCGTTGGTCTCACGGATTCTTTTGCTGAGCTGACGCATGATGTTCAGCAGCTTCTCCGGTGCACTCTGGAAATACTCGGTGAGTTCCGGCTCTGCGATTTCGGCAATCACGGTGCCGTCTTCCAGGGCAACAGCAGTGGCGGAACGGGGATACACTTCCAGCATGCCCATCTCACCGAAGGTTTCTCCCGGGCCGAAGCAGGCCAGAAGCTGTTCCTTATCGGTCTGGAAATCTGCATAGACGCCCACTTTGCCGCTCACAACGTCATACATGGTCTCTGCAAAATCTCCCTGCTTAAAAATCACATCGTTGCAGTTAAAGGTCATGTTTTTCATGGAAACTCTCCTTTCAATCAGATCCCGAGGAGTTCTTTGTAGAACTCGCAGAACTTCCGGATACTGGCCTTCAGGCCGAGAGGCTGCTGCTTGCCGGCCTTTTCCGTGGTGACCACATCGTGGGCGGTGCGGCAGACTTCCAGATAGTCATCGGTGGTTCTGCGAAGGCGGTGGCACATCTGCTGGATCATCATCAGCACTTTGGCCGGGTTCTCCTTGAAGAACTCATTGAAGTTGTCTTCTGTGATGACATCGACGCAGGTTCCTTCCTCCAGGGCAACAGCCGTTGCGGAACGGGGGGCATGTTCCAGCAGGCCCATCTCACCGAAGAACTGCTCGCCCATCAGTTCGGAAATCTTCTGTTCATTCTCCTTGCCATAGTTGGCGTAGATGCCAACGCTGCCGCAGGAGAGCTCATAGACACAATCGCCTGCGTCACCCTCGCGGAAAATTATCTCACCGCGAGAATAGGTTTTGATGTTCATGGTTTCGTATTCCTCCCAGTTAATTTTTCAGATGTAGTTTGTTTGTCTTCTATCGCAGTATTATACAACACGATTGTCTTCAATGCAAGAAATGATTTTGAACGGTCCGTAAATATTGTCAGATATGGGGCTGAAAGAGCCATCTTCTAGGGAGTTTTCATTGCACTTCCGGAAAAGAGATGCTATAATTCCCTTGAAAATGCACTTGGATGCAGAAGGAGGAAGGGTTTGCAGTGAGCGGCTCATTGTTTCAGCTTACGGTTCTCGGTACCCGCGGTTCGGTGCCGGTCTGCGGAAGGGATTACTCCGTTTTCGGCGGCAACACCTCCTGCTACATGGTCACGGCCGGGGAGGAAACCATTTTTCTCGATGCGGGCAGCGGCCTTGTCAATGCACCAGTCTCTTTTTCCTCCACACCCGTTATTCTTCTCAGCCATCTGCATCTGGACCATATTATCGGTCTCGGCATGTATCCCCGCCTTTCCCGAAAGGGGATGGAGACCCGCCTTTATCTCCCCGTTGACGAAGAGGAGAATGCCCTTTCGCTTTTAAACGGGCTCTATTCGCCTCCTTACTGGCCTCTCAGTCTGACGGACTATGCCGGCAGCCTGGAGGTGAATGCCCTGAAAGAGCCCTTTACGGTGGGGGATGTGGCAATTGACTGGATCACGGGCTCACATCCCGGCGGCAGCCTGGTGTTTCGCCTCCGTTATCGGGGCAAAACCCTTGTTTACGTCACCGATTATGAAAGAGACGATGCCTCCTATGAAATGCTTGTCTCCTTTGCCCGGGATGCGGATCTGCTGATGGTCGACGGGCAGTATACCACGGAGGAATACCCGAAACGGAAAGGCTTCGGCCACTCCACACCCGAGATCGGCATCGAGCTGAAGGATCGCTGCAATGCTAAGCGTCTGCTGCTGATCCACCACGACCCGGGAAAGACCGACCGCATCATGCTCCTGCAGGAGGCGATTCTGCGCCGTGAAAATGTCCGTTTCGCACGGGAAGGTGAGGTATACAGTATTTGAATAATAACGAACTTGAACAGCGCATTGCTGCCCTCGAGGCGGAAAACCGTTCTCTGAAGCAGTCGCTATCCCAGCGCGAAGCCTATATTCGCCGTACCTTCGGCCGGTTTCTCACCGATGATGTGCTGGATGAGATTCTGGAATCGAAAGAGAATCTGAAAATCGGCGGATTTCGCAAAACCGTCACCATGATGTTTACCGACCTGCGGGATTCCACCAAGCTCTCGGAAGAGCTCTCGCCGACGGATTTTATCAATCTTCTGAACAACTATCTGGAGAAGATGATTTTTATCATCAACTGCTGGCAGGGGAATATTCTCTCCTTCGTGGGCGATGCCATCGTTGTGGTTTTCGGTGCCCCGAAGGACAATCCCGATTCCGCCCGTGATGCGGTGGCCTGTGCCGTTGCCATGCAGAATCGAATGGGCAAGGTGAATGAATGGGCCCGCTCTCAGGGTCTGCCGGACCTGGCCATGGGCATCGGCATCCACACCGGCGAGGCTGTTCTCGGCAACATCGGTTCCAAGCTCCGCACCAAGTATGATATGATCGGCCGCAACGTGAACCTTGCCTCCCGAATCGAGGGCTACTGCAAGGGCGGGCAGATTCTCATCTCCAGCGAAACACTGGAGGCTGCCGGCGATCAGGTTATCCTCAACCCGGCCGGGGAGCTGCTGGTTCGGCCAAAAGGCATCAGTGAGGATATTCCCCTCCATGATGTGATCGGCTTCGGCACCAATCTCCTCCGGTGACCTGTTTTCCGGCGTGATATCCGGTGATTTCCGTTGAAGGAAAAATATTGTAATTGTATTGTAATTTGAAATAAAATAAGTTATAATAAATTTTGATCAAGTGATTGATTAAAATGGGGAAGAAAGGACACCGATTTATGCAGTCCAATAAAATCAGGGTTGCAAGCTCCAACATCAAGCTGGCCACTGCCCAGAAAATCGTGGAAGATATGGCGTTTCGCCTCGGCCTCAGCCATAAGGATTCCATCCGTCTCCAGCTCCTTGCGGAGGAGACACTCGGCATGGCCTGCGTCCTGACGGACGGGTTTGAAGGTCAGTTCTGGATTGAGGGCGAGGGCAAAACCTGCCACATCTGTCTTGAGGTGGAAACCAAGATGGACCTCACTAAAAAGGAAGCTCTCCTTGCAGCCTCCTCATCCGGGCAGAATGCCTCCCGCCAGGGCTTTATGGGCAAAATAGCCGATATGATTGAAAATGCTCTGCTGGATTATGACTATGTCAACAAGGTTCAGACGGAATATTGCGGCCCCGTCACATCCATGGATTATCTGGGCGTAGATCCCGGCATGGAGATGGACGTTGTGCCCATGTGGTCCCTCCACAGCTATAAAGACGCTCTGAACGAAAAACAGGAGACCCCGGAAGTCGACCGGGCCTGGGACGAGCTGGAAAAGTCCATCGTTGCCAGCCTTTCCGACGACGTGCTGGTAGGTGTGGCAGGGGACAAGGCCACCCTCACCATTCTTAAGAAATTCTGAATTACTATATTATACAGGAGGAAACATTCCATGCTGACCATTCATAAAAATGCCGAAGGTTCCGTTCTCACCGTTGCTCTCGAGGGTCGCCTCGACACCACCACCGCTCCCGAGCTGGAGCAGAACCTGAAAGACAGCCTTGCCAACGTGACCGAACTGGTGATGGATTTTGCAAAACTGGAGTATATCTCTTCCGCCGGTCTTCGTGTTCTGCTTTCCGCCCAGAAGATTATGAGCAAGCAGGGCAGCATGAAGATTATCAACGTCAATGACGTGGTGATGGAGATCTTTGAGGTTACCGGCTTTGTGGATATCCTCACCATTGAATAATTCTTTTGGGTTGTTTTTCGATTTACGGTTGAGCCTCCGGCGATGATGATTCGTCGGAGGTTCTTTCAAAGGAAATCCTGATCATGAGTTATATTGAATTTGATTCCGTCTGCAAAGATTATATCACCGGTGAAGTGGTGGTCCATGCAGCCGACCATGTGTCCTTTTCCATCGACAAGGGCGAGCTCTGCGTGATTTACGGGAACTCCGGCTCGGGCAAAACCACCTGCCTGAACCTGCTCGGCGGGATGGACAGAGCCACCTCCGGCATCATCACCGTCGGCGGCAAGGAGATCACAGCCCTTTCAGACCGGCAGCTCACGGAATACCGGCGCATTGACGTGGGTTTTGTCTTCCAGTTTTATAACCTGATGCAGAACCTGACGGCGCTGGAGAATGTGGAGCTGGCCCGGCAGGTCTGCAGCAACGCTCTCAATCCCCAGGAGGTGCTGGAGCAGGTGGGGCTGGGGGAGCGGATGGATAACTTCCCCTCACAGCTCTCCGGCGGCGAGCAGCAGCGAGTTTCCATTGCCAGGGCCCTGTGCAAAAACCCGGCCCTTCTCCTCTGTGACGAGCCCACCGGAGCTCTCGACAGCCGAACCGGTGAGCAGGTTCTGGAGCTGCTCACCCGCCTCTGTCGTGACTTCGGCACGACGGTTGTCATGATCACCCATAACTCCTCCATTGCCCCGCTGGGCAACAAGATCATCCGGCTGCACAACGGATCTGTTCAGGAGGTCACCGTCAACCCGACGCCTATGCGCGTGGAGGACATTCAATGGTGACCCGTACTGCCACTTCTTCCAAAAGCGGCGGCACACGGCATCCTCTCGGCAGAAAGCTTCTGCGCGATCTCCGGTCCAATTCCATGCAGATCATCGCCATGGTGCTTCTCTGCTTTCTCGGCACCTGGGTCTTTTCCGGGCTGGACGGGACATGGCGTCTCATGGACCATACCGTAGAGACCTATTTTGCCGAGTGCAACCTGACGGATTTCTGGGTGCACGCCTCTTCCGTCTCCCGGCAGGAGCTGGAAAGCCTGCGCCATATTCCCGGCGTCAGTCAGATCCAGCCCAGAACCTCCATCACCGTGGATGTGGACAGCATGGGGGAGGATGTGCAGGCCGCTCTTGAAATCTATGAGGGTGACATGGCCATCAACAGGCCCTATCTTCGTTCCGGCAGTCTTCTCCGCAGCGGGGATGTGCACGGCTGCCTGATGGAGGAGCAGTTTGCGAAGGCCCATAACCTCTCTGTGGGCGATTCCGTCACCCTTGTTGTTGCCGGGCAGAGCGTCCGCTTTACCATTCGCGGTACGGTCCTCTCGCCGGAATATACCGTCACCTCCCGTGGCACCGTCCCCGAACCGGAGCATTACGGCTTTATTCTTCTCTCTCACAGTGCACTGCCGGATCTGCCCTATACCAACGTGCTTGTGAAAATGGAGCCCGGAGCCGACGAAAACAGCGTGCGCATGGCCATTGAAACCACCATGCCCTCTGCTCTGGTGGTCACCACGAAGGCTCACAACAACGTGTCCACCGCGAGAGGCTATGCCGTCATGTTCCGCGGTATGACCTACGTGTTCCCGGTGCTGGCCTTCTCGGTCGCTGCACTGATTGTGGTGTCCACCCTCAAACGCATGATTGATAAACAGCGCATGGAGATCGGCACCCTCAAGGAGCTGGGCTATACCGGCAGAAAAATCCGCCGGCATTATATCTGGTATGCCCTCATTCCCTCCGTCATCGGTTCCTTTACGGGGCTTTTCGTGGGGTGGTACACCCTGCCGGAGATCCTCTGGACCATGATGGTCCACAACTCCCGCTATCCCTATATGCTCATCCCTCCCATCAGCTTTTCTGCCTGGGGGATGACGGTTCTGTCCGTTGTCCTCTCGGTGGTCATCTGCCTGTGGACGCTTCGCCGCTCTCTGAGGGAATCACCCGCCGAGCTTTTGCGGCCCAAACCGCCGAAAGGCGGCACACGCATTTTCCTCGAGCGGTTTCATAAACTCTGGAGCTCCCTTTCCTTCAACAGCAAAATGATCATCCGCAACCTCTTCCGCAACAAGGGGCGCACGGCGATTCTGCTGGTGGGCATCATCTGCTGCAACATGCTCATCATTGCCACCTTCGGCCTCATTGAGTCCATCAACTTCTTTATGCGGCAGTATTACGGGGGCACCCTCACTTACGATGTGCGTGTTGATCTCAAATCCGGCCTCGCCGGCACACTGGAGAGCTATCGTTCCCGGCTGGATGCCGACGTTTGCGAGGGCGTTATGGAGGTTTCCGTCTCCCTCCATGGGGGCGACGCAGCGAGAGCCTGCCTTTTAACCGTGCTGGAGGATGGCCAGACCATCGTCCGTCTCACTGCCGATCAGCAGATTCTCCCCATGCCGGAGAGAAATCTTGTCATCAGCCGCAAGCTTGCCTCCATCATGGGCATCTCCCTTGGGGACGCTGTGAAGGTTTACCTCCCCGGGGATACAGACCCTCTGAAACTCACCGTGGACGACTTTGCCGATGTAAATGTGGGGCAGGGCATCTATCTCTCCCGCTCTGCCTGGGAGGCCTGCCGCAAGGGTGACTTCACCCCCACGGCCCTGCTGCTGAAATCTCCCTCCGATCTCACTCTTCACCGCATCCGTGAACTGCCTGAGACCGATACCGTCAAATATCTGGAAACCCAATATGCCGAGGGCATGACCATTCTCGATGCCACGGCCACCGCCTTCTCCATCATGTCCGGGGCTGCACTTGGGCTTGCCTTTGTCATCTGCTACAACATGGGCCTCATGAACTTCACCGAACGCATTCGTGACTATGCCACGCTGAAGGTTCTGGGCTATCACCAGCGTGAAATCCGCTCTCTGATGCTCCGTGAAAGCTCCGCCACCGCTTTTCTCGGCGTGCTTCTGGGCATTCCCCCCGGCATCGCTCTGGTGAGCATCATTCTCAAAACCTGTGAATTTGACTCCATGGTCTTCGTCGGCCATGTGAGCATCTCGTCTGTTCTGATTTCCAGCGTCATCACCTTTGTGTTTGCCGTGTTTGTGGAGTGGATCCTCACCCGCAAGGTACGCAGCATCAACATGGTGGAAGCGCTGAAAAGTGTGGAATAATCTCTTCCGGAAAGGATTCTCCATGAAAAAACTCTGTTGCATTTTCCTCGTTCTGATTCTTCTCCAGGCCTCCGTCTCTTCCTTTGCCTTTGCCGAGCCGGATCTCACTGCCTACAGCGTGGCAAGCGGCACGGTCAACGCGTCAGCCTTTGATGATCTCACCGCGCCCTGTTCCGGTGTCCTCACCTCTTTTGATCTGGAGGCGGGCGATGCCGTCACAGCCGGGCAGGAGCTCTTTACCATGCTCACCACGGTCATCACCGCTCCGGAGGACGGAACCGTCCGCTATCTCTTTGCCTCCGCAGGGGACAGTGCCGACCAGACGGTTTCCCGTTACGGTGCCGTTCTGGCTATGGAGCCTTCCAACACTCTCAGGCTTTCCTGCACCTATTCCGGTGCAGCTGACTATGAGGAGTGCCGCCATCTTCACATCGGTGAAAAGCTTTATTTCAAGCTGGACAAGGAAAAGGGAACCGGTGTTGTCATTGCCACCCGGGACGGGGGATATGAGGTTGAGGTCCTCACCGGTGAGTATGATTCCGGCAAAACCCTGGACCTTTTTAAAGACAGTGACTACGCCTATGACAATAAAACCGGCAGCGGCAAGGTGATAAAGCGGGATGATCTCCTCATCCCTGCCTCCGGCGTCATTGCAGAGATCATGGTTGCTCCCGGTGAGGCTGTGAAGAAGGGCGATGCCCTCTTCTCGGTTCTCTCTCCGGATGCCGATTTCGGCGCGTCTCCCTCTGTCGCCGCCCCCTCTGACGGTGTGCTCGCCTCTGTCCCCGTTGCCTCCGGACAGCAGGTCTGGAAGGGTCAGGTCCTTGCCCGCCTTCTCCGGACGGACAGTCTCGAAGTCGTTGCCGATGTGGACGAGATGGATCTCCACGCCCTGAAGGTGGGGGATACCGTCCCCGTCACGCTGGATACCGATGAGTCTAAAGTTCTCACCGGCACCGTCACGGAGATCTCCTCCCTCGGCATTCCAAAGCTCAACGCCGCCTACTTCACCGTCCACGTCTCCCTTGACGAGAAGAACGTGAAGCTCGGCCAGAGCGCCTCCATCTACATCCCTTAACTGCCGCCAACTTTCAAACTATCAACTGATATGTAATGACCGTTGTCAAGAGGAAACTTGGCAAGAATCACCACAAAATCTTTAAACCGAATATAATTTTTCTAACTGAAAGCATCATGA
>CACYYN010000010.1 GCA_902778665.1 Oscillospiraceae bacterium | reverse complement strand
CCGATATCTGCTCATGGGCAGTGAAATCCGAACGAGGATCATGAAGCCGACAATTGCCAGCAGGTAAGTCGCCGCAACAGAAACATCGTCTGTTGTCAGACCGAATACTTCCCCAAACATAGCCATGGATGCAATAACCAGAAAGTCAGTTATCGCAGCAGGCAGAGCACGAAAGAGGACTTTTTCCAGGAATCTGCCCTGCGGTTTCCGCTCGTCTCTCTCCAGTGCCAGAAGTCCTGCAGGGATACCGATATTGAAACTGCTGATCAGGGAAACCTGAGTCGGCTTCAACGGATAGGCATCCAGTAGGAAGACCGAAAAGATACCGAGGAAAAGGGAGAACAGGTTCTTTACCAGGAAAAGGGTGGACGAACGCTCGATATTGTTGATGTCTCTTCTGCCCTCTGCAACAATATCTTTCATTCTGGAATTCATTCTGGAAAACTCGGAATCCAACAGGACCACCTGAGCAGCGTGCATTGCTGCTTTGGAACCTGTGCCCATGGCGATAGAACAATCGGCTTCCTTCATGGCAAGGATGTCATTCACACCGTCTCCGGTCATGGCCACCCTATATCCCTGTTCCTTTAAAAGCCGGACTATACTCCGTTTCTGATCCGGCGTTGTTCTGCCGAAGACCGTTTTTGTCTTTAACGCCTCGCGTAAAGCATCATCATCTTTCAGTTCAACAGCATTGACATAGTTTTCTGCTCCTTCAATGCCGACACGCTGCGCCAGACCTGAAACCGTAACCGGATTATCCCCGGAAATGACAAGAATTCTGACACCCTGCTCTCGGAATCGCGAAAAAGCCTCTTCGGCATCCGGCCGGATCGTGTTTTCCAGTGTAACGAGGGCTAACAAGTGCGTCCTGCCATTATCTATAACTACAAAAGCCAGCACTCGAAGTCCTGCCCGGGCGTATTCATTAAGCATTGGCTCAACTTTTTTCAGCTGGCTTCCTTTGAGGAGGATTTCCGGTGCTCCGAGACGGTACTCCTTTTCTCCCGTTTTCAATGAACTGAATTTTGTCTTGGAACTGAAAGGTTCTACAAATTCACTATTCAATGCATTATCACTTTGAAAACGATCTCGCAAAGCAAGCATTGTGGCGTTGTTATCCGGCATTGCGGAAAGATAGCTTCCCAGGAGTGCGGAGGTTTTCACCGGGTTTTCCTGTTCTTCATAGAAAGCTATAAAATCCTTCACGGTCATCGTCTCTTCCGTGATGGTGCCTGTTTTGTCTACACAGAGTACGTCCACTCTGGCAAGGGTCTCCACACTTCGCATGTCGTGCAGAAGCACCTTGTGTCTGGCAAGCCTCACTGCACTGATGGCAAGGGCTGTGCTGAACAGCAATGTCAGCCCTTGCGGAATCATGCCGACCACTACTGCCACCACCGATTCTATACTGTCCCGGAAAGATGCACCTGCCAAATGGCTGTTCAGAAAAAGAGCCGCTCCCATCGGCAGAATTGCAATGCCGGCAAAGAGAATGATATGGTTGATGTCCCGCACCATTTCCGACTGACCGCTACCGCCGATTGCTCTGGCTTCCCGGATCAGCCTGGAGGCATAGGCTTCATCTCCTACTCTTGTAAGAACCGCCCGGCACTCTCCACCCACAGCAAAGCTGCCGGACAGGAGCTCACTGCCGGTCTGTTTTTCGATTTCATCCGCCTCACCTGTAAGAAGAGATTCATTGACATACAGCTCCCCCTCCAAAACTCTCGCATCAGCTGGGATCTGCATCCCTGCTCTGAGAATTACAACATCTCCCAGCACAAGGCCGCTCATGGGAATTTCAACTTCTTCCCCATCCCGCAATGTAGGAACGGTTGCTTCATTCATGAGTGTCAGCCTGTCAATCGTGCGCTTGGCGCTGATCTCCTGAATTGTACCGATCAGCGTGTTTGCAAGAACAGCCGGCAGAAACGTCAGGCTTTTATAGGATCCCGCCGCAATAACCATCACCGTCAGAACCAGATAGATCAGATTAAAATAGGTAAAAAGGTTCTTGCGGATAATCTGTGGAATCGTTCTCGTATTGGAGACAGGAGGGATGTTTCCTTTCCCGCTTCTGTATAATTCCTCGGCTTCAACCGTTGTCAGCCCCGTGTGCATGTTTTTTCCTTTCCGCTCTGACTGCTTTTGAAATCAGCACTTTTCGTCAGCATGTAAGATAATATCACAGAAGTCACGTTTGTCAACTTCCCATTCCTGTTACAAAAAGGAACCCAGTGCACTGCACTGAGTTCTTTTGTATTTCGGTTTGTTCTGTTTTATTTTATCATTTTGCAGCGATCCCCATAATAGATCACAGCAGCGAGCCCCGGGCCGGTATGTGCACCGATAATCGGCGTGAGCATATTCACCGAAATTTGTGCTTCCGGATCCAGCATTTTTACCTCTTCGACAAGCAGTGCGGCAAGCTCAGGTGCATCCGCATGGATAATGCTGAAATCATGCCTGGAAAGATCTCTGCTTGTCCGGCACCTTCCCATCAGCTCCGTAATTGCCTGCTTTCTGCCACGCTTTTTATCGATGACAGTGAGCTTTCCCTCATCGTCAATAACAAGAACCGGCTTTACACTCAATGCCGTGCCGATAATCGCTGTTGCAGCCGATATCCTTCCTCCTCTTTTCAGGAACAGCAGATCCTCCACCATGAAGAGATGGCAAACACGGTGGCTCTTATCTTCCAGATCCGCCTTATTTTCCTGTACTGACATCCCGTTTTTTCTGTTCTCAACCGCATCCTGAATCAGCAGACCGATTCCACCGGATGCTGAGAGAGAATCAACAGCATAAATACTGACATCCGGGTAGATTTCTGCAAGCTCATCCTGCGCAATATGGATGCTGCCCTGAGAATTCGTCAGCCCGCCGGACAGGGAAATATACAGCACATCCTGTCCTGTCGCCAGAACGGGTGAGAAAGAATCAACATACTGCTGAGGAGACACCTGGCTTGTATGCGTCAAAGAACCGTTCCTCTGTGCATCATAAAACCGTCTGATCTACCCTTCCGGCATGTCAGCAGAAGCATCTGTGAAAATAACATAGTCTTTCATAAGCTGTCCCCTCTGTAGAAAAGAGTATGGTAGATCATATCACAGATGTTCTGTTTGTCAATATTATTTCAGATCAGATTCAGATTATTTTGCTTCTGCATGATTCCATATGATTACGAACTTGTTCTTTCTGACACTATGGTTAGATAGGAAGTATTGCCCAAAAACAAAACGCTGTCAAAACTCTGTCTATATTCTTTTTTTCTTTTCTCCTGTATACTTTCAACCAGGAATAAACACTCTTAGTCATAGGAGGGAATCATATGAACTCTTATGCACAATTAATGTTTATTGTCAGCGGGATTCTGTTCGTATCAGGCATAACATTTTATGATGAAGATGCGGAATACCGTCAGGCAGACAGAACGCACAGGAAAAACCCAAAGTCCTACAGAGCAGCCATGAGGAAAACATTTATCTCCTTCAGTGCGGCAACACTCGCCAGTGGGATTATCAGTCTATGCGGATCTTCTCCACGTTATGAAACCCTATCCTTTATCGTTCTGGTTTTGGGTATCCTTGCCTTTTTTACAGCTGTTATTATCATCAACATAAAACATAAGCGATGAAAGCATAAGCGATGAAAGCCGTCGTCAGGCAAGTCATTTACACTCGAAGAAAGAGCTGCAGGGAACACTCCGCAGCTCCTTTTCTCATGTATCGTGATATTTCACTCTATTCCGGGATCCGGTTTGCAAAGTCAGATCTGATCTTTTCCGCTTTCATGCCACAGCCTTGCTGCGACGGGAGCCCAGGCTTTCGCCGCGTCCACACATTTTCCGCAGTATTCCTCCGCTTCCTCCGGTGCCATCACATCTGTTGACTTTGCTCCGGATTTCTGCACCATTGCAGTCAATCTGCCGGGATTATCCAGCACCGGGCACGGGCGAAGCAGATTCCGGTTGAAGGGCTGGTTAACCCTGTATTGCTGGAAAAGCTGATTCTGATAAGCATCCAGCAAGGTTCCGGTACGTATGTTGGTGTCTGAATAGTGCATGAAGGCACACGGCTCAATATCCCCGCCGGCATTGATGTGAATATAACATTTTCCGCCGGCTATGCAGCCTCCCACATATTCCCCATCATTCCAGAAATCCATGGTAAAAATCGGCTTTGTCTTGCGGAATGCCCTGACCTGATGATACATATATTCCCGTTGTTCCGCTGTCGCCATCAGTTCCGGCACCGCATCCTTCCCGATCGGCATATAGGTGAAAAGCCAGCAGAACTTTGCTCCCCACTGCACCATAGCATCGATATATTCTTCGCTGCCGATAAACTCCGCATTCTTTCTGGTGTAACAGCAGGATATCCCGAAGAGGAGATGATATTTTCGCAGAAGCTCCATCGCCTTTTGCGTTGCGGCAAAGGTTCCCTTTCCTCGGCGGAAGTCCGTTTCCTCTTCAAATCCTTCCACACTGATGGCAGGGACAAAATTTCTGACGCGTGCAATTTCCTTGCAGAAGTCTTCATCAATGAGCGTGCCGTTGGTGAAGCATGTGAAAAAGGCTTCCGGATGGCGTTCGCAAAGAGTAATAATATCCTTTTTGCGAACCAGAGGTTCTCCTCCGGAATAGAGAAACATATAGGTGCCTAAAGCTTCTGCCTGTTCAATAATGCTGTCCAGCTCTTCCAGGGTAAGGTTCAGTGTATGGCCGTATTCTGCTGCCCAGCAGCCGGTGCATTTGAGGTTGCAGGCGGAAGTAAGATCCATCAGGATCGCCCAGGGAATGTTGCAGTCATATTTCTCTCTGGCTTTTGCCCTCGTTGATGCCGAAACCAGCATGGTGTTGACCGCAAGTGTCTCAAACAGGACCCTGAGCTGTTCGGCATCTATGTCTGAAAAGAGGCTCAGTGCCAGCTTTCTCATACCGCTTTCGGGATCATTCATCGTTTTGCGGATGCTTGTAATATGCCTGGAGAGATCTCTGCCCGTATCCAGTCTCTCAATGGCATCCAATACCTTTGGAATATTTGCCTCCGGATCCTTCCCGATATAATCCCATGCTGACATTGCAGAATCATGTTTTATTTTGTCGATAATAACTCCCATTCTTTTTCCCTCCGGTCACTTAAAATATACAGGCAAGATACCCTGCTGTTATTATAATCGGAGTGAAATTATTGAAGAACAGATAATTGGCTCAAACTGTGCCGTTTTTGAGCATATGGCAAAATATGCCCGCAACTCTTTCTGTCTGACGGAGCTGCGGGCATACGGATTATTCTCTTGTTATGATGCAGTTGACGGCGGGCCTGCCATCGTGCTGTATGGTAAACAGGCCTTCCCCCTCGCAGCGATAAACTGCAAGTTTATCTCCTTCGTGGGTCTGGTTCACATACTGCACCTCAATTGTCTTTATCGGATGCTCCATAAGATCTTTAACAGAAATCTGGTTCAGCAGGTACCGGATATAAGAGATATTATTGGTATGGTGACAGTAATCTATATCAGAAGAACGGGAACAGATTTCCTCCAGAAGCTCAGCCGGATGGTATTTTTCTCGCGAGAAGACGATGTCAATCTCGCTTTTCTCCGCCGGTGTGGTTTCACCAAGCCCGACTGTTGAGCTTTTTCTGATTTTCTGCGTCTCCAGATCTACTGCACAGAGCTCCAGCCTGGAGGCCAGTGCAATTGTTCCGTTCTGTTTCTTCAGAACAGTGTCAATCAGAAGCTTGACGTTGGAAAAGGAGCTGATATAACTCTCAGCGGTATATTCTTCCATCCAGGCGATTGGTTGCAGGAATTCAATCCTGTTGCGGACAAACACCCACATGGCTCCGTATTCCCGCATGCAGGTTACACCGTCGATCTTCATTGCTCCCATCAGCTCGGTCACCATATCCTCCACGATCTGGAAAGCACCGACAACGGAAAGCCTTACCTCCGCATCACAGAGGCTGGCCGGTAATTTCTGTACTTTTTGCAGCTTCATATTTTTTCCTGCTTCTCTCCTGCCTGTGCTGTATTTTTCATTCTTTCAATCAGTTCTTCCGCCATTCCCTTCCGCAGTTTCGCATACCGAAGCACGCCCCGGGCATAATCATCTTTCATTCCGTTTGTAATCCAGTCAATCGTGAGGCCAAACAGCTCACACTTATAAAACCGGATAAACAGTGCTTTATCCTCATCGGAGATGCCTGTATCGGGAAAAGCAGCTTCTGCATAGCTTCTGATTGTATATTCACAGATCCTCCAGAGTGATGCCTCGTAAATCCCGCGATTATCGGAACTGTAAACATGCATCACCAAGCGTTTGTCCTTCAGGACCTTTTCCATAATCGCTTCCAGACAGTCTTCCACAGAACTCAGCGACGGATGCTCATTGATAATCTCTGTGACACTGTTGGCACAGATTTCCTCCAGAAGGGCAGGAATATCCTGATAATGATAATAAAATGTGTTGCGGTTGATTCCGCATCGGTCTGAAATGTCTTTTACCGTTATTTTCCCAAGCGTCCTCTCCTTGAGCAGTCCTAAAAAGGCCGTCTGAATTGCACGTTTGGTTATATTCATATTTGCCATGACAAACCTCCGTTTTATTCCGACAATCTGCTTTTATTCTAATCTGCAGAAGTTCTTTAATCCATGGGCATTTCGGAGAAAATGCACGGTTTCTGTTAAGAAACTGTTAACTCCGCTTCTGCCTGAAAATTGAAGAAACACCGCCGTGTGCACAAAAACAGGGCAAAATCCGGTTCTCTCCCAACTTTTGGGAAAACCGGCGGTTCTGCATATGGCAAAATTCTTTTTTCCGGATATGATAAACTTATCATAAAACAGGGGGTTTTTCAAATGGCAGTTTCTTCCACCATAAAAAAATTCGGTCTGGAAAAGGCTTTCTCATATCTCTACAAGGACCCGGAGGTCAATCTTCTGAAGCTGATGGACTGGGCGGATAAGTTTTCAGGAGAAAACTTCCCTGAGCAGCGTGCAGCGGTTCGTGAAGCAATTGAGAATCCGAATAATGCTTATTATCCCTTTGTTCGTCATATGCTGCAGGATGTAGATCCGGATGTCATGACCGCCGTAGCCGTAAACTTTTTCATCAATGCCAATATTGACGGCTGGAAAAAGCAGGAGGCTCTGCGTGAAAAGTACAACTGCAACATTCCCTGGGCAATTCTGCTTGATCCCACTTCGGCATGCAATCTGCACTGTACAGGCTGCTGGGCGGCAGAATACGGAAACAGGCTGAATCTTACCTATGAGGAGATCGATGACATTATCTGCCAGGGCAAAGAGATGGGAGTGTACCTGTATATCTATACCGGAGGAGAACCGCTTGTAAGGAAAAAAGATATCATCCGTCTCTGTGAAGCGCATGATGACTGCATCTTCCTCTGCTTTACCAACGGCACGCTTATCGATGAGAACTTTGCCGATGATATGTTGCGCGTGAAAAACTTTGTCCCTGCTATCTCTCTGGAGGGCTTTGGGGAGGCGACGGACAGCAGGAGAGGCGAAGGCGTGTACGAAAAGGTTCTCCATGCAATGGAGATTCTGCACAGCAGGAAGCTTTTCTACGGCATTTCGTCCTGCTATACCAGTATGAACTGGGATTCCATTACTTCGGAAGAATACTATGACATGCTGATTGAGAAAGGCGCCTATTTCATCTGGTACTTCCACTACATGCCGGTAGGCAATGATGCAAGCCCTGAGCTTCTGCCCACACCGGAACAGCGCGAACAGGTTTATAAGCGGATTCGGGATTACCGCACCAGAAAGCCGCTCTTCTGCATGGATTTTCAGAACGATGCGGAATTTGTCGGCGGTTGTATTGCAGGCGGACGGCGCTATATGCATATCAACGCTAACGGAGATGTGGACCCCTGTGTGTTTATCCACTATTCCGACTCCAATATCCGTGAAAAAACGCTGCTGGAAACCATGCGGTCTCCGCTCTTCCAGGCCTATCACGACGGGCAGCCCTTCAACGACAACATGATGCAGCCGTGCCCCATGCTGGAGAATCCGACAAAGCTGCGTGATATGGTGGAAAAAACCGGTGCTGTTTCTACAGATTTGCAGTCTCCCGAGTCTGCCGACCATCTCTGCTCCAAATGCGACGGTTACGCTGCCTGCTGGGCGCCGAAAGCGGAAGAAATATGGGAAGCCCGGAAGCAGCAGAAGGAAGAGGAAAACGCCGTACTACTATCCGGGCGGGAGCGTCATCCTGCTGCTGATTAAAAAGGAGGTTTTTACAACATGGCAAAGAGCTTTTTTACTTCAGAATCCGTTACGAGAGGTCATCCCGACAAAGTTTGTGACCAGATCGCCGATCGCATTCTGGATGCTCATCTCCAGGGTGACCCGGATTCCCATGTGGCCTGTGAAGTCACCTGTGCGACCGACAGCGTGCATATCTTCGGTGAAATCTCCTCGGATGCAGCTGTAGATTACGAAAACACGGCGAGGGAAGTCATCGCTGAAATCGGCTATACGCTGCCCGGTCATGGTTTTGATGCGGAGAACTGCAGAATTCAGGTTGACCTGCACCGGCAGTCCCCGGATATTGCAAGAGGTGTGGTACGTCAGAGTGAAAAAGAACGTCTGGACAGCGGAGCCGGAGATCAGGGCATGATGTTTGGCTTTGCCTGTCGCCAGACGGAAAATCTGATGCCGCTTCCCATTGAGCTGGCCCATACCCTTGCGAAGGCGCTGGAAGAAGTTCGCACATCCAGAATTCTTCCCTATCTTCTGCCGGACGGCAAAACCCAGGTCACCGTTGAATATGAGGACAACATCCCTGTTAGGATTGCAACGGTTGTCCTCTCTGCTCAGCACCGGGATGACATCAGCATTGAAGAATTACGGGATGATATTATTACCCGTGTCATTCTGCCGGCTCTGCCGGAAGAACTGATTGATAATAAAACCGAATTCTATATCAACCCAACCGGCCGTTTTGTGGAAGGCGGTCCAGCAGCAGACTCCGGCCTGACCGGCAGAAAAATCATTGTTGATACCTACGGAGGCTATGCAAGGCACGGCGGTGGTGCTTTCTCCGGGAAGGACGCATCAAAGGTCGATCGCAGCGGTGCCTATCTCGCCCGGTATCTGGCGAAAAACATCGTAGCAGCTGATCTTGCAGAAGCCTGCGAAATTCAGCTCAGCTATGCCATCGGCCTTGCGGAGCCCACTTCCATTTTCATTGAAACCTTCGGAACCGAAAAGGTTGAAAAACAGGTTCTGCTCTCTCTGCTTTCCTCGCATACAGATTTGAGACCCGCCGCCATCATCGATCTTTTCAGGCTGAAAAGCCCCGTGTTTTCCTCCGTCTCCTGCTACGGGCATTTTGGGAGCAATGCTGCCGATATGCTCTGGGAGCAAACGGATCTCGCGAAGCGGCTTCATTGATCCTGCCTTTCTCTTTTCTCCCTTTTTTCCTCCATGGTGGAACGATCCCGCCGGAACAGTTTCATGGTCTGTTCCGACGGGATTGTTCTTGTGGCTTTATGCCCGAGACAGCACATTACAAAACGTTTCGTAGATCAGCTCCTGCCCGCTTCGGGAAGGATGAATTCCGTCTTCACAGAGGAACTTTGCAAGGTCCTGCTGCCGGGAAGGGAAGGCATTTCTCAGATCAATCCATGCCGTTCGGGTTTTCTCGGCAATGTTTTGAATGATGGCAGAATACTGTGCCTGCCATCGATAGATGGCATCTACATCACCCAGCCAGTGCAGAATATTTTCTTCTGACAATCCGTTTCTGCAAATGAAACGGAGATAGCGCTCAGAATGAATGGGCGGCAGGGATAGCAGAACCGGCATCCTGCCGCTCATTTTTATTCTTCCTACAGCCTCTGTGTACAGGGCTGTGAATACTTCCGGCGGAGTTTTGCATTCATAAATTCCGTCCGGCTCTTTCGAGATCTCCGCCCAGGCATAGTCACAGTCATTCCCGCCGAATTCCAGCAGTACATATTCTCCCGCATCCGATTTCTCTGCACAGTCTCTGGTGATGGCAGGCATTGCCTTCCCGATCGTGCAACCGAAGCGGGAACGGTTTCGCACCTCACATCCGAATTCCCGGCCAAGCCGCTCTTCCCATTCGTGGTTGACGGTATACCGCCCGTTTTCCAGTAAAACCCCTTTTAAAATTGAGTCACCGAATACCGTTGCCTTCATTTCATCACCTGTTTCTCGGATTTATTTAATCTGGTTTCTAAAACTATATTAAATGTTTTCAGTCTTTTTGTCAACAGATTTTGCGAATAAATATTGCTCTTTTTCCGGCAATATGATATGCTTTTATAAAAAGGGTGGTGATCTTAATATGTCAGAACCTTCTATTTCCGAAATCTGTGCTCTCGTTTCCGGGCTGAGGCTTCCTCGCTGGCAGGATCTGCCGGATCTGGAATTGTATATGGATCAGGTGCTCTCGCTTGTCAGCCGTTACCTCGGCAGCTATCCGGGCTTTGACAGAAAGGGGCTTACAGCCTCCATGGTAAATAACTACGTCAAGGCAGGTGTTGTTCCTGCTCCGGTGAAGAAGAAATACCGCAGAGATCATCTTGCCAATCTGATCATTGTCTGTATTCTGAAGTCCAGTCTGCCGCTCGACGCCATTCGGCAGATGCTGTTATCGGAAAGCAGGGAAAACTCACCGGAATACTTCTATAACCGGTTCTGTGATCTTTTTGAAGAGACCGCAAAAGCCTCTGCCTCAGCGTATCTGAACGACGGCGATAACCTCTCCGTCTCTCTCTGCAAAGCTGCTCTGCGTGCTCAGGCAGAGCAGGCAATCGCCATAAAACTGTTCTCCAGCACTTTTCCCGGCGGATAAACTTTCACGTTTTCATCTTATCCGTTGTACTTTGTGCCGAAGAATGGTATAATTATATTATCTCTCATCAATTTGCTGGAAAGAAGGGATTATGAATGCGGTGCCAGAACTGTGGAATCGAAATCGACACCAGGCAAGAAAATGCCGACGGTACCATTGTCTGCCCCGGCTGCGGAACGGTATATCGGAAAAAAGCAGCAATAAAAAATGAACCAAAAGAGCTTCAGGGATTCGGTCATCCTGTGCATGATCAGAATAACAATAACAACCACGGCAGCTTCTGGAAGTGGCAGATTGTCGCTGCAAGCCTTCTGGTGATTGCCATCATCGCCGTAGGGTTTTTCGGTGTCAACAGGCTGCTCTCCGATGCCCGGAAGAGACGGGATCTTCTGGCAGAACCATCTCCCACGCCCGTACAGATGCCTGCCGCCTCGCCCACTCCTACACCCACCCCAAGGCCGACGGCTACACCCACCCCCACACCGACGCCTACCCCTGCACCTACCCCGACACCGACTCCGTTTCCTACCTATAATCCGGGGTACACTTATTCAACTCCCACGCCCTATAATAGCGGCTATCCTTCTGTGTATGCTACGCCCACTCCCTATTCTTACCCCGCATATACACCATATTACTATCCTACGCCGACGCCTACTCCCGCACCGACAGCCGTGCCGATTACGGACGTATATCTTCAGGCTCTGCTGAATGCAGGAACCCAGATTCAGGCCTATAACTGGCAAAATAACGGTCTTGATTCCTCTGACGGTACTACCCGCCAGGTAGCTTTCTGCGATGTAACCGGTGACGGATCGCCTGAGATTCTGTATCTCTACTCTGTCAGCAGCGGTTCACCGCGTGCGGCAATTAAAATCGGCACCTATAGCAACGGATGCATCCGCGAGATCTACAACTTCGACCAGCTTGACGCCAAGACCGGCACCCACAGCTACTGCTTCTTCACACTGAAGGGCGACAATTCCCTCTATGCCTATCTCAATGATCCCGATCCGTACAACAATGCAAAGTTCTTCAAGCTCAGCTCTCACTCCAACGGAACCTTTGACGGCAGCTACCTGATGGGTATGTCCCAGTCTGCTTCCGGTCAGGTACAATATACCACCGCTTACGGCAGCTGCACAGAGGCGGAGTTTAACACTGTGCTCAATCAGATCCGTCAGGGGATGGATAAAGTCGTCTTCAGCGGGCATATGAGAACAGACGGTGTGTTTGCCATCCCGGCAGGTATTTCCAACATCTCGGTAACCTATGAACAGGCAGTATCCTCTCTCATCAGCGGATCCAACATCACCGCCTATTACACGTTCACAGATGGAATCAACACCGGTATTTCCACAAATACGCCTGTGCCGCAGGTTACAATAACACCTCAGGTTCCGGTCATTACGCCTCCTGTTGTCACGCCGGCCCCTCAGATCACCATAGCACCGACCGTTCCGACGGTGCCGCCTGCAGTCGTCACTGTCACCCCGACGGCAACCCCTGCTCCTGCTGCCATCGGCTGGGTATCCTCCTTTAAAGATGAGCTTTCCGGTCACCGGGACGCTATTCTTCAATACAACTGGCAGAACGGATATGCCTTTATGGGCGAAAGCCCTGCTCCATCCCGTCCGGTTGCCTTCACCGATTTTACAGGTGACGGGCAGTTCGATATGCTGTATATCTCTGCACCCGGAACCACCGGCACTCTCGGAGATTCCGCTCAGCTGAAGATCGTCACCTTTGCCAATGGCTCTCTGCAGGAAGTATACTCTTCATCAGATTTTGACCCAATCTCTCAGGCTTTCCCGGAATACTGTGTCTTCCAGATCAACGGAGACAGTTCTCTCTATCTTTATGAATCTGATCTGACCGGCGGCGTAGGTAACTTCTATTTCTACAAGCTCACGCCTCAGGGCGGAAAGCTCTCGAAAAACCTGCAGCTCTCGGCTGTTACGTCTGACGGAGACTCATTCCTCTGCAAAAACGCCTCCGGAGAAATCAGCCTGGTCGAGTTCTATTCTGCGCTGCAGCAGCTGACTGACAACATCAGCCAGGTTTTGCTCAGCGGCCATATGAGGGGGAATGTTTTCACCGTTCCAGGCTCTGTTTCCAGCAGTGCCCTGACCTATGATGAGGCTATCGCGGCCCTCAATTCTGTAAAATAACACTAATAAAAAGCAAAAACTACAGCGTCTGTATCAAACAGGCGCTGTAATTCTTTTTATAGGTTATTTTATTTCCTCTTCCCGAAGATTCCGCCGCCCTTGAGCGTGTCAGTTGGGCCCATACTCGCCGCGAACTCTCTCAGAAGCTCCTTCTGTTTGCTGTTCAGCCGTTTGGGAACTGCCACATTGACCGTAATAAACTGATCACCACGGGCACCTTTTCCGTTAAGGTACGGCACGCCCTTGTTCTTCAGGCGGAACACCGCACCGGATTCCGTACCCTCCGGAATATTCAGCTTTACCTTTCCGTCAAGGGTAGGCACCTCAATCTCAGCACCGAGCACAGCCTCGGCAAAGCTGATATCCTGGGCCAAGTAAATGCTGGTTCCTTCCCTTTCAAAGAGAGCATGCGGCCGGACGATAATGGAGATATAGATATCTCCGGCAGGACCGCCGTTAGCACCTGCATTACCCTTCCCCCGGAGAGGAATTGCCTGACCGTCGTCAATACCGGCAGGAACCTTGACATTAATCTTGTGCTGCTTGCGGATATATCCCGCACCGCGGCACGTTTTGCAGGGCTGATGAATAATCTTGCCTTTTCCGCCGCAGCGAGGGCACTGCCCGACAGACTGGGCCATGCCGAAAGGCGTACGCTGCTGCGTCACCTTCTGCCCGCTGCCATGACAGTCAGGACAAACCTCCGGCGTTGTGCCCGGTTCACAGCCTGAGCCCGTGCAGTCGGGGCACATTTCGATAATCGGCACGGTAACTTCCTTCTCACACCCGAAGGCAGCCTCTTCAAAGCTGATATTCAGGGTTGCCCTGGTATCGCTTCCTTTTCTGGGTGCATTGGGATTTGCCCGTCTGGAGCTCCCACCGAATCCGCCGAATCCGCCGCCGAATATATCGCTGAATCCGCCGAATATATCGCCGAGATCACCAAAATCAAATCCGCCGAATCCGCCTGCACCGTAGCCGGCATTCGGGTCAAAGGCTGCATGACCGTACTGGTCGTACTTTTTGCGTTTTTCCTCATCGGAAAGCACTTCATAAGCCTCATTCGCCTCTTTGAAGCGTTCTTCACATTCCTTGTCGCCGGGATGCAGATCCGGGTGATTCTCTTTTGTGATCTTGCGGTATGCTTTTTTGATTTCTTCCTGCGTGGCACTTTTGCTTACGCCAAGCACCTCATAATAGTCTCTTTTCTCTGCCATACTGGCTCCATTCTATACAGCGATGCGAGGCGGAGTGAAAACGCTCCGCCTCATAAATTGATAGTTTATCTGCCGAATGCCTCAGTCTTACTTTTTGTCATCGTCTACAACTTCGGTGTAGTCGGCATCATAGTACTGTGGGTCGCCGTTGCCGGAAGCATTGCCTGCGTTGTAGCCGGCATTGGGGTCATAACCCGGGTTGCCCTGCTGTGCAGCACCTGCTGCCTGATACATCTTTTCAGATACCTTGTAGAAGGCCTGCGTGAGGGCTTCCGTAGCACTCTTGATGGAAGCGGTGTCTGTGCCGGACAGAGCGGATTTCAGAGCAGCAAGCTTGCTTTCCACTTCGCTCTTGTCAGCGGGATCCAGCTTGTCGCCGGACTCACTGAGAATCTTTTCCGTCTGGTAGACCATCTGGTCAGCCTGGTTGCGGGTGTCAACCTCTTCCTTACGCTTTGCATCCTCTGCAGCATACATCTCAGCTTCTTTGACAGCCTTGTCGATGTCTTCCTTGGACATATTCGTGGAAGAAGTGATGGTGATGTGCTGTTCCTTGCCGGTACCGAGGTCCTTTGCGGAGACGTTTACGATGCCGTTTGCATCGATATCGAAGGAAACCTCAATCTGCGGAACACCGCGACGGGCCGGAGCGATGCCATCCAGATGGAAACGGCCGAGGCTCTTGTTGTAAGCTGCCATCTCACGCTCGCCCTGAAGAACATTGATTTCAACACTGGTCTGGTTATCAGCAGCCGTGGAGAAAATCTGGCTCTTTCTGGTCGGGATAGAGGTGTTGCGGTCAATCAGCTTCGTGCACACACCGCCCAGGGTCTCAATGCCGAGGGACAGAGGTGTAACATCGACCAGCACAATGCCTTCCACATCACCGGAGAGAACGCCGCCCTGGATAGCAGCACCCAGTGCAACACATTCATCCGGGTTAATACCCTTAAAGCCGTCTTTACCGGTGAGGCGCTTGACCTCTTCCTGAACGGCAGGAATACGGGAAGAACCGCCAACCAGCAGAACCTTGCTCAGCTCACTGGGCTGGAGCCCTGCATCGCTCAGAGCCTGCTTTACAGGTCCGACCGTCTTTTCAACGAGATGATGCGTCAGCTCATTGAACTTTGCACGGGTGAGGGTGATGTCAAGGTGTTTCGGACCGGTTGCATCAGCAGTAATGTAAGGCAGATTGATATTGCTGGAGGTTACACCGCTCAGCTCAATCTTTGCCTTCTCGGCAGCCTCACGCAGACGCTGCATAGCAACTTTATCGCCGCTCAGGTCAATGCCTTCCGCCTTCTTGAACTCTGCCACCAGATAATCGGTAATGCACTTATCAAAATCATCGCCGCCGAGACGGTTGTTACCGGCCGTTGCAAGAACTTCAATAACACCGTCGCCGATTTCCAGAACGGACACATCAAAGGTGCCGCCGCCGAGGTCGTAAACCATGATCTTCTGGTCATTTTCTTTATCAAGCCCATAGGCAAGAGCTGCTGCGGTCGGCTCGTTGATGATACGCTTTACTTCAAGACCGGCAATCTTGCCGGCGTCCTTTGTTGCCTGACGCTGTGCATCCGTGAAGTATGCAGGAACCGTGATGACTGCTTCGGAAACCGTCTGTCCGAGGTAAGCTTCGGCATCTGCCTTCAGCTTCTGGAGAATCATTGCGGAAATCTCCTGCGGGGTATAGGACTTGTTGTCGATGGTCACTTTGTAATTGGAGCCCATTTCACGCTTGATGGAGGAAATGGTGCGGTCCGGGTTGGTAACAGCCTGGCGTTTTGCCACCTGGCCTACCATTCTTTCGCCGTCTTTGGAAAATGCCACGACGGACGGTGTGGTGCGTGCGCCTTCAGCGTTTGCAATAACGGTTGCTTCTCCGCCTTCGAGAACTGCAACGCAGCTGTTTGTTGTACCGAGGTCTATACCAATAATTTTACCCATGATGTCTATCTCCTTTTTATTTTATACAATTTCAATTGGCGACTTTAACCATTGAGAACCGAACTACTTTGTCGCCTATTTTGAATCCCTTCTGGAATTCTTCAACAATTTCATTTTCTCCTTTGCTCTCATCATCCACATGCATCACCGCATTATGAAGGGTGGGATCAAACTTTTCACCGACTGCCTTGATCTCCGTGACGCCGAGCTTTTCCAGCGTGGTGTTGAACTGATTCATAATCATCTCAACCCCTTTGCGGTAGGCCTCGTCCTGTGTCTCGGCAGCAAGGGCCCGAACCAGGTTATCGTATACCGGGAGGAAGCTTGTAATCACATTTGCCCGGATGTCACCGTAGAGATTATCCTTTTCCTTTTGCGTACGCTTCCGGAAGTTGTCATACTCCGCACAGATTCTGAGATATTTATCCGTGACCTGGGCCAATTCATCTTTCAGCGGATCTTCCTTCGGATCGGCAGCTTTCTCTTCCGTCCCCTGCTTGCTGTCTTCAGGCTTTTCCGTTTCAGCTTTGCTTTCCTTCTCTGCCGGTTCAGCCTTCTTGTCTTCCTGCACGGGAGTATTCTCTTTTTCTGCTTCCGGTGCCGTTTCTTCTGCAGGGACCTTTTCTTCCTTATCGTTTATCGGAATCATCTCCTTTGATTATAAGCTTGTTGTGCATCCCCTCAACGGGGGCTTCCCCGCCTCCCAGTCTTCTCGAAAGGCCCTGCGCCAGAAAACTGAGTTTGGATGCAATAGCGGAATAATCCATTCTCGTCGGCCCGACCACACCGATCAGACCCTTCGTGCCGTCTCCCGCATCGTAGCTGGCCACAATCACGCTGGAGTCTTTGAGTTCCTCCGCCACGTTCTCCGGTCCGATCAGAACCCGGACCTCGTTTGCATCCCCGAGGTCTTCTCCCGGCGGGAGGATATATCCGCCGCTGGAAAGATAACTCATCAGCCGGTGCGCCTTATCCGGATCGCGGAACTCGGGCTGGTTCAACAGCCGGTTTTCTCCGGTCACAAACGCTGCAGGTGCTGCCTCCGTGGCAAGCACTTCCATGGCGAAAGCCGCAATCACAGATGTGAGCCCAAGGCTGTCATCTGCTGCCCGCTCTGTCGAATTGATCAGAACCGGCGTGATCTGTGAATCGGTAATACCCGTAAAAGATGCATTAAACATGGTGGAAAGCTTTTTCACCATTCCCTCATCCACGGAAACCGGCAGATGCACAAGCTTATTCCGGACGGTGTTATTGTCCAGCATAACCACTATGATGAATGTGTTGGCATCCACATAGATAATGTCAAACCGCTTGATGGTTACCTGGCTTCTGGATGAAAGCGCCAGAGCAGGATAGTTGGTAAGCTGAGATGCAAGCCTGGACACATCGCTGATGGTGTTGTCCAGTTCATTGAGCTTTTTCTCCAGCCGCAGATTCAGTTCCTCTGTTTCCTCCAGAGAGAGCTTTTGCTTCTGCATCAGCTCGTTGACATACATTCTGTATCCGAGAGGCGTCGGAACTCTGCCGGCTGAGGTATGTGGCTGTTCCAGATATCCCATGTTAACAAGTTCTGCAAGCTCATTGCGGATGGTAGCTGAAGAGCACCCCAGCCCGGCTTTTTCTGCCAGTGCTTTGCTGCCCACAGGCTCCGCCGTCAGGATATATTCATCCACGACAGCCGCGAGTATTTTCTTTTTTCTCTCGCTGATTTCCATTTGCACTCTCTCGCAGATTCTGCTGGCACTTTATCGCCCGCTCTGTTAGCACTCATTTATTTCGAGTGCTAATATAGCATTTTGTTCCCCGCTTGTCAACAGCCTTTTTTTGAGTTTACAAATTTGTAAAACAATTTCTTCAGAAAACATGTATTGACTTTTTCACCCTGCCGCAATATAATGTGCCTCGACAAAGGGGAGCTGGGTATGCCCGGCTGAGACGCAGTGGATTGACACTGCGAAACCCGCTAAACCTGTACGGATAATGCCGGCGTAGGGATGATAAGTGGTGTTTTGTGCGGGTTTATGCGCTGACGGTGCAGTACCCGTATTTTTTGTTCCCTGTTTTATGGAGGAAACATCATGCAGAAATCCAAAATTACTCTTCGCGCCCTGACAGAAGGAGCTATTTTCATTGCTCTTGCTCAGGTGATCAGTTATCTCAAGCTTTTTGAACTGCCGCAGGGCGGATCTATCACCCTTGGCATGCTGCCCATCTTCATCTACTGTGCCAGATGGGGATTCGGGCCAGGCATGCTGGCAAGCTTTGTCTACAGCGTCCTTCAGCTCCTGCTGGATGGTGCCTACGCCTGGGGCTGGCAATCCATGCTGGGTGACTATATTCTTGCTTTCACCGTTCTGGGCTTTGCCGGGCTGTTCCACAAGATGCACTACGGCTTTTTCCTCGGCACGGTTGTCGGCAGCGTTGCACGGTTTCTGGTGCACTATATCGTCGGTGCAACCGTCTGGGCAGAGTACATGCCTGAAACCTTCTTTGGCATGACCATGCACTCTCCCTGGTTCTATTCCCTCATTTATAACGGAAGCTACATGATTCTTGATATGATTCTCTGCCTGCTGGTTGGGCTCCTTCTCTGGAAGCCTCTTGGCAAATATATTCGCGGAGAGGATCTTCAGTAAAGCTAATATGACCATTGATCCTATTGTGTATTCCGCTCGCCCTGCAGAAAAACGTTCTCCTTCAGAAGATCGCTGCTACGATTTTCTGGAGGAACAGGGCATATCCTTTGAGCGTGTTGATCATGAGCATGCTGACACCATTGAAGCCTGTCTCAATGTGGAAAAGGTACTCGGATGCAAAATCTGTAAAAACCTGCTGCTCACAAATCGGCAGATGACAGATCTTTATCTCCTGCTCATGCCTGGCGACAAGCCGTTCCGCACCAAATTTCTCTCCCGTCAGTTAGGCTGTGCAAGGCTCAGCTTTGCAACGCCTGAACAGATGCTTGCCCATCTCGGTGTTACGCCGGGCAGTGTCAGCCTCCTCGGGCTGATTCAGGATAAAGATCATGCTGTCCGCCTTCTGATTGACAATGATCTTCTCTCCGATGAATACCTCGGCTGTCACCCCTGCATGAACACCTCCTCTCTCAAGCTTCGCATGGAGGATGTGCTGAAAAAAATAATCCCGGCCACCGGGCACGGGATTACCTATGTCGATCTCCCCTGGAACTCCGAGGAGACATGATGAATGCCCTGTCGGTCACTGAAATCGACAGGGCATTTTATCATATCTTTGAACATTATAGATTCTGCATATCCCTGATCTCACAGGCAATGCCGCCGTTTTCAAAAATATCAACCATGGCGTAGGTCAGTTTCAGTCCCTTTCCCGCCGTGCCCGGGTTGAGCAGCTTGACACTGCCGAGCTCACCGTTCACTGCCTGATGGGTATGGCCGAACATCGCAATACTGCACCCCTCTTCCATTGCTGCATAGACGAGAGAATCGGTGTTCCAGTCTACATTATAAAGATGCCCGTGGGTGATAAACGCTTTCACCGGCCCAAGCGGAATGACCGCCTTTTCCGGGGCAGTCCTGCTGAAATCGCAGTTTCCGCAGACGTTATAAAGCGGAATGCTCGGGAATTCCTGTCGAAGGCATTCCGTGTCTCGCTCCAGATCACCCAGATGGATCATCACATCCGGTCTCTCCTTTCTGACAGCTTCCAGCATCTTTGCAGTGTTCATGTGGGTATCTGAAAAAACAGCAACTTTCATTTCTTTATGTTTCCTTTTCCTTTTATCTGTGGTACAATATAAGCATCAAATCACAGAAAGAAGTGCCTCTCCATGAAACAGAAAAACGCCATCTTCTGGGGATGCTGTGCTGCTGTGGCAGCTGCTCTGCCGCTTTATCTCGCAGCTCCCGGAAAAGCCTCCTCACGACAGAAAGCGCCCTTTATGGGCAGAAATATTGCCCACCGCGGTCTGCATGCTCGGGACAGATCCATCCCCGAAAACTCCCTTGAGGCATTCAGCCTGGCAGCTGAGATGGGATACGGCATAGAGCTCGATGTTCAGCTCTCGAAAGACGGTTATGTCGTTGTCTTCCACGATGACACGCTGGACAGAGTCTGCGGTGTACACGGCCGGGTGGATGACTATACCTACAGCGAACTTCGCAAAATGAAGCTCTGTGGGACAGAATGCAGCATTCCCCTCTTTTCCGACGTGCTGCGTCTGATCAACGGCAGGCGCCCGATCATCTGCGAGCTGAAAAACGGAAGACGCAACCGTGAGCTCTGCAGAAAAACCTATGACCTGATCTCTTCCTACCGGGGAGAAATCTGCATCGAAAGCTTCAATCCTCTGATTGTCGGTTGGTTTCGCATTCATGCTAAAGATCTTCTGCGCGGTCAGCTAGCCATGCCTGCTCACGAGTATCCCGAAGATACCCCGGGTGGAAAGGTTTTTGCCTATCTTGCAAGCCGCACCCTGCTAAATTTTCTGGGCAGGCCTCAATTCATCGCATACAAGATCGGCTGGCAACCTCTCTCCGTCCGCCTTGCACAGGCTCTCGGTGCTATGCGTGTCTGCTGGACTTCTCATGAGCCGCGCAATGAGAAAGGGAAGGATTGCGTTATATTTGAATACTACAAACCGCGGCAGTCTTTCAAATAATAACTTTGCGCTTTGGGCAGTAAAAATCAGCCCAAAGCGCGCTTTTTTTATCCGATTTTATCCGACTCGCAGATCCTTTGGCGTAATCGTGACCAGATCCTCCTTCGTCGGGTTTTCCATGGCAGCCAACCGGTTTGCCTGGCGAATCACTGTGTCTTCAAAGAAGTTTCGCACGTCACGGCCATTGCCGAAGTTGTCACTTCTGTTTTCATACATCTCGTTGAAGATCTTTTTTGCCTCCTTCTGTGCACTCTTGCTCAGCTCATAGCTGTTCTTTTTGCAGCGCAGAAGGAATATTTTATAAAGCTCTTCTCCGTTATAGTCCGGGAAGTTGAAATACTTATTGAAGCGGGACTCCAGACCAGGGTTGGAATTCATGAAGTCCTCCATCGGTCCGGTATAGCCGGCAACAATAACAATCAGATCATCCCTGTGGTCTTCCATTGCTTTCAGGATTGTCTCAATCGCTTCTTTTCCGAAATCCTGCTCTCCGCCGCCCGCAAGTGCATATGCTTCATCGATAAACAGCACCCCGCCTAATGCAGACTTGATCACTTCCTGCGTCTTCAGGGCAGTCTGACCCACATAGCCTGCCACAAGGCCGGACCGATCCACTTCCACCAGCTGTCCCTTGCTCAGCACACCGATTGCCGCATACATGCCTGCCAGAAGCCTTGCCACTGTCGTCTTGCCCGATCCGGGATTCCCCGTAAAGACCAGATGGAGCGACATGGCTGTATTCGGCAGCCCGTGCTCTTCCCTGAGCTTACGCACCTTTACCAGATTAATCAGGTTTTTGACATCTTTTTTGACTTCTTCGAGGCCGACCAGCTCTTCCAGTTCCGCCATCAGCTCATCAAGATTCGGCTTTTTCTCCTCTTCTTCCTTTGCCGGGGTCGGAGCCGGGTCTCCGCCGGATGTGGCAGGCTGGACCGGATGCTTCTCCTGGAAGGAAGGCTCGTTGGACGTGACAAAATCCATAGGATTCATCGCTGCCTTAGATTTCTTGACGCCTGTAGCATCACAAATGGCAGACAGCTTATCCTGGCATTCCGTGATATACTCCGCTTCCGAGAATGTCACATCATCATCCACCGCCGCGCAGTACAGAAGCACATTGGTGATCACACGGACCAATGCACGGGAATTCTCTGTCCCGCGTTTCACGTCGCTCTCTGCCAGGTTCCAGAAAAACACCGGCGGCAGGAACATCTCGTTCTCGCAGACTGAGCTGGTCAGGCTCCAAAGCATCCAGCTAGGCTTCTTCTGGCCGCGGGAATAGATTTCATTTGCCATATCCACATGGTGCTGGGTGATCCCTCCGGCCTTGCTCCAGAGGCCGAGGGCACATTTTGTCATGAATTCATCCAGATCTTTTGCATAGGCGGCACCGCCCACTTTATAAAATGCATCTGTATTGGCAACATATATTTTATGGAACTCCTCCGGGCTCCGGTTCCAGGTTGTAGGCATACGGGTTTCCTCCAAAATCAGTTTTCCCTATTATAATACAAATTCCGCCGGTTGCAAATAGGTGAAAAATGTGGTTTAATAGAAAATCATCAGAAAATGATCCGGAGGGAACTCTATGCCAAGATTCTTTATTGCAGGCACCAACATTCTCGGGGGGACCGCCATTATGACAGGCCGTGATGCCGAGCATGTGCATGTCCTGCGTCTTCGTCCGGGGGACGATGTGATTCTTTGCGACACGGAAGGCAGTGATTACAAATGCCGGATCGTCAAAGCGACAAAGGAGGAAGTGGAAGCCGAAGTCATTGAAGTGACTCCCTGCAAATCTGAACCCTCCGTGAAAGCCTCCGTCCTATGCGGTCTTCCAAAGGGCAGCGACAAAACGGATTATATTATTCAGAAATCTGTAGAAGCCGGTGCTTTTGAAATTTGCTTTTTCAGCAGCGATCGCTGTGTCGCCAGGCTGGATGAGGGAGGCCGTGCCAAAAAACTGGAGCGTTGGAACCGGATTTCTGAAGAAGCCGCCAAGCAGTCCGGCCGTGGGATCATCCCGGAGGTTCGCTGGATTGGGGATTTCACCCAGTGCCTGGATACCGCCATCAAAAAAGACCTCAGTCTCTTCATGTATGAAACCGGGGAACGTGAAAGCCTTGACTCTGCCCTGAAGGGCTGCCGCGAGATCAAAACCGCCGCTATCATCACCGGTCCGGAAGGCGGATTTGCCCAATTTGAAGCGGATCTCGCTAAAGTCATCGGTTGCCGTATCTGTTCCATGGGTGAACGGATTCTTCGGTGTGAAACTGCACCCATTGTTGCGCTCTCCGCCCTGATGTTCGCCTCAGGCAATCTGGAATAATCCAATCTGTTTCGTTTTAAAACGGCACCTGAACCAGATCGTTCAGGTGCCGTTTTCTTTTATTTTGTCTCTTATTCAAACATGGGAGTGGAGAGATACCGGTCACCGGTGTCCGGCAGCAGGGCAACTATCGTCTTGCCCTTGTTTTCCGGCCGCTTTGCAAGCTGAATTGCAGCCCATACAGCCGCTCCGGAAGAAATGCCCACTAAAACACCCTCCGATCTGCCGACTCTCCTGCCGGCAGCAAATGCGTCATCATTCTCCACAGGGATTACTTCGTCGTATACCTTTGTGTCCAGTACATCCGGCACAAAGCCTGCCCCGATCCCCTGAATTTTATGAGCGCCGGCTGTTCCCTTGGAGAGAACCGGAGAACTCGCAGGTTCAACGGCTACGACCTTCAAATCTGCCTTTTTGCTCTTCAGATACTCACCCACACCTGTGATCGTTCCGCCTGTGCCTACGCCGGCGACAAAAATGTCCACTTCACCGTCGGTGTCTTCCCAGATCTCCGGGCCGGTGGTAGCTTTGTGGGCAGCAGGGTTCGCAGGGTTCACGAACTGACCGGGAATAAAGCTGCCCGGGATTTCTTCCGCAAGCTCTTCTGCTTTGGCAATCGCGCCCTTCATGCCTTTTGCCCCTTCCGTCAGAACAAGCTCGGCACCATATGCTTTCATAAGCTGACGGCGTTCCACGCTCATGGTTTCCGGCATGACGATGATAATCCTGTAGCCCCGTGCCGCAGCAACGGATGCAAGCCCGATGCCAGTGTTTCCGGAAGTTGGCTCAATGATAACCGAGCCTTCCTTCAGCAGGCCTTTCGACTCGGCATCATCAATCATGGCTTTGGCGATACGGTCCTTCACAGATCCCGCCGGATTGAAATATTCCAGCTTGGCAAGGACTCTCGCTTCCAGTCCCTCTTCCTTTTCAATATGAGTCAGCTCCAGAAGCGGCGTTTTTCCGATCAGCTGATCGGCAGAGGTATAGATAACAGACATTGTATTTCTCCTTTCCTACCTAACATATAGGTTTATAGGAATTATAGGGCCTGTTCTTCAATTTGTCAAGAGAAAAATTTGAAAAATCGATTGAAATCCTATAAACCATACAGTATAATAGGTATATCAACCCGGACCCGGCAGGAGAGTGATTTTTTTATGATGATATCCACAAGAGGACGCTATGCACTGCGCGTGCTCATTGATTTGGCGGAGCATCCGTCTTCCGGCAGTATACCCCTGAAGGAAATAGCCGATCGCCAGGAGATTTCGGAAAAGTATCTGGAAAGCATCGTGAAAGACCTGGTGAAGGCGGGTGTCATTGAAGGCACACGAGGTAAGGGCGGTGGCTACAGACTCAACAGTTCTCCCGATCGGATAAACGTTTATGATGTTATCAGCCTGATGGAGGGCACACTTGCTCCGGTTTCCTGTCTGGAAGAGACGAAATCCCCCTGCTCCCGTATGTCTGACTGCAGAACTATTTCTCTCTGGAAAGGGCTGGATGAAGCCGTTCGGTCTTACCTGAGTCAATATACCATTCAAGACCTGATGGTTCGGGAGTCAGACGGATATGATTATGTGATATAAAATGACCGCGCAGGAACAAATTCCTGCGCGGTATTATTTATTCTTTGCCAGTCTCAGGCGAAAGTCACTACATCCTCAAAGGCACGCTTCGGGACATAATAGTTCCGCTCTTCATCCAGATAGTAATCCGTTTTCCCGTCCTCCCCGAGAGGGACAACCGTGCTTGTATGGGCCGGCTTGCCCAAAGCAATCACAAGGCGGATCTGGTCTTCTTCCGGCACGGAAAGAAGCTTGCGGATCTCCGGGATGTTGATGGCACCGAGCAGACAGCTCCCCACCCCGTGGGACCAGGCTGTCAGTGCTATGGTGTGAGCTGCTATACCCACATCCACATCGGCAAAAGCGATTGCGTTTGCCTTTTTCACCATGACGATAAATGCTGTCGGCTGTTCTCCCTCTTTCGGGGTGCCAAGCTCCGGAGGAAGGGCTCTCGCCCATTTCAGGAGAGGCTGCATCTTCTTTACCATTTCTTCACTGGTTACAGCATAATAGGTTAGCGGCTGAAGATTGGCTCCGTTGCTCCCGATTCTTGCATTGTCTAACGCTTCCCGAATGACAGACTCCTCCACCGGCTCCTGCAGAAAACGGCGATAGGTGCGGCAGGACCGCATGAGTTCGTTGAGTTCCATAGCAAGATCCTTTCTTTGTTAATAATAAAAAGCCAGCTAAGCTCTGTTCATTCCGTGAAAAATGATGGAGAGAGTGTCATCAGGAGAGCTTCCTCCCCGTCACAGATCAGACGGTGAAGAGACGTATCATAATCAGTTATCATCTGGAGGTTCCCGTTGCTGTCAATGTGCAGTTTTCTCGGTGCATAATTCTGAAGATAGGCATAGACCGTTCCGTCCTGCTCTGACAGATAACAGCGGACGATCGAATAGCTATCTTCCGTCTCAGCGAGATCCGCCACACACTCAAGCTGTCCGTCCCCGTTCAGATCCGCCTCCTGCACGGCAAGAATCTGCAGATCCCCGTCCATCCAGGGCACGGCTACATCCTTTTTCAGGAGGTCCTGAAATCCGATCAGACCCGGGTTGTTGCTGTAGCGGTCCACTGAGAGAGCAACAACAGGCCTGTTCTCGTCCATCACCCTGCGGAAGAACGCTTCATCATCATTCGGCCATCTTCCCTCCGTCGCCTCGGGGAAGTTCCCCTCCAGATACTGCATCATCTCCTCATAGCGGGCAATGGGCAGATTTTTCTCCGCCTCATAGAGATCCAGGTAGCGGGCGCCGGGGACGAAATTCTCCACCGGGACATATTCCGCATTCTCATCCTCCATGAGCCTGGAATTGAGGTCATCCTCAAAGATCTCCTCACCGTCCAGCACTCCGTCACGGAGCGTCAGGTGCATGCCGTAGGCAAAGCCCATGTGCCCGTTATGGATGACGATTCCGTTTCCTTCCGGATAGCTGTAAAGTGAGGAATGCCCGAGGCCGAATATATCCACCTTCTCTGCCTTTCCATTCCGGAAGGTATAGAGTGTGCCCGTATAATCCGCCTCACATGTCCCGGTTTTGATCACCATCTCCGGAATACCGTCTTTGTCCACATCATAGAGCAGATAGCTGTTCTCAATCGCGACATCATTCCGGTAAGCCGGATCCTGCTCTGCGATTGTACCGTCCAGAACTGTCCGATAAGCTTCCTGCCAGCTTTCCGCCGGATTCTCTGCCCACGCAGTAGGCTGCAGCACGCTGAAAACGAGCAGCAGGCACAAAAGAAGTGCTGTTTTTTTCATGGTTGTCTCTCCTGTTCTGATATTCTGTTTTTCAATTTGATGAAGAAAAGAATTCTCTGATCCTGTCTGCCTTTGCCGAGCAGGATCCCATAATCATCTCCGGTTTTCCGCCGCCCCGGCCGGAAAGGGCTGTGCTGATTTCTCTTGCTTTCGTACGCAGGTCACAGGTTCGGCTGCCGATGATATAGCGATATCCGGATGCATCATCACCGGCAAACACAGCAGCCATGCCGTTGCATTTCGGCACAAGCAGATTTACCAGTTCACGCTGTGCCACATCATTTTTCATGATCTCCTGATGATCCGTGACGTCCGCAGCAAATGATGCGGCTGCAGCCTTCAGTGCAATCGCCGAATAGTTGATAAACAGCAGATTTCCTTCTGTCTCATGCACTGTATCTGCAAGCAGCCGTGTGATCATCCGCTCTGCCGCTGTCAGTGTATACTTCAGTTCATCCCGCTCAGCAAGCAGATGCTCCACTGCCCGGGATACCTCTCCCCGTTTTGCACTGAGCAGGTTGGAGATTTCCGTGACACTCTGCTGCCGGGCATTGAAGTTATCCAGTGCATCCATCCCGCATACCACTTCCACACGGGTTCCTCCTCTGTGGCGTTCGCAGGAGAGGACTTTGATTATCCCGATCTCCCCTGTCTCACTGACATGGGGAGCACAGCAGGCACCCCGGTCAATTCCCTCTATTTCCACAATACGGACGTCTTCTGTCAGTTCCAGCTTGGACCGGTAATCCAGCACGGCAAGCTCCTCAGCAGACGGAAAGTATGTCCTGACAGGGATGTTTGCTCTGACTGTCTCATTGGCACGCTTCTCCAGTTCCAGCATCTGCTCCCAAGTGAGCTCTCCAGAAAAGTCGATGGTCATGCACTCCTCGCCCATATGGAAGCCAACATTGTCGTAACCGTATGTTCCATGAACAAGTCCGGACAGCACATGCTCGCCCGAATGGTTCTGCATCCTGCGGATTCGTTTTTCCCAGTCGAGCCGACAGTCAACAACAGCGTTTTGCTCCAGCGGTGAGGAGAGAAAATGGAGAATTTCTCCGTTCTTTTCCTTTCCATCCAGAACCTTTGCCCCTCCGATGGTGCCGGTGTCTGCAGCCTGTCCTCCTCCTTCCGGAAAGAAGGCCGTTTGATCCAGCACGACAACATAACGCCCATCCTTCAAGGCTTCACAGCGAAGGACTTTTGCCCGGAACTCCGCCAGATGGCTGTCAGCATAATAAAGCTTTTCTGTTCTCATCATCAGTCTGTATACAGCACACGAACCCTGAGAATATCAGGCATCATGCGGATGGCATCTGCCGTTTTAGGTCCGATTTTCTTACCCAGGTCAATAATCGTGTAGGCATATTCTCCCCGGGGTTTATTGATCATATGTTCCACGTTGATATTCCGGTCGGAAATGAAGTCAAGAATTTTAGTCAGCATACGTGGAACATTCCGGTGGAAAACACAGAGCCTGCACATACCCATCCGGGAAAGAGACGCGTCCGGAAGATTAACGGAGTTGCGCACGTTTCCGTTTTCCAGATAGTCCAGCAGTTCAGAAGCCGCCATCGCCGCACAACGTTCCTCGCTCTCCGGCGTAACCGCACCGATATGCGGCAGTGCAATTACATTCGGTGCTTTCAGAATTGTCTCATTGGGGAAGTCCGTCACATATTTGCTGACTTTGCCGCTGTCCAGTGCAGCTGTCATGGCAACATCGTCCACCACCTCAGCCCGGCTCTCATTTACAATCCGGACGCCGGTTTTCATTTTGGCAAATGCTTCCGCATTGAGCATATGATGCGTAGACTCGGTATACGGCACATTAATGCTGATATAGTCGCTGTGAAGGAAGATTTCATCCAGGTTCTCAGCATGCTTCACCTCACGGCTCAAGCGCCAGGCCGCATCAACCGACATAAACGGATCATAACCGTAAACAACCATGCCAAACTCCAACGCGATGTTGGCAACCAGAGCGCCGATTGCTCCAAGGCCGATCACACCCAGCGTCTTACCCAGAAGCTCCGGGCCCGAGAAGGCACTCTTCCCCTTCTCAACCAGTGTAGGAATCTCCTCCCCCTTGTCAGCAATGGAACGCACATAGTCAATCGCCCCCAGCACATCCCGGCTGGCCATGATAAGCTCCATCATTTCCTGTTCCTTGACGGCCTCGGCATTGGCACCGGGGCTGTTGAAAACCACAATGCCCTTCTCGGCACAATCCTCAATGGGGATGTTGTTGTATCCCGCTCCGGCTCTTCCGATCGCCAGCAGTTCCGGGTTGAAGACCATCTCATGCAGATTGGCACTGCGGATGAGCAACGCATCCGGATTTTCTACATCCGGCCCTACTTCACAGCCACGGCCTGTGAGGACTCGGATCCCGGTTTCGGAAATAGCGTTCATGGTTCTGATTTTAAACATGGCTCCGTTCAAACTCCTTCATAAATTCTACCAGTGTGTCAACGCCTTTCATCGGCATGGCGTTGTAGAGAGAGGCACGCATTCCTCCCGCAATCTTGTGACCCTTCAGGTTGACAAGGCCTCTCTGTGCAGCCTCCTTCACAAAAGACGCATCCAGCTCAGCGCTTCCGGTACGGAAGGTAACATTCATATCGCTTCTGGAATCCGGCAGGGCATGAGCACGGTAAAAGCTGCTGTTATCCAGAAAATCATATACTTTTTTCGCCCGTTCCCGTTTCAGCTGCTCCATCCATGTCACGCCGCCGTTAGCAAGCAGCCAGTCCAGCGTCAGGCCGAGCATATAAATGCACCAACAGGGAGGGGTATTGAGCATGGAGCCTGAATCAATCATGGTTTTGTAGCTCATGATCTGTGGGGTGAAGGGCAGTTCTTTCCCCGCAAGGGTCTTATCGATTATAACCACGGTCAGCCCGGCAGGAGCCATATTCTTCTGCGCCCCGGCATAAATCATTCCAAATCGTGAGACGTCCACCGGTTGAGAGAGAATATCGGAAGACATATCGCAAACAAGCGGTGCCTTCGTCTCCGGGACGTACTGCCATTCCGTGCCGTATATTGTGTTGTTGGCGCAGTAATAAAAATAGGCAGCATCAGGAGAAAGATTCAGCTCTTCCTGCTTCGGGATTCTGTTATGTTCCGGAGCAGTGGACGCTGCAATGTGCACGCTGCAATATTTTACCGCTTCTTTTGCAGCTTTATTGGAGAAGTTGCCCGTCACAGCATAATCAGTCACGCCTCCGGATGAAAGATTCATGGGGATCGCTGCAAACTGCAATGTCGCTCCACCCTGGAGGAAAAGGATCTCATGGCTGTCCGGCACAGAGAGTGCTTTGCGCAATTTCTCCTGCGTGCTGCTGAAAATTTCTGCAAAGGCCGGTGAGCGATGGCTCATCTCCATCACAGACATTCCGCTGCCTTTGTAATTCAGCAGATTTTTCTGCGCTTCCAGCAGCGCTTCCTCCGGCATAACAGACGGGCCAGCGCTGAAGTTGAATACTCTCTCATTCGTCATCTTTCCATTTCTCCTTTCAATCCTTCTCCACAGATTTCGGTTATTCTCACATTGATTACCTGATTGCGAAGTCCTGTGCCCGGCACGCTGACAAGTACATAGGTGTCACTGTGCCCTGTGCACATGCCGTTCTCCTCCGTTTCAAAAAGAACCGGCAGTGTCTTTCCGATGCTTTGCTCCAGAAACATCTTATGCATCTCTGTGCAAATCTTCTGTGCCTCTGCCGCACGCCGTGCTTTCACGGCATGGGTACACTGTCCGGGCATACGATCGGCAGGCGTTCCCGGCCGACGGGAGTAAGGGAATATATGCATATCTGAAAATGCACATTCCCGAATAAAGGCAAGTGTTGAAGTAAAGTCCTCTTCCGTCTCTCCGGGGAACCCGGCAATCAGGTCACATGTAATTCCGCAGCCTGGGAAGTACTGTCGGAGGAGACGGGTTTTCTTCAGAAACTCTTCCGTATCATACTTGCGGTTCATGGCTTTAAGGGTCCTGTCACAGCCTGACTGCAGACTCAGATGGAAATGGCGGCACACTTTGCCGGTTTCCGCCAGCCTTCTGCAAAACTCCTCTGTGATCACGGTAGGCTCCAATGACCCGAGCCTGATGCGCATCCCGCCGCATTTCGCCGCAATGGCGCAAACCACATCCGTGAGGCCCGGCTTCCCCGGCAAATCCACCCCGTAGGAAGCAATTTCGATGCCGGTCAGCACCAGCTCACGGTAACCCTCTGCAGCAATCCGTGCAGTTTCTTCTTCAGCCGCTTTGATCGGCAAACTGCGCAGCCTCCCTCTGGTATAGGGAATAATACAGTAGGTGCAGAAGTTGACACATCCGTCCTGAATTTTCAGCAGGGCTCTTGTCCTGCCGGCCACTGCTCCTGCCGGCAGCTGCTCGTACTCCGTCCGGCGGAATGGATCGTCAATTTCTTTTTCTTCCCCGCCGGAGAGAACTGCCCGTTCCAGTGCCGCTATAAATCCCTTATGATCTCCTGTGCCGAAAACAATTTTCGCTCCGCTCTGCCTTGCTTCTTCCGGACTGAGCTGGGAATAGCATCCGCACACCCCGATCACCGCATCCGGGTTTTCCTCCCCGAGACGTCGGATCATCTGGCGTGACTTGCGCCCGCTCTCCGCTGTGACAGCACAGGTGTTGACAATCACCGCATCGGCACTTTCGCCCGGCTCTGCACTCTGATGGCCTCTTTCCTGCAAAAGCAGCTCCATTGCCTGTGTTTCGTACTGATTAACTTTACATCCAAGTGTTGAAATTACATACTTCATAAATTATAATAACGACCTGACAAAAAATTTAAAACAGATTCCTATGCCTGGGGCATACGGATAAAGAGGTACCGATTCTATGGAACATTATCTGGATAACGCCGCCACAACAAAAGTCTGCCCGGAAGCTGCAGAAGCTGCCCTGAAAGCCATGACGGAGCTTTACGGCAACCCCAGTTCCACTCACACCAAAGGGCGTGAAGCAAAAAAGCTGCTGGATGCAAGCCGCAAAGCTGTCTCTTCTGCTTTGGGATGCATGCCCGGTGAGCTTGTCTTTACCTCCTGCGGATCGGAAAGCGACAACTGGGCTATCCTGAACGGCGCTGAATTGATGAAGCGTCGCGGCAAACACATCATTTCCTCCGCGGTAGAGCACGATGCGGTCCGCAAAAGCCTGGATCTTCTGGAAGCATCAGGCTATGAGGTCACACGCCTGACACCGGATGAAAAAGGCGCAATCTCCGTCTCTTCCGTTTTGAACGCACTGCGGGATGACACGATTCTCGTCTCGCTTATGATGGTCAACAATGAAACCGGCGCCGTCACAGATATTCATGCCATCTCCCAGGCGTTGAAAAAAGCCGGTTCCCAGGCTCTTTTTCATACGGATGCCGTACAGGCTTTTATGAAGGTGCCCTTCAAGGCAAAAAATCTCGGTGCTGATCTCATCAGCATCAGCGGACATAAAATTCATGCGCCGAAAGGCATCGGTGCACTTTACATCCGGAACGGGCTTCGGCTGAAACCGTTTATTTCCGGCGGAAGTCAGGAGGACGGGCGGCGTGCCGGCACGGAAGCCATGCCTCAGATCGCTGCCTTTGCCAAAGCCTGTGAGATTGCTTCTGCCGGCATGGATGACAACATTGCGCACATGAAAACCCTGAAACAGCATGCCTTGGATGGACTGCGTGCGGAAATTCCCGAGCTTATCGCTCTGGAAACCGACGCGCCCCACATTCTCAGCATCTCCATGCCGGGATGGCGGAGTGAGGTTCTGATGAATCTTCTGGAGACGAAAGAGATTTACGTATCAAAAAGCTCCGCCTGCAAAAAAGGGGGGCGGAGCCACGTGCTTGAAGCCATCGGCATGAAGAGCGACGCTATAGACGGTGCCCTTCGCATTGGTCTTTCTCGTTATTCAACCGAAGAAGATATCTCCGCCCTCATCACAGGCCTTCTGGAGGCAAGAAATACCCTTGCCCATCGCTAAAGCATACCCGGATCCTCAGTTCCCGTCTTTTTTCAGATGTACCTCCCGCGTCGCCGCATCGATATAATCAAGCCTTGCATAGGTGTCAAAGTCCTGCGGGAGGTCATTTCTCCTCAGCTGTTTATCCACAAGAGCTGACAGCGCTGTATAGAGCACCACAAACACCGGTACACCCAGAATCATCCCTGCGAAGCTGAAAAGACCGCCGCCCAGTATAATCGAAAACATAACCCAGAACCCGTTAATGCCGACTGTGCTGCCAAGAATTTTCGGTCCGATAATATTTCCGTCGATCTGCTGCAGAACCACAATAAAGACTACAAATATCAGGCATTTCAGTGGATCGACCAACAGAATAATGAAGGCTGACGGCACTGCTCCGATCAACGGGCCGAAGAACGGTATAATGTTCGTGAGCCCGATAATCACACTCACCAGCAGCGTGTAGGGCATCTTCAGAATCGCACAGACAATATAGCAGATCAAGCCGATGATGGCCGAGTCCAGCAGTTTGCCGGAGAGAAAGCCCATAAAGGTCTTGTCTGTAAATACAAGCCCGGCACGGATTTTTTCCGCAGTCTCTATGGAAAAGACGCTGTAGAGCACCTTGCGGAATCCTGCCTTTGCAATCTCGCGGTTGGCAAGCAGATAAATGGATACAATGATACCGACAATCAGGTTATACACACCTTTGAGTGCTGCAAAAACGCCGGTTGTCAGGCTGGAAAGGACACTCCCCATAGACGGCAGCAGCCGGTTATTCACAATATCCATCAACTGGTTGCTTAGCGTTTCCAACGCCTGGGAGACATATTGTTCAACTTCCGGATGATCCTCCAGCCGAAGTTCCAGCCAGTCGGTCATTTTCTTATAATATTCCGGGCTGTTCACCACGATGGTTTCAATGCTGGAATATAACTGCGGCAGAATCAGCAAAACAAACGCAGTCAGGATAACAAGCAGGACGATTTCACTGACGACAATCGCCGCAATCCTTGCAAATTTCCCTTTAATGTGGGCTTTTCTCATCCTGGGAGAGGAAAAAAGCTTCTCCAGTGCACGTGTAAGCGGCAGAAGCAGGTAAGCCAGCACAAGCCCCCAGATAAAAGGGGCCAGAATGGTGACAATTTTGCTCCACATGCCTTGAATTTCCGGCAGATGATGCAGGAGCATATAGAACAGCACCGATGCCGAGATGACAAGAAATGCTGTTATCCCCCAGTAAAGATATTTCTTATCCCATCTGAAGTGCCGTCTCATAGGAAAGCCCCTCCGATTTCTCTGTTAGTGATCTTTATTGTACTATTCCGGAAAAGATGCGTCAATATATCATTTTACCAAATTCATATTTTGGTTTACGTTTAATTATGGAACAATTACATAAGGTTTGTAAAAAGTTACGATTTGATTGCATGTCTCTCGCCCGTAATTGCAGTGTTTTTGAACATTTTCCACAGAGTTTTCCACAATTTCCCACATTGATTTTTGAGGTGCTTCTGTTTTACCGTCAACATAATTCAGTAGAGCTCTCTTTTTTGCCGGTATGATTCCCCATTGATGATTCTGTCAGCGAAATACCGACCCCTATGGGCTCTTGTATAAAATGATATGCTCCCTTTATGAGCGACAGCGAACGAACGAAAGGTCACTGTCAGGCATAAGGGAGCATTGTCATGTCACAAAGGCAGATGTCTTGTTTTTTTTGTCTTTCAGCCGAGGAATCAGATAGCCAGCAGATCGCTGTAGGCTTTCAGTGCCCCGTCCGTCTCATGTGCCAGCACACGCTTGGCAAGCACCTTGCCGAGCTGTACGCCTTCCTGGTCGAAGCTGTTCAGGTTCCAGCAGAATCCCTGGAACATAACCTTATTCTCAAAGTGAGCCAGCAACGCACCGAGAGCTTCGGGGGTGAGCTGTTCGCCGATGATGATGCTGGAAGGACGGCCGCCTTCAAAACTCTTGTTGGGGTTCTCATCCTGCTTGCCGCAGGCAAAAGCCATAATCTGGGCCACAACGTTAGCGCACAGCTTCTGCTGGCTGGTGCTGCCCTGAATATCCACATCCATGCCAGCCTGATTCCGGCGGAAACCGACAAACTGCAGCGGCACAATGTCTGTACCCTGATGCAGGAGCTGATAGAAGGAGTGCTGACCGTTGGTACCGGGTTCGCCAAAAATGACAGGGCCGGTAGGATAGTCGATCTGCTCGCCAAAACGGTTGACATGCTTTCCGTTGGATTCCATGTCCAGCTGCTGCAGATGTGCCGGGAAGCGGCAGAGCGCCTGGGAATAAGGCAGCACAGCAGTAGACGGATAACCCAGGACGTTGCGCTCGTACACCCCGATGAGCGCATCCAGCATGGCAGGGTTTTTCAAAAGTTCGGGTTCTTTTGCCGTCAGGTCCGCCTGATGGGCACCGTCAAGGAAGCGAGCAAACACCTCAGGCCCGAACGCCAGTGACAGCACCACCCCGCCTACGCAGGAAGTAGAGGAATAGCGTCCGCCGATGTAATCGTCCATGAAGAAAGCCGCAAGATAGTCACTGGACTTTGCAAGCGGGGAGGTCTCGCTTGTAACTGCAACCATATGCTTTGAGGGATCCAAACCGGCATTTCTGAGCGCATTCTTTACAAAGGACTCGTTGGTCAGCGTCTCCAGCGTGGTGCCGGATTTAGAGACCAGCACAAAGATCGAATGCCCGACATCGATGGTCTTGAGTACGCTTGCCGCGTCATCAGGGTCAACATTGCTGATGAAGCGGGCTTCCATTTTGAACGTTCCGTTCTGTCTCGCCCAGTTTTCCAGTGCCAGATACATCGCGCGAGGACCGAGGTCACTGCCACCGATGCCGATCTGCACAACAGTCGTGAATTTCTCGCCCGCAGCGTTAGTAATTACGCCGGAGTGTACTTTTTCGGCAAAGTCGGCCGCCTTCTTCTGCTCGCCAACATAGAAGTCGCGCTTGTCCGTGCCGTCAACAACCACTTTATCTCCTAATTGGCCACGGGTAAGCTGATGCAGCACAAGGCGCTTTTCTCCCGTGTTGATGATTTCGCCGTTGTAGAGTGCCGCAAACTTCTCCGTCAGCTGTGCCTCGGCCGCCAGTTCTCCGAGGGCTTCGAGCACCTCATCATTTACGGCTTTAGCTGCATAGTTATAGTTCAGCCCTCCCGCCATGGGAACACTGTACTTTGCCACGCGTGAAGCACCGTTCTCGCCGCTCATCGCTTCAGGCAGGTTTACACAGTTTTTCAATGCCGCCAGCTTATCATAGGCGGCCAGCTTGTTCAGGTTTTTCCAGGTGATCATAGGGCATGTCCTTTCTTTTTCGGAATTCTTTATAAAGCAAAACGGTTTTTTGGCAACGATAGGTGACGCAGTTGGAATATTTATCTGAGGTATTATACACCCGGGTAATAAAATTTTCCACTACTAAAAAGCACTCTGAGGCAGAATAACTGCAGAATACCTGATGACTCCGGATTCGCCGGAGATATACGTTACATGTCCAGCGCACACAGGTCGTCCGGCGTCTCCCTGCGGACAGCCAGACGGCTTTTCCCCTGTTCAAGCATCACAACAGGCGGTCTGCCAAGTCGGTTATAATTGGACGCCATGGAGTAGTTATATGCCCCTGTAGTGCATACCGCAACAAGGTCTCCCCGGCTGATATCTGCCGGAAGCGCAACACCCGGCTGCAGAATATCCCCGCTCTCACAGCATCTGCCCACAAGATCGAAGATTTCCTCTCTGCCCTCTTCCGCAACTTTTCCCGGAAGGACAGTATAGGCAGAGCGATAGAGACAATAGCGGGGGTTATCAGCCATGCCCCCGTCCACAATTACATAATTTTTGAAGTTCTTCAGATGTTTCACCGTGCTGACGGTATACACTGTCATGCCTGCATCCGCAACGATGCTTCTGCCGGGTTCCATCAGAACCATCGGCATTGTCAGTCCCGCCTCTGCCACACGTTTTTTCATATGCTCGGCCAATGTCTGAATCCGCGCAGGAATATCAATCACCTTGTCATTTTCCCTATACCTTACTCCGTATCCCCCGCCAAGATTCAGCTTCCGCGTTACAAAGTTGAACGAGTTGTACAGTTCTTTCATAAAAGCAACCATAACATCCACGGTATCTTCAAAAACCATTTCGTCAAACACCATAGAGCCTACATGACAGTGCAGCCCCTCCACGTCCAGTGCATGCATGGAAATCGCTTTTTCCACAAAATGCAATGCCTGATCATCTGCAATCGGCACACCGAATTTTACATCAATTTTGCCTGTGTTGACCGCCTCGTAGGTATGCGGGTCGATCCCCGGTGTAATCCGGAGAAGCACCTTCTGTGTGATGCCCTGTTTTTCCGCCTCCGCCTCAAGGCACCCCAGCTCTGTCTCGTTATCCACCACGATGCAGCCCACCCGGTTTTCAACTGCGAAACGTATGTCCTCATCCGTTTTTCCGTCACCGTGGAAGGTTATCTTCTCCGTCGGGAATCCTGCCCTTAGCGCCGTAAAAATCTCTCCTTGGGAAACCGTATCCACACCCATTCCCTCTTCTGCCATGATGCGGTACATCTGCAGAAATGAGGCAGCTTTGCTTGCATACAGCGGCAGGGCGTTTTCTCCGAAGCTTTCCCGGAAAGCATTGAGATACATTCTGCAGTTTAAACGGATTCTGTCTTCATCCATCAGATAGAGCGGTGTTCCGTACTCTTGGGCTAGCTTTTCAATTCTCTGCCCTGCAAAGCACAATCTTCCCTGCTGATCTCTCTGAATATTTGATGCAAGCATTCATTTGTCCTCCGGATCAATAATAAACGGTATTTTAGCACGTTAATTCGTTAAATTCAAGGGCCTGTTTGTAGCCTCTCTTACAAAATATAGATGAAAAGCGGGAATATCTGGCCGAAAAATCGCCAAATTTCGTGCAGCTGTACATTGACAAAATTAGATGTGAATTGTATGATATGCCGATAAAAGAATTCTAATTATGGAGGGGTTTCATGGTAAAGAAACTGGCAGGAAGCATACGGGAATTCAGGCGATCTGCTCTTCTGACTCCTGTTTATGTCATCGGTGAAGTGGCAATGGAAGCACTGATTCCCTATCTGATCGCGCTTCTTGTAAATGACATCCGAGCCGGTGCCGGAACCGGAGTAATTCTCGGCTACGCCTGGAAGCTGATCGTGCTGAGCCTGATCAGCCTGTTTTGCGGCTATATGGCAGGCATTCACTGTGCCAGATCAAGCACCGGATTTGCCCGGAATCTGAGAGCTGACGTTTTTCGCAACATTCAAAGCTTTTCTTTCTCCAATATAGATAGGTTCTCCAACGCGTCCCTTGTAACCCGCCTTACAACGGATATTCAGAATATCCAGATGGCCTTTATGATGGTCATCCGCACCGCGATCCGTGCTCCGCTGAACCTGGCTTTTTCCTTCTTCATGGCATACTACATGGGTGGGCGCATGGCTCTGATTTTTGTAGTGGTGATCCCCTTCCTTGGGTTCGGCCTGTATACCATTGCCAGACATGCCATGCCGATTTTCAGAAAGGGCTTCCCTATGTACGACCGTCTGAATAACAGCGTGGAAGAGAATGTAAAGGGCATTCGCGTTGTCAAGGCATTTGTCAGAGAAGATTACGAGAACGATAAATTTCGCCGAGCATCCGGTGATATCCGCACAATCTTCACCAAAGCTGAACGCCTGCTTGCCTTGAATGGACCTCTGATGCAGACTTGCATGTATGGCGTAATGCTGTTTGTTCTCTATGTCGGTTCCAGGCAGATCATTGCGACCAATGGCGTCGCACTGGATATCGGCCAGTTTTCCACTCTGCTCACCTATTCCGTGCAGATTCTGACCAGCCTGATGATGATCTCTTTTCTCTTTGTTATGATGACGTTCTCTGCTGAATCCGCTCAGCGTGTCTGCGAAGCGTTGGACGAGAAAAGCACCATCACCTCTCCGGCAGATTCCATTCCCGAAGTCGCCGACGGCTCCATTGATTTTAACCATGTTACCTTCAGCTATTCCGACCGGGCAGAGCAGCCCGTTCTTTCCGACATTGATCTGCACATCCGCTCCGGTGAAACCATCGGCGTCATCGGTGGAACGGGCTCCGCGAAATCCTCTCTCGTTCAGCTGATTCCCCGTCTCTATGATGTGTCGCAAGGATCTGTCAGCGTCGGCGGGAAAAACGTCAAAGCTTATGATCTGGTTGCCCTGCGTGACAGTGTTGCCATGGTTCTGCAGAAGAATATGCTCTTTTCCGGCACCATAGCCGACAACATCCGCTGGGGCAATAAGGACGCGACCCTTGATGAGATCAAAGAAGTCTGTCATCTGGCCTGTGCAGATGAGTTTATTGATCAGATGCCAAACGGTTATGACACCTGGATTGAGCAGGGCGGAACCAACGTCTCCGGCGGGCAGAAGCAGCGTCTGTGCATTGCCCGTGCTCTTCTCAAACGTCCGAAGATACTGATTTTGGACGACAGCACCTCTGCAGTCGACACCCGAACCGATGCTCTGATCCGCAAAGCAATGCGCACCTACATTCCGGAAACCACCAAAATTATCATTGCCCAGCGGACAAGCTCTGTAGAAGATGCTGACCGCATTGTTGTGATGGACAACGGCAGAATTGATGCCATCGGCACAAGTGCTGAGCTTCTGAAAACCAACAAGATTTATCGCGAAGTCTATCTGTCCCAGAACCGTCTGGGACATGAAGCGATTGAAGACGTAGCAGGAAAGGAGGCAACAGCTTGAAACCAACTGACATGAAGAAAAACAGTGGGACTTTCCCGAGGCTGATCAAAATGCTGTTCCGCATGAACCCGACGCTCCTGCCGATTATCATCGTGCTGATTCTGGTCAGTGCTGTGATCAGCGCTCTCCCGTCCATCTTCCAGCAGAACGTCGTTGCCGTTCTGGAGCAGGCATGGGCAAACGGATGGAATTGGGAAACAACCCGCCCCCAGATTCTTCATTTTGTATTGATTCTGGGTGCGCTGTATCTCTGCGGTCTCACCATCACCACCGTCAGCAACCAACTCGGAGCTGTTTATACGCAACGGGTGCTGGATCAGTTCCGTACCAAAATGTTTGAACATATGGAGTCGCTGCCGATCCGTTACTTCGACACCCATCAGCGAGGCGATATCATGTCGCACTACACCAACGATGTGGATGCCATGCGGCAGATGATTTCCCAGAGCTTTCCTCAGCTTCTCGTTTCCCTCATCACTGTCGTCACGATTGTCTGTATCATGATGTACTACTCCGTCTGGCTCGGTCTTGTCATCATCGGCGGATCTCTTATCACGATCGCCATCACAAAGACAATCGGCGGAAAATCTGCCCATTACTTTATGGCACAGCAGAAATATATCGGGCAGACAGAAGGTGTCATCGAAGAGATGATCAACGGCCAGAAAGTCATCAAGGTTTTCAACCATGAAGCTGAGGCGCAGGCTGAATTTGATGCGGCCAACGACGCTTTGTATGAAGCAGCCTTCCAGGCAAACCGTTACTCCAATACCCTCATGCCGATTCTGAACAATGTCAACTACCTGATTTATGTTCTGGTGGCTGTTGCCGGCGGGCTGTTTCTGGAACTGGGGGTTCCGAATTTCTCTGTTTCCGGTCTTCCCTTTTCCATAGCTGTCATCGTTCCCTTTCTCGGAATGTGCCGTCAGTTTTCCGGTTCCATCCAGCAGATCTCCCCTCAGATTAACTCCGTTGTCATGGGTCTCGCAGGCGCAAAACGTATATTCGCCATGCTGGATGAGGAAAGTGAGCAGGATGAGGGCTATGTGGAGCTCGTCTACGCCAGAGAAGAAAACGGTGCTTTGGTGGAGTCCCCTGAAAAGACCGGACTCTGGGCCTGGAAGCACTACCATAAGGATAACGGCACTACTACTTATGTTCCTCTGAAGGGTGATGTCCGCTTCTACGATGTAGATTTTGCCTACAATCCCGACAAGGTTATCCTGCACAATATTACTCTATACGGAAAACCGGGTCAGAAAATTGCTTTTGTGGGTGCCACAGGAGCCGGAAAAACTACAATCACCAACCTGATCAACCGCTTCTACGATATTGCCGACGGCAAAATCCGTTATGACGGCATCAATATCAATAAAATCAAGAAACCAAGCCTGCGTCGCTCTCTCGGAATGGTGCTGCAGGATACCGTTCTCTTCACCGGCACCGTCATGGAAAACATCCGTTACGGCAAGCTTGATGCTACCGATGAGGAATGCATTGCTGCTGCAAAGCTCTCCGGAGCTGACAGCTTCATCACACGTCTGCCTCAAGGCTATCAGACCATGCTGGCAGGCGACGGCAGCAATCTCTCTCAGGGTCAGTGTCAGCTGCTTGCCATTGCACGTGCCGCCGTGGCAGATCCTCCCGTCATGATTCTGGATGAAGCCACTTCTTCTATCGATACTAGAACAGAGCAGATCGTCTCTGCCGGAATGGATGCTCTGATGAAGGGCCGCACCGTGTTTGTGATCGCCCACAGGCTGAGCACGGTCAAGAATGCCAATGTCATCCTTGTTCTGGATCACGGTCGTGTAATCGAACGAGGCACGCATGAAGAGCTGATTGCTGCTAAGGGGCAGTACTATCAGCTATACACCGGTGCTTTTGAACTGGAATAATCAATATTCTTCCGGGCAGGTCTGGATTCCTGCCCGGATTTTTCATGGAGACATTATGCAGGAACAATTTATCTCTCATCCCATTCCGCCCACGTGGAATGAGCATTCCGAAATACTGATTCTCGGCAGTTTCCCTTCCGTCAAATCGCGGGAGGCAGCCTATTTTTACGGTCATCCGCAAAACCGGTTCTGGCGGGTTCTGGCTGCCCTATTTGAAGAGTCCGTGCCTGAAACGAAAGAAGAGCGAAAAGCCTTTCTTTTGCGGCATCATATTGCCGTGTGGGATGTGATTGCTTCCTGCCGGATTACAGGCTCCTCCGACAGCAGCATAAAAGATGTCAAAGTAAATGACCTGACCCCGATTCTGTCAGGCGCACCCATTCGTCAGATCTTTGTAAACGGGAAGAAAGCGGAGGCTCTCTATAACAGATATCTTCTTCCGCAAATCGGGCTGCATGCTGCCTGTCTGCCGTCTACCAGCCCCGCAAATGCTGCCTGGTCAGTGGAGAAGCTGGTTTCCTCCTGGTCCCGCATTCTGGAAGATCTCCGATCATAGCCTTCCTCTTTTCTATTCTCATCCACAGCTTTGCTGAAACAACAAAATTTTCAATTCTTCACTTGACAAATACCCCTGGGAGGTATAATATCTCGTTGCAATGACGGATACCCCCCAGAGGTATTTTGTTTTGGAAGAAAGGAGCCTCGATGGAAGAAGAACGTTGCTGTTGTCAGATGATTTCTGAAGGAACTGAAGATTTATCCTGCTCATGTGGCGGGCGGATAAAGCACCGCAGCGAAAAGGAATATAAAGATCTTATGAACCGGCTGAAACGGATTGAAGGGCAGGTTCGAGGGCTCCAGAAAATGCTGGAAGCCAACGCCTATTGTCCTGATATCCTTGTTCAGGTATCTGCTGTCAACTGTGCTCTGAACAGTTTCAGCAAGACACTGCTTGCTTCTCATATCAGAACGTGCGTTGTGGAGGATATACGCTCCGGCCATGAAGAGACCATTGATGAGCTGGTGGCTACCCTTCAGAAAGTGATGAAGTAATTTTCGGAGGAAATCGTTATGGAACAATATAATATAACCGGCATGAGTTGCGCTGCCTGCAGTGCCCGGGTTGAAAAAGCGGTTTCCAAAGTCCCCGGCGTTACCGGCTGTTCTGTCAGTCTGCTCACCAATTCCATGGGTGTGGAAGGCACAGCATCTCCGTCCGACATTATCCGTGCCGTGACGGAAGCAGGATATGGTGCATCCCCAAAAGGTGTGAGAAAAGATACCGGCACATCCGGCTCTGTACCCTCCTGGGCAGATGACGAAGCCCTGAAAGACAAGGAAACCCCTAAGCTGAAAAGGAGGCTGATCTACTCCGGCATCATTCTCCTTGTCCTCATGTATTTCTCTATGGGGCACATGATGTGGGGCTGGCCTGCACCGGCTGCATTTGAAAATCATGTTTTTCTCGGTTTGTTTGAAATGCTGCTGGCAATTATTGTCATGCTGATCAACAGTAAATTCTTTACATCCGGCTTCCGTTCGCTCTTCCACGGTGCGCCGAATATGGACACACTGGTTGCACTCGGTTCTTCCGCTTCTTTCGTTTATTCCCTTGCCGAGCTGTTTCTGATGATCCTTGCTCAGGGTGAAGGTGACCACGCCACCGTCATGAAATACGGGATGAACCTCTACTTTGAATCAGCTGCCATGATCCCCACGCTCATCACCATCGGCAAGATGCTGGAGGCCATGTCCAAAGGCCGTACCACTGATGCTCTGAAAAGCCTGATGCAGCTTGCTCCGAAAACCGCTGTTCTTATCATCGATGGTCAGGAGACGGAAGTGGGTATCGAATCTGTTCAGACCGGCGATATCTTTGTTGTACGCCCGGGTGAGAATATTCCCGTTGACGGTGTCATTCTGGAAGGCAGTACTTCCGTCAATGAATCCGCCCTCACCGGTGAGAGCATTCCTGTGGATAAAGATGTCGGTGATGCTGTTTCTGCAGCTACTATCAACCAGCAGGGCTACATCCGTTGCCGGGCTACTCGTGTCGGTGAAGACACCACACTTGCCCAGATCATCAAAACCGTTTCGGATGCTGCTGCAACAAAAGCCCCTCTTGCCAGAATTGCCGATAAAGTTTCCGGAATTTTTGTCCCCGCAGTCATCGGGATTTCTCTTCTCACGCTGATCGGCTGGCTGATAGCCGGCAGAACCTTCAGTTTTGCCATAGCAAGAGCAATTTCAGTGCTTGTCATCAGCTGTCCCTGCGCGCTCGGCCTTGCAACACCCGTTGCAATCATGGTCGGCAGCGGAATGGGTGCTAAAAACGGTATTCTCTACAAAACTGCAGCCTCTCTGGAAGCTGCCGGCCGTACACAGATCATTGCACTCGACAAAACCGGCACCATCACAGAAGGGCAACCCAGAGTCACGGATATTCTGCCCTTTGAGATGGAGGAAAATCAGTTTCTCTCTCTGGCAGCCGCTCTTGAAAGCAGAAGCGAGCATCCCCTTGCCAAAGCTGTATCTGCAGCGGCAGAAGGCCTGGTCATTCCTGAAGTGGCAGATTTTACCGCTCTTCCGGGAAACGGCCTCACAGCCAAGCTCGGAGACTCCGAATTACTTGGCGGTAATTATAAATTTATATCTTCTCGCTGCTCCGTTCCGTCTTCCTTCCGTAGCAGAGCGGAAGCCCTGTCTTCTGATGGGAAAACACCGCTGTTTTTCTCTGTCGACGGGAAACTGGCAGGGATCATCGCTGTGGCTGACACCATCAAAGAAGATTCCGCTCAGGCAATTTCAGAAATGCGCGGGATGGGAATTCGCGTCGTCATGCTGACCGGAGACAATGAACGTACAGCCAGGGCAATCGGTAACCAGGCCGGTGTTGATGATGTGATAGCCGGTATCCTTCCAGAAGGTAAAGCGGATGCTGTCCGCAGCCTGAAAGAGGAAGGGAAAGTCGCCATGGTTGGTGATGGCATCAACGATGCTCCTGCCCTCACTGTTGCTGACACCGGTATCGCCATCGGAGCAGGGACTGACGTGGCCATCGACGCTGCCGATATTGTGGTCATGAAAAGTCGCCTGACTGACGTCACTGCAGCCATTCGTATGAGCCGGGCAACCATACGGAATATTCATCAGAATCTTTTCTGGGCATTCTTTTACAATGCCATCTGCATCCCTCTCGCAATGGGTCTTTACGGAATTGCCATGAAACCCATGTATGGCGCTGCTGCAATGGCCCTGTCCAGCTTCTTTGTCTGCATGAATGCCCTTCGCCTGAATCTTGTGAAGATTCATGACCCCAGCCACGACAGGAAAATAAAACAGAAATCCGCGGGAAAAACTGATTCTTCTCCCGCAGAAATAAAAACGGAGGAAAAAAACATGACAAAAACCCTTAAAGTAGAAGGCATGATGTGCCCGCATTGCGAGGCTCGTGTAAAGAAAGCTCTGGAGGCTGTAGACGGTGTTGAATCTGCTGTTGCAGACCACACTGCCGGTACAGCCGTCGTCACACTGAAGGCGGATGTAGCAGATGATATTCTCGCAAAAGCCGTAGAGGCCCAGGACTATAAAGTTCTCGGTGTCGAGTAAGCTTCATCATTCGATAACCTTCATAATCAAAAAAGCGCCGTCTGAACTGCTTTTATGTTCAGACGGTGCCTTCATTTAATGATGTTTAAGCCTTTATCTGCTTATTATTTCCAGCCAAACGTTACAAGGCCGTAGATGTAAAGTGCAAGGACGATGATCGGAACAAAGTACTTGAAGATCGGCTTCATCCAGCTTTTCACTTTCAGCCCTTCTCCTGCGTTTGCCTCCGCAATGAAGTTATCCCATCCCCAGCCGATTTTATAGCAGCAGAAGATGCTGAAAATCAGAGCGCCGAGAGGCAGGCAGTTGGTGCTGACAATGAAATCCCAGAAGTCCAGCCATGCGCTTCCTTCCGCAAAGGGCTGGAAGGTGAATACACTGTATCCGAGAGCAGTGGTCAGAGCCAGCAGAAAGATACCGATTCCGCAGACGACACATCCCTTTGGCCGGTTCCATCCGGTCAGCTCGCGGACACAGGCGAGAATGTTTTCAAACACCGCCAGCTCTGTGGAAAACGCTGCGAACACCATGAACAGGAAGAACAGTGTGCCCCAGATTCTACCGCCGGCCATATTATTAAACACGGTTGCCATTGTGTCAAACAGGAGGGACGGGCCTGCATTCACTTCAATCCCGTAGGTAAAGCATGCGGGGAACATGATGAATCCGGCCATAATCGCCACGAAGGTATCCAGCAGAATAATATTGACGGATTCTCCCATCAGCGCCCGTTCCTTGCCGATATAACTGCCGAAAATTGCCATGGATCCGATACCGATGCTGAGGGTGAAGAATGCCTGATTCATGGCACCCACGATTACCGAACCGTTGATTTTGGAAAAATCCGGTACCAGATAAAAGCTCAACCCTTCTTTAGCACCGGGCAGCAGAGCACTGTGCACAGCCAGAATGAGCATCAATGCAAAAAGGGCGACCATCAGATACTTGGTTACTCTCTCCAGCCCTCCCTGCAGATCGAAGCTCAGCACAAGAAATCCCAGCGCAACTGCTATAGCCAGATATCCGACATTGAGTGTCGGATTTGTTATCATGGCAACAAAACCGAGATCTGCACTCTTTCCCAGCAGGAACATAACAAAATAATAAAACATCCAGCCCGTAACAACGGTATAGAATGCCATCAGTGCCAGATTCCCCAGCAGTGCAACATATCCGTGGATATGCCATTTCTGGCCGGGTTTTTCTAACTTCTGATACATCTTGACAGGGCTTGCCTGTGCCGCCCGCCCGACAGCAAATTCCATTGTCAGTGCCGGAAGTCCGAGCAGCAGAAGGCACAGGACGTAGACCAGCACAAAGCCGCCCCCGCCGTACTGTCCTGTCATCCAGGGAAATTTCCATACGTTGCCGCAGCCGATGGCACAGCCTGCGCTCAGCAGGATAAATCCGAGCCGGCTTCCCAGTTTTTCGCGTCCGTTATCCATTTTTTACCTCCTCAACCCGAGAATTTGAAATGATTATACAGGTCTTTCGCATAAAAATCAATTCTTTTACCTCCTTTTTCTTTTTAAATTGTTATAGTTCTGGTTTTTCTATCAAAATGTACAAATTTCGGGCCTATTTGCTTTTCATATTGTAAATTTTTCCCTACTGTGGTATTATAGTAAGGATAGTGAAACTATCGCCAAATAGATATCTGTTTATGGAAAGGAATTGTATTATGGCTAATCGCATCGTTCTCAACCCTGTTTCCTACCATGGCGTAGGTGCCGTCAAAGAAATCGTTTCCGAACTCACCAATCGCGGCTACAAGCGTGCATTCATCGCTTCCGGACGTCATGTGGTAAAGTCCGGTGAAATCAAAAAGATCACTGACCTTCTGGATGCTGCCGGTATTGTCTACACTTTCTACACCGACATTAAACCCAATCCCACCATCGAGAATGTCCAGAACGGTGTGAAGGCCTTCCAGGAATTTGGTGCTGACAGCATCATCGCTGTCGGTGGCGGTTCTGTTATGGACACCTCCAAGGCAATCGGCATCATCGTTAATAACCCCGAGTTTGCAGATGTTCGCTCTCTTGAAGGCGTTGCTCCCACCAAAAAACACGCTGTTTTCACCATTGCTGTTCCCACCACAGCCGGTACGGCAGCCGAGGTCACCATCAACTATGTTATCACTGATGTTGAAAAGAAGCGCAAATTCGTCTGCGTTGACGTGAATGATATTCCCGAAGTCGCAGTTGTCGATCCCGAGATGATGTACTCCATGCCCAAACCTCTGACGGCTGCCACCGGTATGGACGCTCTCACCCACGCTATTGAAGGCTACATCACCAAGGGGCACTGCACCATCTCCGATATGTTCCATCTTGAAGCCATTCACCTTATCGCCAAGAACCTCCGTGCTGCCGTTGAGAATGACGCTGACGGACGTGAAGGCATGGCTCTCGGCCAGTACATTGCCGGTATGGGCTTCTCCAACGTTGGTCTCGGCATTGTCCACTCCATGGCACACGGTCTCAGCGCTCTTTACGACACCCCGCACGGTGTTGCCTGCGCTATTCTCCTTCCTCTGGGTCTTGAATACAATAAGCCCGTTGCCGGTGAGCGTTACCGTGCTATCGGCCGTGCAATGGAAGTTCCCTACATTGACAGCATGAATGACGAAGATGCTGCCAATGCCACCATCGCAGCCGTGAAGAAGCTCGGTGCAGATGTCGGCATTCCTGCTGACCTGAAGGAAATCGTGAAGGACGAGGATGTTCAGTTCCTCTCTGAGAGTGCTTTTGCAGATGCCTGCTGCCCCGGCAATCCCCGTGACACCAGTGTGGAAGAAATTGCTGCTCTTTATCGCAGCCTGATGTAAGCTTCACAAAAATTAGTTGTAAAAATTCTGCTTGTGTGATATTATAATTTCATCTCATTTTTAAAATATCTTTACAGGAGGATATACTTATGGGTAAATTTATTATCAAGCAGGCAAAATCCGGGCCTATGTTCAACCTGAAGGCTCGCAACGGTGAGATTATCGGTACCAGTGAAATCTATTCCTCAGTCGACGCTTGCAAAAACGGTATCGCCAGTGTTCAGAAGAATGCTCCGATTGCCGGTCTGGAAGATCAGACCAAGGAAAACTTTGATAAGGTTCCCAACCCGAAGTTTGAGCTCTATAAGGACAAGGCGGGTGAATTCCGCTTCCGTCTGAAAGCCGGCAACGGCGAGGTCATCCTCACCGGTGAAAGCTACGTCTCAAAAGACGGCTGCAAAAACGGTATCGCCAGCATCCGGAAAAATGCCGTAGATTCCGTTATTGTAGAAGAGCTTTAATTATTACCATTTCATTCGCAGCCGGCAGGTTTATTCCTGCCGGCTTTTCTTTCAGCCTGCTTCCTGCCCTTTGCCAACCTGCCCTCCAGTCCTCTGCACAAATAAGGGCATGTTGGGCACCTTGGGCATGTAGGGCATGTTGGACATTCCTATTTCTCTGATATCCCCATCATTCCGAAATTTTCTCTTGACTTTTCTGATTCCCTGTAGTAATATATACAAGCTAAAGAAATATCGCGGGGTAGAGCAGCTGGTAGCTCGTCGGGCTCATAACCCGGAGGTCGTTGGTTCAAATCCTTCCCCCGCAACTAACGTAAAGCTGATCTTTTCAGATCAGCTTTATTTTTTATTTTAACTGTGAGAAAAGGAAACAGCTATGAATCTCTACACAGCCTTTTTTCTCTTTTCCATTATTATCCTGATGTACTGGGTCATGACGGAGCTGTTTACCGTTCTGTTCCGTTTTACAGGTCTACCGGATGAAAAAGCCCGCTTTCAGGTGATTTCTATTCTCACCGGATGCGGCTTTACCACCAGAGAAAGCGAGCTGCTCCTTTCCAACAGCAGCAGGCGAAGGCTGGCTCGGCTCACCATGCTCTTCGGCTATGTGTTCAATATCACAATTGTAACAGCGCTCATTAACGTGTTTCTGACGCTTAAATTCTACCAGGCGGAGCACTTTTATTTTGCGCTGCTGATTCCTCTGGCCGCAATTGCTATTATTCTCGCCTTTATGCGTGTGCCCCGCTTTCGTGCCTGGGGAGATCATCTTCTTCAGGGCTTTGCCGATCGTCTGATCATGCGCTCTTCCTCTTTCAATACCGTCCTCCTGTTGGATTATATCGGTAAGGAGACCATTGCGCTTGTAACCCTCAATCACATTCCTGAAAATTATCAGGGCGTCTCGCTATCCGAATCCGACTTCAGAGCAGAAACCGGTATTCTCGTTATGGTGGTGGAGCATCCCGGACAAAAGGCTGAACCGGCCGGGGCAAACACTGTTTTCACTGTCGGTGACAAGCTGACGGTATTCGGCGATTATTCCCAAATCTGCAAAGTCTTCCATGCGCGGGAACATCTTGCCGATATACAGACCGGGAACTGATTTCTTTTCCAGGCAAAGCTGCAAAACCCGGATGCCTTCCGGTCGCCTGTTAAAGCCAGTCGAAATACATACGGATGAAGAAAAGAACATACAGATTGTTTTCATCAAAAACGGGAACCGCAGGCTGAGCAAGCCCGGTTCCCGTTGTCGTTATCTGTTAATTTCAGCCTTCGGCGACAAGCGCCTCCACCTGATCTCTCTTTTCATAAAGCACGCATCCGCCCACATGTTCTCCGCTCAGCACGCCGTTTTCCTGCAGCTTCCGGAATAAGGGGGAAGAAATAGCCTTCCGCAGGGATGTTTCTTTGATGTTCACATCCGAATATGGAGAGAAGGGGCAGGGTTCTGCACCGCCGTGGGAATTGATGTGGAAGAATTCTCTCCCTGCTGCCATGCAACCGCCCATAGCCAGTTCATCTCCCGGGAAGGACAGCAGCACAATATCGCTTGTGCTCTCACGCAGCTTTTCCAGTGCTCCCGCCATATAAGCCCGTTCCTCATCACCGGGTGCCAGGTGTCTGGCTTCCTCCGTCACAGGCACAAATTCAATGAAAATAGCCAGCTTGCAACCCTTCTCGATCAGGCTGTCAACGAACTCTCGGGACGTTACTTCCTTTATATTTTCTGTCGTAACCGTGATAGAGGCGCCGAAAATAAGGCCCTTCTCTTTAAAGGCATCCATATTGGATGAAACCTTATCATAAATTCCCGTCCCACGGCGGACATCGGTAACCTCTTTTCCGCCCTCAATGCTCATCACCGGGATCAGGTTTCGGCATTCATCCAGCAGACGGAAGTAGCGGTCATCCACAAAGGTGCCGTTGGTGAAGATCGGGAAGATAATATTCTGCATTTTTCCCGCCGCTTCAATAATATCACGGCGGATCATCGGTTCTCCGCCGGCCAGCATAATAAAGCTGACACCCAGCTCATCTGCCTCACGGAAGATTCTCAGCCACTCCTCACTGGTCAGCTGACGCACCGGAGGTGTATCAACGGTAGCGTTGTTGCAGCGGGAATAGCACCCTGCGCAATGCAGATTGCAGCTGCTGGTGATGCTTGCAATCAGGAAGCCCGGCACATGCAGGCCTTCCTGCTCATTTTTTTGCCGGACCTTGGAGGCCTTGCGGCTTGCCATAGCAAACTTCGCCATAAATGCGCTTTCTTTCGGGTTTTTCAGCGTAGCCTTGATGGTGTCCGCCACAATCTTCTCCACACCCTGTTCAATGTGGTTCTGCAGGTCAAACTGCTGTTTCATAAGGTTTCTCCTTTTCAGATATTACAAAGTACATTACAGCCATGCCTCTTCGGGCAGCTCGTCTAAATCTCCGTCAAACATCTCGCCTTTCGCCCAATGGGCCAGCCTGTGCAGAATGGGCCACAGCTCTCTCCCATGCTCCGTCAAAGAGTATTCCACTCGCGGCGGGATCTCTTCATACTGCTTCCGAGTGACAATGCCGTCCGCTTCCAGCTCCTTTAGCGAAGAGGAGAGCATAGCGTTCGTGATGCCCGTAGTTTTCCGGACAAGATCGTTATATCGTTGTGTCCCATCTACAAACAAGGTGCATATGATTCGCATTTTCCACCGCCCGCCGATGGCAGACAGTGCTGCCCCGATGGGGCACTCTGTGTCACATGGGCACATGCCCTTGCAGGTTCCTTCTTTATTCATGCGCATACATCTCATCCAGTATTCTGTACAGCTCGGCATAGGGTGCCTCGTGCTCGGTCACCTCTTCACCGAATTCCAGCACCACGTTTCTTCCGTCATCCGGCTGCCATTGGGGCAGGCCTTCCCCGTTTGGGTCTCCGTTATATATAAAGTTCCGGTAATAGCCGACCATCATTCTGCTCAGCTCCCGGTCAACGCTGTCATATAGCTTGGAGTCTTCCGGGATATTACCGTAGAGATAAACCTCTTCGCCGCTGTGCCAGGCACCCAGCCTGCCGTTGTCTTTTGTAAAGTAATATATATACGATGGGATATTGTTCGCCTTTGCCTGCCGTTCCCAGCAGTAGTGCCCGTAGGAAAACAGCACTGCCGTGTAAATGTCTGCCCAGTTCTGCCTTGCCTCGGCATCCGTCTTTGCAGGATAAAGGGCCAGCACCTGGGATGCATAAGGCTCTTCAAAGGCATCTTTTATTTTCTTTTCATAGTTTTTCAGGTTTGCCTGGCTAAACAGAATAAACGGTGCCGATTCATCCCTGTTAAACCCGTGAAGCAGAGCTTCCTCATTATGGACGCCTTTACTGTATGACTCCCAAGGCATCTCTGTCAGGGCAAAGCCATCTATCGTCATGTGGTGATGATTTCCAAGCTCCGCAACAATCTTTTCTGCCGGTAGTGCTCTCAGCTCCTCAACGGAAGAGACCCCGTATTTCTCTTTTGTCTTCTCTCCTGCCCGCAGTGCATATTCCATGCTGCGGAAGGAATGGGCAGGCACCGGTGCTGTCACAGTGGAGCTCTCCCCTACCGCTCGCCGGAAGAGACCTTTTGCCAGTGGCGACGTGCACAGTGCAGACACACAGGCAGATCCTGCCGATTCCCCTGCCAGCGTCACATTCCCCGGGTCTCCGCCAAAAGCTGCGATGTTGTCTCTCACCCAGGCCAGTGCCATAACCTGGTCCAGCAGCCCGTAGTTGCCCGTGGTGCCGTATTCTGACTCTGCCGCCAGCTCCTCATCTGCAAAAAAGCCGAAAATGCCAAGCCTGTAGCCAAAGTTCACCACAACCACACCCTCCCGGGCAAGCTGCTCTCCTCTGTAATCACCGTACCACGGTTGCCCCGTTTGCAGTGACCCCCCGTGTACATACACCAGCACCGGCAGGTTGGAGACATCTCCCGTCGGCTTCCATATGTTGAGATAAAGGGAATCCTCGCTGACAGGCTCCCTGTAATTGTCTGTTAAGCTGATTTTATAATCGTGATAGCCGATAATCTGTGCAAGTGATGAATAGATCGGCAGGTTCTGCGTTTGCATAGACATGGGGGCAAAATGGTCTGCTTTCAGCACACCCTCCCAGGGCAGGGCAGGCCTCGGCTCTTTCCAGCGTAGCTCTCCCACCGGAGGCTGGGCATAGGGGATGCCGGTGAAAACCTCCACCTGCCCGTCCTCCGTCAGCACACCTGTCAGATCGCCCTGCGATACATGCACTACGTCAGTCACCCCGGCGCTTTTCCCATAAACGGCAGGCACTGCCTTTACCGGCGGCCACGAGATCCACAAGATACAGGCAAAAGCTGCCAGAAGTCCGATCCAGCCGAGAATGCGAATCCCTCGGCTTTTTCCATTCAGTACCTTCATCCGCAGAATGCAGAACCCGCAAACTGCCGCAATCGTCAGAATCCATCCCGGAATGGTGTGCTTCCCAAGCTCCAGTACCGCTGCCATAAGCAGCACTGCAATCGCCAGCAGCACCCGCCACAGAATTCCTTTGGATTTATCTTTCACCGTTTCTTGTTTCATTTCGATTCCTGTCTTTCCTGCTGCCTGGCTCACCCGGACGTTCTTATCGCAAAGAGGATTATAATTCATATTAATTTCAGAGTCAATATAAAAAAAATACTTGCTTGGTCTGCATCTCCGTTTTCAATTGGGATCGGAAAACGCATCATTTGCACCTCGCTCTTGTCGAGCGCTCTGAATAATGGTATAATACAGCCAATTCCTGAACCAATAATACGCAAAGGAGACTATCGTTTATGATTCCTATTCTGGAGAAGTTCCCGGAGCTTCGTCCCTTTGAGGGCGACTTTCAGCTGCGCATGGATCTGCTCTCCCAAAAAACAAAACAGATTCTGCCCGGCAAAACTACCTTGCGTGATTTTGCCAACGCATATGACTGGTATGGTTTCCACAAAACGGAAGACGGGTGGGTATACCGTGAGTGGGCACCCGGTGCCGATCAGCTGTTTCTGACAGGTGATTTCAACAACTGGCAGTGGACAGCCACCCCTATGGAAAAGGCCGACAACGGCAACTGGATTCTCTCCCTCCCGGGTGACACCATCCATCAGGGCAGCAGAGTTCTCACCATCGTCCAAAACGGCGATCATCTCACCCAGCATGTTCCCCTCTATGCCCGCCGTGTCACACAGGACTGGGAGACGGGCAGCTGGTGCTGCGAAGTGTGGGACGACATCAATCCCTACCCCTGGACAGACGGAGACTTTCATTGTGATGAGTCCCCGCTGATCTATGAGGCTCATGTCGGTATGTCCAGCGAGGAACACAAAATTGCCACCTATCGTGAGTTTGCCGATAACATTCTGCCCCATGTGCAGTATCTTGGCTACAACACCATCCAGCTGATGGCAATTATGGAGCACCCCTTCTACGGCTCCTTCGGCTACCAGGTCAGCAGTTTCTACGCCGCCTCCAGCCGATTCGGCACGCCGGAAGACCTGATGTACCTCGTCAACAAGGCCCACAGCATGGGCATTCGTGTCCTGCTGGATGTTGTTCACTCCCACGCCGTCGGCAACACTCTGGAGGGCATCAACCTCTTCGACGGCACCCCCTATCAGTTCTTCCATGAGGGCGGTCGGGGTGATCATTCCGCCTGGGGCACCAAGTGCTTCAATTACGGCAAGCCTGAAGTGATTCACTTCCTTCTGAGCAATCTGAAATTCTGGCTGGAGAAATACCATTTCGACGGCTTCCGTTTTGACGGCGTCACGTCCATGCTCTATCTGGATCATGCCCTCGGCACTGACTTCAGCAATCTCGGCCAGTACTTCACCATGAACACCGATGTAGATGCCGTGACCTACCTTCAGCTGGCAAACCTGCTGATCCGAGAAGTAAAGCCGGACGCTCTCACCATCGCTGAAGACATGTCCGGTATGCCGGGTATGTGCGAGCCGGTTCCTTCCGGCGGCATCGGTTTTGACTTCCGTCTGGGCATGGGTATTCCCGATCTCTGGATTAAGCTCGCTAAGGACTATAAGGATGAAGACTGGAATCTTGGCAGGCTCTGGTATGAGCTGACCTTCCGCAATGCACCCACTGTTGCCTATGTGGAGAGCCACGACCAGGCCCTCGTAGGTGACAAGACTATGATCTTCCGCTTTGCCGACGCTGCCATGTATGACCAGATGGAGAAAGACTGCCACACTGAAGTCATCGATCGTGCCATTGCTCTCCATAAGATGATTCGCCTTCTCACCATGGCCGCCGGAGGCAGCGGTTACCTCACCTTCATGGGCAACGAATTCGGCCATCCGGAGTGGATTGACTTCCCCCGCCCCGGCAACGGGAACAGCTTCCAGTATTGCCGCAGGCAGTGGAGTCTCCTCTTTAATCCGGATCTGAAATACGCCTCTCTGAATGAATTTGACAAAGACATGGTGCACACCGCCAAATACTACCATATCTTCGACCAGGTCTATCCCGATCTCAAATGGGTCCATGAGGATGACCACGTCATTGCCTTTGAACGCGGCGGATTACTCTTTGTTTTCAACTTCTCCCCCGCACGCAGCTTTGAAGGCTACCCGATTCCCGTGAGCCACAGCTGTGATTATCGCGTCCTCTTCTCCAGTGATGACTACTGCTACTGCGGCTATGGCCGTGTGGCCCGCAACACCGTCAGCGCCTATACCCCCGGCATGGAAGGCAACCACGTGCGGCTGTATCTGCCGGCACGCACAGCCATCGTTCTCTGCCCGGAGGACCTCCAATAAGCTCCATATCCTGTGCAAACCGCCCGGATCCTTTTCATCGGATCCGGGCGGTTGTTCATTTCGCTCGTCTTTGTTTGCTTCATTCTGCGCCGGAGATATCTCTGTCCCGTACGCATTCTGAATACTTGTTTTTTTCGCTTAAAGCCCTGCCTTTGTCTTCAGCAGATACCGTTCCGCTTCCACACTCCAGAGCCCGTTATGCTTTTTGCAGATTACATCCAGTTCTGCATAGAAAGGGTCTTCCTTCCCAAGCTTCTCAAAATCTGCAATAGCCGTCAGCGGCATGTCCACCCAGGGGTAAATCAGCTTCTTGCCGCCCCGGATTTCCGGCAGATGCTTTGTTGCATCCGCCACGTCATTTAATCCGCCCACGTGGGTAACCAGCAATGCGGGGTTGATCTTTCCTTCCTTCATCATGGCGGCAGCCTCCTTCATATCGTCTGTGTTGCCGCCGGAGGTCCCCACAATATGGGTGAAGGCATAGTGCACGTTGTAAAAATTCAGTTGTGCCTTGAAATCTTTGTCGCTCGGTCCGGAGAAGAAGTTCAGGCATCCGTCTTTTCCCAGCAGATCATCGCCCAGCTCCACCATGGAAGCCACCGGCGTGAACACCAGCACATCGTCGTATCCCTTCCCGCCGGAGAGAGCCAGCAGCTCTGCCTTTGCATCTTCACAAGTCGCCGTGTTGAAGTAGTGGAGAGACACACCGTTTGCCGCCGCATCCTCTGTTGTCAGCAGCTGGGCAAGCCGGTCAAGCTGCTCCTGTCGGCGTCCTGTCACAACCAGCAATCCTGGCCTGCGGTCACAGTGCAGAATATAGTCGATTGCCGCCTGTCCCATGGGGCCATTGCCGGCGAGCATCAGCATATTTCCTCCCTTACGGATGCCCATCTGATGCACATAGCTGCCGTACTCTGTGTGATACATGGCGTGGAATGTCCCGATCACACAGCTGTAAGGCTCCGTCATTGAGCCTTCGAAGAATCCGCTTCCCTCAAAGGGAATCAGGCACTTCATCTCCATCACTTCATTGGGGATCACCACATAGGTTGCATCCCCACCGATGGTCTCGTAGGAATAACCCGGTGCATCCAGGCTGCCCTTGTAGTTCAGTGCCGGCTGAATGATAAACCGGTCACCTGTCTTGAACTCATTTGCCCACTTTGCTCCCACTTTTACGATTTCGCCGCAGAATTCATGGCCGACAATCGCAGGGTGGTCCGCCACGTCTTCATGCACTCGCTTGTGGGCACTGCCCTGCTTCACAGCCTTATAGGTGGATGTACAAAGGCTGTCTGACATAACCCTGGCCAGGATTTCGTCATCCTTCATCTCCGGCAGGTCAAATTCCTCCAGGCGGAGATCCATTTCTCCGTATAAACGAACTGCTTTTGTTTTCATGCCTTTATCCCTCCTTTTCTCTTTCCACAAGTTTCCATGCCGCATCTACCAGATGCGCATATTTGGGATTTGCCAACTGCTTGCAGATAAAGCTCTGCGACGGAGAGTTGATATCCTCCCCCGAAATCTGCTGCAGGCCGTGCTTTTCACAAAGCCCCATCAGCCTTTCCAACTGAGTCTCCGTGTTGCGTGACGGCATATAGGTGACAGCCGCTATGCCTTTCTCCGGCAGATAGGCCATCAGCTCATCCAGATATTCGTCTTCAAATTTGGCCGCCTTTTTGTCACCGGTGGGAGACTCCGTTACGTCTCCCAGATAGGGATAGCAGAGGATAGCGTCCACATCCTTTGCAAAGGCAATGGCCTCGTCAAGGCTCATCAGCTCATCCGTAGGCTCAATATACACCTCGTGAATAAGCCCAGCCTTATATTTGCCCAACAGCTTATACTGCTCTTCCTCACTTCCATTCGGGATCACTTTTTTTGCCAGTGCAAACAACAGGTGCCGCTCTGTCACGCTGCCTCCGTTTGAATATTCCGAAAGAGGCAGCACATCCTTCTCAAAATCAAGGGCAATGCCCGTTTTCTCTTCAATGTTCTTCAGCATCCGGATGTTGCGTGCGTTTCTCTTTTCCCGGTACGGTTTTAGGAATTCTGCCGTCTGTTCAAAATACCGCTCCCGAATGCTGTGAAATGCCATATACGCAACACCGCACTGATCCGGGTTGTTGATGCGTCGCGCTGCAAAGGGAGTATCCTTCCAGCTGATGCGCATCTCTACCCCACAGGTTGAGCCGACACCAGCAAGCTTCGCCGCCTTCCGGAACTCGGCTGCCCCGCCGATGCTGTCATGATCCATAATGCCTGCAGTGGAGAGCCCTGCCCTTCGCGCTGCCCACACGGCTGCCGTGGGGGAATAGGGCGAGAAAGAAAATGTGGTGTGGATGTGGTTGTTGGAATACTGCGGCAGAACCTCAGGCTTTTCCTTTTCCTCTGCCAGGAGCTTCTTCAGGTTTTCCAGTCTCTGCTCCGGAGTTTCCGCATTCAGAAACACAATTTCTCTGTCCATATTCCGTGCCTCAGTTCAGCATGGTCTGGCCGCCCGTCACCGGGATTGCCTGCCCCGTTTCAAACGTCTGCTCCACACAGTAGAAAATGGCCTTTGCCACGTCATCCGGTGTGCATCCCCGGCGAATCGGGGATTTGGAGAGATAATACTCCTTCACATCCTCCACAGTCTTCGCTCCGGGCACCTTTCCCGCATTCAGATACTGGATGAAAAGCCCCTTCTCCGGGTCGGACCACAACGGACCGTCATAGTAATTGCCGGGGCACACAGAGTTCACCTTGATCTGCCAGGGAACCAGTTCCAGTGCAAAGCTCTGGGTCAGGCCGATGCCGCCGAATTTACCGCCTGCATAGGCGAAGTTCGCCTTGGACCCTACCAGACCGGATTTTGAGTTGACCTGCACGATGTCATACCAGCGTGTCGGGTCTGCCTCATACTCCGCCTTCATAATCTCGCTGACGTACTTTGCGCAGAGAAAATATCCCGTATAGTTGATCTTTGTGACCTGCTCAAAATTCTCCGGTGTCATGTCATGCAGGCTTCCCGCCTTCAGCACCCCTGCGTTGGACACAAATAGGTCAATGCCTCCGAAGCGCTCCACCGCCTTGATCATCAGGTTTTCCACCGATCCCGGGAGAGACACATCGCACTGGGCGAAAAAGCTGTGTTCTCCCAGCTCCTCCACGGCAGCCTGCCCCTGTTTTTCCCCGCGATTTGCAATCACAACCTCTGCCCCTTCCCGGATCAGAGCCTGTGCAATGCCGAAGCCGAAGCCCTGGGCACCGCCTGTTACCACCGCAATCTTTCCGGAAAGTCTGCCGGGATATGCCCGCCGCTCTCCCACATGCGCTTTTGCATACGCTTTCGCTTCTTCAAAAGTCATAGCTGTTTCCTTCTTTCCTTATTATGGTTCTCTCTGCCTGCGTTTGGCAGTTGCTTTCTTCATTTTGTCACTCGTATGATCAGCTCTGTTTTTTCCGGTAGGACTCAGCTTCCCAGTTCAGGATAAACTGCACCAGCTCCTCATCCAGCGGTTTCGGTCCGCCGAATGCCCCGGCATACCAGTTGATTTTCTGTGCATCCCTATAGAGCAGCCTTGCATTCTCCGTGTCGGGCAACGCAGGCCCTACCCCGCAGTAGACAATATGATCCGGTGTGAACGGTTTTGAAAGATCCACATCCTCTAATTTTTCCGGCAGCTCACTCGGCAGTCTGGCCTTCAGAGCCGTCATCATGTCATTCAGCAGCTTTGCCAGCCCTTCCGGTGTCTCAGATGCAAAAAACACACCATGGTTCTGCAGCAGCACGGTGTCCGTCTCCGGCCCGATCTTGTCTGACAGCAGCTTTGCCAGCGTGTATCCCGGTCTGCAGGCTTCCACCCAAATTGCATCCGGGAATAGCTCGCCCGCTATTTTCTCCCCGTCCAGGCCACAGGTCAGCCCGTTCACCAGTGCGGGGTGAAGATGCAGCACATAGCGCTGCGGGAAAAGTGCATGCAGCAGTGCCTCGACGCTGGGGCGTTTGTTTTCTTCTCCCGGTAGCTTCGCTTTGCTCACATCCGCCAGGAACATGGCTTCTCGTTCCCGGTCTTCTGCAGGATATTCCTTATCCAGAATTTCCAGCAGTTTTGCCAGATCCATTGCCACAAAGTTTTCTTCTCTGATGGTGCTGAGGCTGCAGCCTGAGCCCTTCACATAGAGCACGCCCTTTTCCTTCATGGAGGTGTTGCCGCCTCCTGCCAGCACCAGTTCCGGATCCGATCCGTATTTTCTGGAAAATTCAACCAACTCTTTCATACTTTTTCCCTTTCCCGGTCAGTACATCTGGTCTTCAATTGCCTTCTCAATAATCAGGTTTCCCGCCTTCCTCGCCCGGAAGGTCAGGTAGGAATACAGTGTGTCGATAATGGTCAGCTCCGCAATGCGTGATGAAATCGCCACAATGCGGTATCTTGTCTCATTTGCAGCGGTAAACAGGGAGATGTCCGCCAGTTCCGTCAGGGGAGATTTTCCCATGGAGCTCAGGCTGATCACCGTTGCCCCGTTGCGCTTGGCCAGGTTGGTGTTGTCCACCACCACCTTGGATGATCCCGAATGGCTGATGGCGAACACCACATCCTTTTCTCCGGCGAATGCTGCGGTTATCGTCTGCAGGTTCACGTCAGACAGAGCATGGGCATCCAGCCCCAGCCGCAGGAATTTATGCTGCACATCCGCTGCCACAGCAGCACTGCCCCCCACACCGAAGATGAAAATCCGCTTCGCCTGCAGCAGGGCATCCGCCGCCTTCTCCATCGCTGCGATGTCCAGGCTGCTTTTCGTCAGGGCAACGGCATCCGCTGCAGCCCCAAACACCTTTTGTATGGCGCTTGCCATGCTGTCCTCCGCCGTAACTTCCTCCCCGGCGAAGGCGACCGGTGCACTGATGCTCTGGATCAGTGCGATCTTCAGGGCCTGATAGCCGGAAAAGCCCAGATTTCTGCAGGCCCTGACAACCGTTGGTTCCGAGACTCCGCAGCTGTCTGCAAGGGCGCTGACAGAGAGGTTGATCACCTCTTCCGGGCAAGCCGCAATATATTCTGCCACCAGAGCCTCCGATTTGCTGAGCTCCGGGATCATACTGCGGATTTTAAAGCCGAGTGCGGAATCCTCTTTCTGCATCATACGCCCTTCTTCTCGCGTCTGATCTGCTCTACCGGTGTGAAGTTGTGAGCCGGTTTGCTGATGCCGAGGGGCATAATCTTCTGGTCAATCGCATCCAGGATCCACTCTGCCTGGGGGAAGAACTCCTTCTCCAGCTCTGCACACGGGGTGATCCAGTTCTGTGCACCGATCAGCACGGGAGGTGCATCCAGGTAGTTGAAACACAGCTCCGTGATGTTGCGTGCCACATCGTTGAGATGGCTGCCTCTTGCACATGCGTCAGATGCCAGCACAATCTTCCCCGTCTTCTTAACGGATTCCACAACCTTCTCATAATGGAAGGGCACCAGAGAACGTGCGTCAATAATCTCTGCAGAGATGCCGTACTTCTCCTCCAGAATCTTGGCCGCCTTCATAGCGGAATAGAGCGTTGCACCCACCGTGAGAATGGTGATGTCAGACCCTGCACGCTTAATATCCGGCTCGCCGATCTCAATTTCATAGCTCTCTGCCGGCACCGTGCGGAATTCGTCGCCCTTGCCGTAGAGTCTCTGGCTCTCAAAGAAGAGCACCGGGTCCGTCCCGTTCAGGGCTGCGGTCATCATGCCTTTTGCGTCATAGGGCGTTGCGGGGAACACTACCTTCAGCCCGGGCACATGGGCAGCCAGGCTGGTCCAGTCCTGTGAATGCTGTGCACCGTAAAGGGCACCCACCGAAATGCGAAGCACCACCGGCATTTTTATCTGGCCTGCGGTCATGCCCTGCCACTTGGCCAGCTGGTTGAATATCTCGTCGCCGGCTCTGCCCATAAAGTCTGCATACATCAGCTCAATCACGCATCTGCCGCCCAGCATGGCGTAGCCCACGCCGGAGGAGACAATCGTCGCCTCGGAAATCGGGCTGTTGAACAGGCGGTGGAAGGGGATGGACTCGTACATGCCGGTGTATACGCCGAATGCTCCGCCCCATTCTCTCACGTCCTCGCCGTAGGAGATCAGCGTAGGATCTTCATAGAATTTGTCAAAAATAGGCTCAAAAATAGCGTCTCTGTAACTGTAGACCGTGCTGGCGGGAACCGGGGTTCCATCCTCCTTGAAGGCATAGTGGGCCTTCTTCTGGATCTTCTTCCAGCGGGAGTTCTCCTCCTTCGGTCCGAACACGTCAGGCTCCCGGTCTGCCATCTTCGCGATCTTCTGGTTGGAGAACATGTATTTTTCAATGGCGTCCGGCTCTTTCTCAAAGTTCATTCTCGGGGAGACGGTTTCATCCACTGCCAGGAGGAATGCCTCTTCAATGTTCCCCTTCACCTCTGCCTCAAGAGCTGCAAAGTCTTCCTCGGCGGCAATGCCTGCCTCCATCAGCTCTGTCTTGAACACCTGGATGCTGTCGATCTTCTGCCAGGCCTCAATCTCCTCTCTGGAGCGGTAGGCGTTCTGGTCAGAGGGAGAGTGGCCGCTGTAGCGGTAGGTCACCACGTCAAGAAGCACCGGGCCGTCACCGCTCTTCACCAGAGGCAGCTTACGGTCATAGGCATCCACCACAGCCAGCGGATTCATGCCGTTGATGCGTTCGGCATGCATCTGGTTCACGGCAACGCCAGCACCCAGCCGTGCCACATTGTGGTATGCCATGGTCTCGCCGTTGGTTCTGCCACCCATGGCATAGCCGTTGTCCATAATATTGAAGATGATCGGCAGGTTGCCTTTAAAGCCCTCTTCCCACAGAGTGTTGTACTGATCCATAGCAGAGAAGTTCATAGACTCATATACCGGGCCGCATCCGATGGATCCGTCACCGATGTTGCAGACTACGATGCCGTCTTCTTTATTCACCTTTTTGTAGAGGGCGCCGCCGGCTGAAATCGGACCGGAGCCACCAACGATTGCGTTGTTGGGATAGATCCCGAAGGGAACGAAGAACAGGTGCATAGAGTTGCCCAGGCCCTTGGAAAGTCCCGTCTCTCTGCCGAATAGCTCCGCAATCAGCCCGTAGAGGAAGAACTTCACCGCCAGTTTCTTGGTGTCGGTCTCCTTGCAGTGCTCCTTCACGATGTTGAGGATTCTCCCGTTGAACACGCTCTCAATTCTCTTCAGCAGCTCATCCTCCGGCAGCTTTTCAATGGCCGAGAGGCCCTTTGCAATCACTTCGCCATGGCTTCTGTGGCTGCCGAACACAAAGTCTTCCGGCTTCAGGCTGAATGCCTCGCCCACAGCTGCCGCCTCCTCACCGATGTAGAGGTGAGCAGGACCGGTGTACATATATTCCACACCGTTGAAGTTCTTCTTGGTGCGCACGGAAAGCAGCATGTTCTCAAACTCACGGATATACCGCATGTCACGCCAGATGGTCAGCAGGTCTTCCTTGGTGAATCTGCCGCTGTCAAACTGCTCTTTTACTGTCTTTTTGTATGCGAATACGGGGATGTCTTCAAAATGGATGTCCTTCTCGCTGAAAATCTGCTGAGGATCGTAAAACTGTTCCTTCGACATTGCTTTTTCTCTCCTTATAATTTAGCTGCAAAAATAGCTTCGCGGATGGCTTCTGCACAGGTTGGATGGGGGAAGACATAGCTCTTCATTCTCTCCACCGGCAGCTCATTGTCAATCATCATGCCGCAAATGGTGATAAGCTCCGATGCAGGTCCGCCCACAATGGTGGCTCCGATCATGGTCTTTTTCTTCCGGTCGAACGTAGCCTTAATAATGCCCTGCCCGTTCTCGTTCTCTGCGAGATACAGCCCGGAATAATTCATGCTCAGCTTCACGCCCACTGCATCAATGCCTTTTTCCTTTGCCTCTTCCACGCTTGCACCCACAAATGCAGCCTCCGGCTCAGTGTGCACAAGGCTCGGCACACATGCCCAGCGCATGGGGTCATTCTTTCCCAGAATGTGGTTCACGGCCACCTCTGCCTGGCGGTATGCCACATGGGCAAGCATACCCGTTCCGTTGCAGTCACCCACGGCATAAACGCAGGGGATGCCTGTCATGCAATATTCATCCACGGTGATAGCCCGGTTCTCCGTCGGCACATGGAGTGTCTCCAGGCCGTAGCCTTCCAGATTTGCCGCTCTGCCGATGCACAGCAGTGCCTTCTCGCAGGCGATGTCTTCCCGCTTGCCGTCAGCTTCCACGGTCACCTTTCCGTCTGCAAAGGCCACAGCCCTGGTGTTCAGGCGGAAGTTCATTCCTCGCTTCTCGCACGCCTTCTGAATGATGGCAGTGGCGTCAGCATCCAGCCCGCCTGCCACCTTGCCGGTAGCCTCCACAATCTCAATCTTCGTGCCGGCCATGGCAAAATAGGTTGCCATTTCCAGCCCGATCACGCCGCCGCCGATCACACAAAGCGATGCCGGCACCTCCTGCATCTCCAGCAGTTCCGTGCTGGTCAGCACAAAGCCGCTTTTCAGGCTCTCTGCCAGTCCTTCAATACCCGGCACAATGGGGTGAGATCCCACCGCCAGAATCAGGTTCTTCCCGCAATGGGTCTCTCCTGCAGCCTCCACGGTGATGCCTCCTGCTTCTCTGCCTTTGATCATGGCAGGTGCTTCCACCGTCTTCACTTTTGCAGCCTTCAGCCCGGCTTTTACGCCCGCGACCAGGTTTGCGGTCACGGCCCGTTTTCTCGCTACTACGGCTTTATGGTCCAGCACGGCACCTTCCGTTGTCACGCAGTATGCTCCGCTGTTTCTTGCCGCGTCATAAAGCTTTGCGCTGTGCAGCAGCGTCTTGGTAGGGATGCATCCCTCATTCAGGCAGGTGCCTCCGATGTGCTGCTTTTCAATCAGCAGGGTCTTCAGCCCCGCCTGTCCGGCACGCTCTGCTGCCAGATATCCGCCCGGGCCTGCACCGATTACTATTACGTCAAAATCTGCCATTTTCTTCTCGCTCCTCTCTTACTCCGCAAGCAGCAGGGTGAAGTTCTCCAGCCGCTGGCAGAAGTCATGCAGGAATGCTGCAGCCGGTGCCCCGTCCACCGCACGGTGATCAAACGTCAGGGAAATGCCCATAGCACGGTACATCTCAATCTCCCCGTCCTTTCCCGGTCTCACTCTGTATTCCGGGCTGCACACGCCGATAATGGCCGTCTGCGGGGGGTTGATCACCGGTGTGAAGCTGGAAATGTCGTTGTTGCCCAGGTTCGTCACCGTAATGGTGCCGCCTGTCAGCTGATCCGGCTTGATGGTGTTCTCTCTGCAGGCAGCAGACAGAGCCTTTGCCTCTCTGGAGATCATATTCAGGCTCTTGAGATCTGCGTTGAACAGCGTCGGCACCATGAGGCCACGCTCGGTGTTCGTCGCAACGCCCAGATGCACCCTGTGGAAAATCTTGGTCTCCTTGTCAGAGAAGTGAGCGTTGAAAAGTGGATGATCCAGCACCGTTCTGGAAACCGCAAACAGAATCATATCGTTGATGGAGATGTTGGGATATCCCAGCTTTTCGCCCATGGCCTTCACCTTTGCACGGAAGGCAAACAGCTCTGTTGCGTCGAAGTATGCCGTCATGGAAAGCTGTGCCATGCCCGAGAGCGAGTCGTGCATGTTCTGGGCAATCACCTTGCGGATGCCGCTGTTCTTGACAATCTCGAATTCCTCTTCCGCTTCAGCAGCAGCTTCCTTGGCGGCAATGGTGGTTCTGCCACGGTTTGCTGCCAGTGCTGCAATGTCCCGCTCCATTACTCTGCCCTCTGCCCCGGTGGGAGTGGCATCATGCCAGTCAACTCCGGCACGTTCAGCTGCGCCCTTCGCTCTGGGAGATGCAAACACGCTCTCTCCGCCCTCGCTCTTTGATGCGGCAGGAGCTGCTGCAGGGGCGGGTGCCGCCTTCTTCTCCGCTTCCGGGGCGGGTGCTGCAGCTGGTGCAGGCGCTGCTCCTGCAGGCCTTTCAAAGGTTTCACCAGACTGCCCGATCACACACACCGGTGCCTTGATAGGCACATCGTCTCCCTCAGCGGCAAATATACCGAGCACGGTGCCTTCCGCTTCCGATTCCACATCGAAAGTTGCTTTTCCCGTCTCAATGGCAAAAAGAGGGGTGCCGACCTTCACAGCATCTCCCTCTTTTACATACCACTCCGCGATAACGGAGGATTCTTCTGTCAAACCCTGCTGGGGCATTGTGATAACAGTACTCATATTGATCTCCTTAAAAAACAATTTTTCAGGTGATCACAGTTTACCACTTCTGTAATGAAATTACAACATCTAATCTTCAAAAAAGTAGTGAAATTACATCAATCAGCTAACAACTACCAACTGATATGTAATGACCGTTGTCAAGAGGAAACTTGGCAAGAATCACCACAAAATCTTTAAACCGAATATAATTTTTCTAACTGAAAGCA
>CACYYN010000009.1 GCA_902778665.1 Oscillospiraceae bacterium | reverse complement strand
GGACGAGAACGGCGTGGCCGTCTTTGAGATGGAAGAAGGTCCGATCTATACCATACACGTTCTGAAGGTACCCGAGGGCTACGTGAAGAACGGCACAGAATATCAGACCGACGATACTTACTGTGACGTCTATATCCCGCTGGAAAAGGCGACTTAAACCGTAAACATGAGGCCGCTGCCTGAAAAGGGCAGAAAACGGTTCACAGCATTCCGCGGCATGTCGAGTAAAGCTGGTATCACAGCTCGCCCGGCATGCCGCTTTTTGTTGTACCGATGCGGTTTTTGTGTTAAAATGACTCATAAATCTTGAATTTCGATCACGGATTCCATTTGAATGATCCCCGCGCGGGACATCAAACAACACAGATAAAGGAGGAAACATCATGAAAAAATGTATGGCGCTGTTTCTTACGGCAGCGATGATTCTCACCGGGACGCTGGTCTGCGCCTGTGCAGAAGGAGACCGTCCGCTTGACCAGCAGGTCGAAGACAGACTCCACGCGTCCATCCAGCATGAAACAGATTCTCCCGAATGGGTAGGGGAGCTTGCCGCTCAGCAGGACGGGACGGTTACTCAGCTCTTCGTCGTCGCCGCTTTGGGCATGGACAGGACGACCGCGACGGTATCCATGCACGAGCTGGATGAGAACGGAAACTGGAAACAGATCCTGTCGACACCGGGCTATGTCGGAAAATACGGACTTTGTCTGGATGAAGACCATGTTGAGGGCTGCGGGCAGACGCCGATGGGCGCATACCACTTCAACAAGGCCTTCGGCATTGCTCCCGACCCGGGCTGCGCTCTGCCGTACACCCAGGTCACGGATGACATCTGGTGGTCCGGCGACCCGGAATACCACTATAACGAGATGATCGACATCCGGGATTATCCGGAGCTCGCCAGGGATGACAGCGAGCATATCGTGGATTATGAATATCAGTATCAGTACTGCCTGAACATCAGCTTTAACGAGGACGGCACAACCGGTCGCGGCTCGGCGATCTTCCTGCACTGCCTGGGACCTGAAAAACCCTACACCGGCGGCTGTGTGGCCATTCCGGAGAACATGATGAAACTGGCCATGCAGCGGGTAAAACCGGACTGCGCCGTGGTCATCGGCCTGATGGAAAACATCTGCCCGGAGACCTGGGAAGCGTGGGGATTTGCCCAGACGGAAAGCGCCGCGGATGAGGCGGATGAAATGATCCTCTCTGACGACTCTTCGGACTTCGTTCTGCTGAGTGAAGCGGTGCCCGACGCAATCCTTGAGATTCGTTATTATTCCACATACAATTTTGTCGGGGACCGCATTGACGGATACGAGGAGCCGCTGGCGTTCCTGACGAAAGAAGCCGCTTCCGCCCTGAAGGAGGTCAGCGATGAGCTTGTCCAGAAGGGGTACCGCCTGAAGATTTTCGATGCCTACCGGCCGCAGATGGCGGTGACGCACTTCATGAACTGGGCGCTGGACGCGGAGGATGCCCGGATGAAGGACTATTTCTATCCCGAACTTGAGAAGGACCAGCTCTTCCCGCAGGGCTACATTGCGGAGCATTCCGGCCACAGCCGCGGAAGCACGGTGGATCTGACGCTGTTTGACATGGCCACGGAAAAAGAAGTCGACATGGGCGGAACCTTCGACTATTTCGGAGAGCTCAGCCATCCGGACTATACCGGCATTACGGAAGAGCAGTATGCAAACCGCATGATTCTGCGGGATGCCATGCTGGCCCACGGATTTAAGCCGCTGGTGGAAGAATGGTGGCATTTTACGCTGGAGAATGAGCCTTATCCGCAGACCTACTTCACATTCCCGATCAACAGTGAGTCCCTGACCGAAACGCTGCCGAATGCCGCGTGACGGAACATTTCATTACAGACAGTCTCACACACAAAAAAAAGCGGTGCCGGAGTGATCAGCTCCGACACCGCTTTTTCTGGTGCGCCCGGCGAGCGCACGTTCTATAGGGTGAAAGTCCCGAACGCACCCGGCAGCGGGAAGCGTCAGCCAAAGTCAAGGGTGTCCGCCGCGAGACGGAATCTGAAGGAAGACGGAGGCAAAACTCTGGCCTGACGAACAGAAACCATAAAGGCCGAATGCGAGGGTAAGACTGCCAGACAAGTTAACCTCGGCTCTCCGGGCTCAACACTCAGAGTGACATCATTGGTCTCGGCCATGTAGTAAAGCAGATCGAGATCAAGGAGATTGTCATCTGTCAAGGTGTCGAGATAGGCTCTCAAGGCATGCTCTGCCGGGAATTTGAAAGTTCCGAAAAGACGGTCATTTTGCCTCTTCACCAGTATTTTGGCTGTAAATCGAGACATGCCGACTATGTGGAAGTGGATCAGACCACCGGCGAGGTCCTTTCCGAGCCTGCCGAAGCAGTAGCTGAGGTGCAGTCATGATCTGCCGTAAATGCAAAAAGGAGGCCCCCGACGGGGCCTTCTGAATATTCTGCGGAACGAAGCAGGGAAAATCTGATAGAAAGAGACAGAAAAAGATAACGGACAAAATCTAAGTGGCAACGCGAGTGGCAACAGGCAGTGTTTTTCCCAATTTTTACCAGTTTTCGCACGTTTTTTCAATATTTCAAGGCAAAAATCACTCAAACGAAATGCTCACTTTTCGAAACTTTTCGGTGGAAAAAGCTTAAAAATGTAAAAGAAAAAGTCCTAAACCATAACGATTTAGGACTTTTCTATTGGTCCGAGTGGGGCGATTTGAACGCCCGGCCTCTTGAACCCCATTCAAGCACGCTACCAACTGCGCTACACCCGGATCTCTTTTCAGCTTGATTAGTATAGCACAGGAGAAGATGAAATGCAAGCAGAATTTCAATTTTTTGAAAAACTTCTTTTAAGAATGCTTAAATCTGAAACAGTTGCAGAGCATTCAGTCTGTAAGAGTGTGATCCGGAACTATCCTGACTTCCTCTTGCCGGGCAACAACGCTGGTGACAAAAATTGTCTGCACCTCAGATAACCTGAAGTGCAAGGGAAACCCTCCCGGGCTGCAGGCGGAAGCCTTTTATTGGAATTCTTCCTCCGTTTTGACAATCAGTGTCTCGGGGACAGATTCACTCTTGGGGATCATCTCACCGATCAGCTGAAACAAATCCCGAAACGGCTCTCTGGATGTGTAGAATCTGCGTTTGACCTTTGTCTTGTCCGAATAGGTGATGCTGAAAACCGTTGCCCCCACCTCTTCACTGGCGGGGTAGACGTCGTTCACAATCCCGGGGATCATCTCCGTGATCTTGTCATACAGTCTCTGGAAAAGAACGCTGTTCGTCTTGTATTTCATCTTATGCGGTGTGTTGATGTCGGATTCAACGGCGGGGAGATAGGTGTATTTAAAGGTCTCTCTCGTGATGGAGATCTTGTCCTTATAGGCCTCTTCTTCCTGCGCGAATGCTGAGGATTCACCCTTGATAACAACTTTTATGATTTCGTTCATGGCGGGTCTTTTCCTTTCGGTACATTTTTTCGGAACTCCTTCTGCAGATTACTTTAAACCTTTATCATTCCTCTGTCAATTCTTTTTGAAAAACAGGGCGGAGAAAACAAATCCGGTTGCATTTTGATGCAATCCAATGTATGATCCTCTTATATTTTTCCCCATCATCCGCAGCGGGCCGGACCCTGCCGTGGACAGAGATCACACAAAAAACAACAGGAGAACAGCATGCGAGTGAATGAACAGTGTGCAGCCTGCCTGCTTGACAAGCAGATGCATAAAACAGACGATCCGGAATATCTGAACACCGTCAGAACAATTATCGCCGGGAGAAGGGAGGAGGACACTTCGCCCTATCTGGTGTATCTGTTCAATCAGGCTTATGAGCAGCGGTTCGGCAAGGCCGAGCCCTATAAGCAGCTCAAGCAGCAGTTCAACGATCTGGTCCTTGACCTGGAGAGTCAGATCCGCTCGCTGATTGAAACGGCAGCAGATCCCCTTGCTGCTTCTCTCGCCTTTGCCAGAACCGGCAATTATATCGATTTCGGCGCCATGAACCATGTGGATGAAGACACATTTCTCTCGCTCCTCGGTGAATCACGCCTTGCGGAAAGAGACCTGCCTGCATACAGCTCCTTTGTCAAAGCCTGCAGCACGGCGCACCGTTTTCTGCTTGTCGCCGACAACTGCGGTGAAATCGTCCTCGATAAGCTCTTTCTCGAGCAGCTGCACAGATGCTTTCCGCATCTGCAGCTGACTGTCATGGTTCGCGGTTCGGAAGTCCTCAATGACGCCACACCCGACGATGCCCGTTACGTCCGCCTCCATGAGCTGGCAGACGTCATTTCCAACGGCACGTCCGTCGCCGGCACAATCTATGAGATGCTCCCGGATAACGCCAGGCAGGCCATAGACCGTGCGGATGTGATCCTGGCGAAGGGGCAGGGAAATTATGAGTCTATGTGCGGCAGAGGAATTCATGCCTTCTACTCTCTGCTCTGCAAGTGCGATCTCTTCACCGAGCGCTTTCAGGTCCCGAAGCTGACGGGAATCTTTGTGGAAGAATAAAGCTACATCCGAACAAAAAGGCGGGCCGGATTTCTCCGACCCGCTGTTATAAAAACCGGGATAATTCCCGGGAAGGAGACCGGACAATTGCGGTCCGGTCCCGGTGCAGAGTATAGCAACGAAAGCTTAACCTGTCAAGCAGACTTTGGCTGTGCGGCGCTTCTCTGTGTTAAAATGATTACACCGCGAAAAGGGGCAGCGCTTCCCGATGCACTGGTTGTTTTGAGAAGAATAATGGCAGACAATGTCCCGTCTCTCCATTTCAATGCCGAAGTGCTCTCTCACAAAATCCACCGCTGCGAGAATCGATAGGAAGGAATCCCTCTTGCAGCATCTCGGCCCGCCTATTTCGCCGATCCTGCCCAGTGCCCTTGATGTCATCCGGTGGGAAAGAGCAAAGGGCTCAACGGTCAGCGGTGTGGAGCCGGAGATGATGGAGACAAACATCCCCGCACTGATTCCTGCCCCGCAGGCACCCCAGAAGCCGCAGGCACCGCCGGGAACGCTCTTTCCACGGTTCATCATCTCTGCCAGTGCCTTGCTCAGGTCAATGTCACCGCCGGCATTTTTATACGCTGTCAGCAGCGCCGCCCCCACCATAACGTGGTGCTCCGGCCCGTGCATATGGCAGAAGGGCATATCCATCATTTTTTCAATGATCTCGAGCGGGTCCCTGGAGGTCTCCTCGATACACAGCCCGATAATGCTGTCCAGTCCCTGCATGTGGCATTCACTGCATACGTAATGCCCGTTTACGCATCTGGTTTTGCTCTCTTCCTTTTTGTGACAGATCTCGCACTCCATCAGAATATCCGTTGCCAGGTATTCCAGCGGCGCCTTGCAGATCAGGCATTCCTCTTTCATGGTTTTCCCTCCCTCATTCAGTCCTTCTGCCGCCTGTCAATCCACGCCATGATCAGATTCACAGTTTTCACCTGCTGGCTTTCGATCCGTTCCTTACCTTGCGGTATTCTGTACCACTTCTCCGGACATCCTCTGCAGCAGCAGGCTGTTGCATTATAGCAGGTAGGATGTGATCAGGTCAAGCAATTCGCATAGCCAGACTGCACAATAGAAATGCGTTTCTGATCAGCAGTCATCATCCTTTGAGAGGCACAATTAAACCGAAAAAGTAAAATTGTTTTTTCAATCGTATAAGACTAAAATTAGAGAATATCTCCGCTTGAATCGATAGAACACTTGAAGGGGCAGGAATAATGAGCAGAATAATAATGCCGTACTTACTGGAGAGCACCTGGGAAGATTCCGCAGGGATTATGAGTGAGTTCCGCTCAACTTCATACTGTCAGAAAGTAATAAATCTTTACGGAAAGCTTCGGACTGAGGAGCTGTATCAGAGCTTTCTTCACGGGCAGGGGCATATAGAGCGTGTGATTCTCCTGGGAGGTATTCTCGCCTGGAAGGAATCACTTTCGGATCCCGAGACTTCCATGCTGCTTGCTGCATGTGCTTACCACGATATCGGGAGAATTGACGATGGCGTAGACAGAGAACACGGTCTACGCTCTGCCCAGAGAATGGAGGCTATCGGCCTGCTGGAAGATTTTCTTAATATCCCTGCAAAATACCGTCCTGCCGTCTATGCTGCAGTGGCTTCTCACTGTATCTACACCACGGAACAGCCCAAGATGCTAAAGATGTTCGGCGTCAAAGAGCGTCAGATTCCATGCTTCCTGACCATATCCACACTCCTTAATAGTGCCGACCGTTTAGATCGAGTCCGCCTTGGAGATCTTGATCCTGCCCATTTGGGGAGCAGCACAGCACGTGATCTGGTCGATTTTGCAGAGGAGCTGTATTCAGAGTATCAGAGCAGAGTATAAGAAAGGGTATGCAGGGCTTTCATCATATCCGGTATGAACGCAATTCAACGTTGTCGGAAAACGCAGAGTGCTGTGATTATCGGCTGAGTTACGAGGCCGCTAAAGAATAGGCGTAGTACATAGAAAAAAATCAAAGTATACTTCTGGTGGTTTGTCGATCAGGTAAAATAATCTGCAGGCAGCTTGTTTGAGCTGCCTGCAGATGGGTTTCTATGGTTCTAAGAATCGGGAGGCGTTATTTCAGCAGAGATTCCATAAAGTCAATCTCGTCCTGGTTTGCCTGGATGCTCTCCACATAGTCGGTATGACCGATGTTGAAAACGTGGATCAGATCGTTTTCAACCGGATCGTAGCTCTTGAGAATATGATCCACGCCCTGCTCGGTGAGATAGGCGTCGAACTTGAGGACGGATGCGCCGGTGGTTTTGTCGCCCGGAGTGGTCATCATGTAGAGACCTTCAAACACGGAAGGGTCGGTGCAGTTGAACAGATCCAGATGGCTCATCAGATCATCATCCAGCAGAATGTCAGCTCCGATGGTGTTGGCGTTGTAGGCTGCAGGGCCCTTCTTGTCTTCCCCGAGGTTTTCCCGTGTCTCCATCATATCGCAATGGGGGCAGGTGGTCACATAGCCGGAGAATTCATAGGGAGGCAGGGTCACACCGAAATACTCCTGCAGGGCGGGATCGTGCATGATGGCCATGCTGATCAGCACATAGTAACCGCCGGCAGAGTCGCCGCTGAGGAAGATGTTATTGGTGTCAATATGGTATTCCTCTGCATGGTCTGCCACCCACTGGTAAACGGTGAACAGCTCACGGATAACGTCGGGGAAGGACACGCCTCTCGGAATTTTGCTGTAGTCCGGGGTAACAACGACATAGCCTGCATCAGCGAAGACGATGCTGTGATCGGTGTTCGTGGTCTTGTTGCCGCCGATAAAGCCGCCGCCGTGAACTTCCACCACGGTTTTGGTCGGCTCCGCTTTCTCTTTTGCGCCGTAGATGTCCAGCGTGTGGTTGGCGTCACCGTCGTCGATGTAGGCCACATCCGGAATGAGGTCATGGTAATCGGAGGTGTTTTCTGCCAGAGCAAGCCCGTTCAGACCGAAAATGAGAACAAGCAGCAGAGCAAGAACGGTTGTGAGGTTGCGTTTCATTGTTTCTTCTCCTTATTTCTTTTTGCTGCAGCCTTCCTGCTCTGTCCGAGCATGAGAGCTGCCGGTGCTGCTATCATAGCACAGACATATGGAGAGATGCAAAGGTTTTTTTGAGGAAGTGAGGGTTATCGTTGTGATGAAAGGAGACACTTCTTCATTACCCGTCCGGGAGTTCGGACGGGAGAATTTGTTCAAGGGAAATTCATAAATATGCCATAAAATTGAAAAAAATCCATGCTATGATTCCCAGCGTACTTTCAGAAAAGGGGAATACAAGCATGAAAAAACTGTTTGCACTGCTGCTTGTCTGCAGCCTGATGTTTTCCGTTTTCCAGTCGGTCTCTTCAGCGGAGAACCGGCCGGAGATGCCCCCCGACGGGATGGGCAATCCTCCCGAAGGCATGGGGCAGCCTCCCGAAGCGGCGGGCAGTCCGCCGGAGGGGATGGGAACACCACCTGAAGGCACGGGCGGAGGCCCGGGCGGCCCCGGAGGAATGCCCGGAGGCGGCAGCAGTTTTTCCGGTGAATACAAGGCTGTGCTCACCGTGGAGAAGGACAGCGATCTCACAGAGGATATTTATTCGGAGGGGAAGGACGAGGTCGCTCTTTTAGTGAAGGATGGAAATGTGTCGCTCACCGGTGCAACGGTGATCCGCCACTCGGAAGACTCCACCGGGGGTGATACCTCCAGCTTTTACGGCGTGGGTTCTGCCATCCTTGCCACGGGCGGCAATCTTTCCGTAATGAATGCCGAAATCGGCACGGATGCTTCCGGCGCTGCCGGCGTTTTCAGCTATGGCGACGGGGTTGTAACCGTGAGTGACAGCACCATCCACACCCTGCAGGGCACATCGGGCGGCATCCATGTGGCTGGGGGCGGCACCCTCTTTGCCAGCAATCTGAATGTTCTCACCGAGGGGGCCTCCTCGGCTGCCATCCGGTCTGACAGGGGCAGCGGCACCATGGTAGTGGACGGCGGCAGCTACACCTCCACCGGCTCCGGCTCTCCCGCCGTATATGTGACGGCGGATATCACCATCAGCAATGCATCCTTAACCGCCACCGGTTCGGAAGCCCTCTGCCTGGAAGGCCTCAATTCGGTGCGCCTGACTGACTGCACCCTGGAGGGGAACATGCCGGATCAGGAGCAGAATGACAACACCTGGACGGTGATTCTCTATCAGAGCATGAGCGGAGATTCGGAAGTGGGGCAGGGCACCTTTGAGATGACCGGCGGCAAACTCGTCAGCCATAACGGAGGGCTTTTCTACACCACCAATACGGACAGCGTTTTCATCCTCGACCATGTGGAAATTGAAGCCGCCGAAGACAGCGAATACTTCCTTAGATGCACGGGAAACCTGAATCAGCGTGGCTGGGGGGCAACCGGACAGAACGGGGCCAACTGCAGCTTCAAGGCCATCAGCCAGAGCATGAACGGCGACATTGTGTGGGACAGCATTTCCAATCTCGATCTCTCTCTCACAAACGGCAGTGTGCTGACCGGCGCCGTGCTGGATGATGAATCCTGTGCGGGCGAGGGAGGCGAAGGAGGCTGCGAAATGGTGATTGACGAAACTTCCCGCTGGGTCGTCACAGGGGACAGCACTCTGACGAAGCTTGTCTGTGCCGGCACCATGCTGGATGACAGCGGAGAGTCCGTCACCGTTGTCTCCCGGGACGGAGAAGTGCTTGTACAGGGCAGCGGAGCATACACCGTCACCGTTGAGAGCTACTCCGAGGCCTGAAACTGGCGGAAAGCAGAAACAATAAAATAGCATAAAAAAAGAAATAACCCCTGACCGTTGCATCTTTCACCTGCAGCAGCCAAGGGTTATTTCTCTGAAATTTTAATATCTAGCATCCTGGTTACCTCGTCTTTCGTCAGATTTTTCGCCGCTTCATTCCACAGACACTGCTCACGCTCATATTTCTTCTTCTCACACACTGCCCAAAAGGGGCCAACTTTATAATATGGGAGCATTCTGAACAGTTTGACTACGGCTTCTATATAAAAAAGGAGGTTCTCTTGAAGTGGCTGTACTATATCAGAAAAAACGACTTTTGTCTATTGACAGATTCGTAAAATATTTATAATTTTAAAAATAAAAATAGGCTGAAAATCTTCTTTTGATTGGGCACAATCACTAAACTGCAAAATTGGAAATAAAAATCCGGAAGCGGACAAAGAGCCGCTTCCGGATGCGGGGAAGAAAAAGAGAGGATTGGGAAGAATCTTTTTTTTACTTGATCTCGCTGGTGCAGTGCGGGCAGCGGGTGGCATTGATGTCGATCTCGCTGAAGCAGTAGGGGCACTTCTTGGTTGTGGGAGCAGCGGGAGCTTCCGCAGCCGGCTTCTTCACCAGATTCTGGGCCTTGTTGATTGCCTTGATAACAGAGAAGAGCACAAGAGCCATCAGCAGGAAGTTGATAATAGCGGAAATGAAGTTGCCGTAGGTGAGCTGAGCAGCGTTTTCACCCGAGCCGAGTGCAATTGCCCAATGGGAGAAATCCAGACCGCCGAAGATGGCGCCGAGAATCGGCATGATGATGTCGTTGACGAGGGAGTTGACAATGCTCTGGAATGCGCCGCCGATGATAACGCCGACTGCCAGATCCATCACATTGCCTTTGCTGATGAACGCTTTGAACTCGGAAATAAAGCTTTTCATGATAGGGTTCCGTCCTTTCTAAATGATAGTCCTACTATAGCACAAAACGGGACAGAGTGCAATCGGCTTCTCTTTACTTCCGGTGATTTTTGTTTTATACTCTCGTTATCTTGATACGTAAGGAGACCCCGACATGAAATACGACTTTACCACTTTTCTGGATCGGCAGGGGAGAGACTCGATTGCGGCAGACAAAATTCCGTTTGAAAATGCGGCTGTGGAGGAGGGCTTTTCCAGAATCCCCATGTGGGTGGCGGATATGAGCTTTCCGGCCGGACCCTTTGTGGCAGATGCCATCCGCCGCCGGCTGGAGATGCCCAGCTTCGGCTATTTTGAACCTCCCGAGGAATACTATGAGCGGATTATCCGGTGGCATCGGGAGAGAAAGGGTGTATCGGATCTCACAAAAGAGGCCATCGGCTATGAAAACGGCGTGCTGGGCGGTGTGCGCTCCGCAGTGTGTGCCTTTTCCACACCGGGAGATCCGATCCTTGTGCATTCGCCGGTCTATGTGGGCTTTACCGGCACTCTGAACGGCCTCGGCAGAAAGATGGTTTTCAGCGATCTGAAGCGGGACGAGGACGGGATCTGGCGGATGGACTATGAGGATATGGACCGGAAGCTGAAGGAGAATCACATTCATCTGGCCATTTTCTGCTCGCCCCACAATCCCTGCGGCAGAGTCTGGGAACGCTCAGAAATTGAGAAGGCCATGGAGGTCTATGCGGCGAATGACTGTATTGTCATTTCCGATGAGATCTGGAGTGATATTATCATGCCCGGCCACACCCACATTCCCACCCAGTCCGTCTCGGAGGATGCGAAAATGAGGACGGTGGCCTTCTATGCACCCAGCAAGACCTTCAGCCTGGCAGGGCTTGTGGGCTCCTATCATGTGATCTATGATTCCCTCCTGCGTGACAGGGTGCGTGCCGAGGGGCATGCCACCCGTTATAATGAAATGAATGTGCTGTCCATGCATGCCCTGATGGGGGCGTACAGTGAAGAGGGGAATCGTTGGACGGATGAGATGATCTCCGTGATTGACTCCAATCTCCGCTATGCCTGCAGCTTTATTGAAGAGAACTTCCCGGGGGTGCAGGTGATGCTGCCCCAGGGCACCTACATGCTGTATCTGGACTGCACGGCCTGGTGCGAAGAGCACGGCGTGCCTATTGACGAATTGCAGAGGAGAGGCGTCAGAAAAGGCGTGATCTGGCAGAACGGCGAGGCGTTTTTCAGGAAAAACACCATCCGTATGAACCTGGCCCTGCCGTTTTCCATGGAAGAGGAAGCCTTCCGTCGGCTGAAGGAATTTGTTTTTGTCTGATGTAGACAAAAAAACAGGAAAAGACAAAATAAAACATTTACAAAAAGAAAAAGATATAGTATATTTGTTAAGCATTTTGAGGCATATGTTGTAGGAAGTATGCAGCCGGCTTCTTTCACGGCCTGTCTGCAGGCATTATCGGTCATGCTATTATTTGCGGCTTGGATCCGCTGATAATAAATATTTTCTTTAAGGAGAAAAACATGAAGAAGATCATCGCAATCGTCCTCGCAATTTGCGCACTCTGCTCACTCTCTGCTGTCGCATTTGCTGACAACCAGCATTTTGACAAGCTCACCCTCGAGTTTGTTCCTTCCAAGGATGCTGACGTTATCATTGCCGGCACGGCAAATCTCCCGGAGCTTGTGAAAGCCGAGATGTCCAGACTGGGCTATGACATTGATGAAGTTGACATCACGGTCGGCACCAGCTATGACGCAACAGGTGAAGCCATGTCCGCAGGCGCAATCGACATCGGCTGGCTCCCGGGCGGAACCTACGCACTTTATTCTGACGATACGGATGTTATCCTTACTGCCACCCGCAACGGTCTGTCCAACGACAGCGAGAATCCCGCTGACTGGAACGGCGAAGCCAACAAGACCCTGAAGAACGGCCCCCAGGTTACCTTCTATCGTGCTCTCATTTACGCAGCTCCCACCGAGTACGGCAAGATGCTGGCTGATAAGGTCAATGCCGGCGAAGCCCTCACCTGGGAAGATCTCGACGGTGCAACCTGGGCAGTACAGAAGACCTCTTCTTCTGCCGGTTATATCTACCCCGCACTCTGGCTCATGCAGCACTATGACGGTAAAAAGATCTCTGACCTCTCCAAGGTGACTCCGCTTGACTCCGGTTACGGCACTGCATTCTCCATGGCAGCTGCTGAGCAGGTTGACATTATTGTCTGCTATGCTGACGGCCGCAACGACTATGAAGCATCCTGGAATCTCCCCACCGATCAGCAGGATGAGACCGGCAAGCAGGGCATGGGCCGCAGCGCCTCCATCTGGGATGAGCTCAATGTTATCGGCGTGACCGACGGTATCTACAACGACACGGTTGCCATCTCCAAGGAGAGCCCCTACTACACCCCGGAGATCGTTGAAGCTCTGCAGAACTGCTTCATCAACATCATCAACACCGACGAAGGCAAGGCCATCTTCGATGTTTACAGCCACACCGGCTATGCCAAGGCTGTTGACTCCGACTATGACGGAGCCCGTGCAGCACTCGCATTCGCAAAGTAATTTCAGTTTTAGCACATTTTACGCCCTGCATGAGGCTTTCATGCAGGGCGCATTTTGAATCATCACTATCTTTTACCGGGAGAAAAGAGACAAAGCATGATTGAATTTAAAAATGTCTACAAAACCTATCCCAACGGTTTTACTGCACTGAAGGATATCAACCTGCAGATTGAGCAGGGAGAATTTGTGGCGGTGATCGGCCTTTCCGGTGCAGGGAAGAGCACGATTCTTCGCTGCATCAACCGTATGCATGATGTGACAAGCGGCACCCTGACGGTGGACGGTGTTGACGTTAACAGCCTGAAGGGCAAGGAGCTGAGAAAGTTCCGCCGCAAGGTGGGCATGATTTTCCAGAGCTTCAACCTGGTTTCCAGATCCACCGCCATCAAGAATGTTCTGACGGCTGAAGTGCCGGAGATGAACTTCTTCCGTGTGCTCTTCGGGATCTTCACAAAAGAGCAGAAGATGCACGCACTCGAGAGCCTTGACAAGGTGGGCATACTGAGAAAAGCCTATACCCGCTGTGACCAGCTTTCCGGCGGTCAGCAGCAGCGTGTTGCCCTTGCCCGAACCCTCAACCAGAACCCGCAGATTATTCTGGCGGACGAACCCGTGGCCTCCCTTGACCCGATTATGGCCCGCCAGGTTATGAAGGACTTTGTCCGCATCAATAAAGACTATAATATTACCATCCTGCTGAATATCCACCATGTGGACCTTGCTCTGCAGTACTGCGACCGGGTTATCGGTGTTCGTGAGGGCCAGATTGTCTTTGACGGACCGGCCAACACCATCACCCAGGAGCAGATAGACGAGGTGTATAACGGGACAAAGGTTCCCACCCTTGGCGAGGAATAACCCTATGAAGCAGAAACAGAGAGAAATCCACGGGAAGGAAGACGACATCAAAGTTAAACTCTTTGACAGAATCTTCAAACCCCAGGTCATCACCCTTGCCAACGGAAAAACGGTGGAACGGCCCAGAAGCCGCATGCCGCTGATTGCCATTGCTCTGGTTTTGGCGATCTGGTGGGCGTTGAGAATGACCGGGTTTGACCTCAGTGTCATTACCACACGATTCAGCAAGATGCTGGACCTGCTCAAAAAGATCTTCCAGCCGGACTGGAGCTTTTTCCCCAAGGTGATCAACCCCCTGCTGGACACGATCAAAATGTCGATTCTCGGCACGGTGATCGGCTGCCTGCTTGCCCTGCCTATTGCAATTCTTTCCTCCAGCAATATCAATAAGAATGTGGCTGTGGTCAGTGTTTTCCGTTTTATCCTCGGCCTGATCCGCACGCTGCCAACCTTGATTCTTGCTCAGGTCTGTGCACTGATCTTCTCCCTGGGTACCTTTGCCGGTACGGTGGCTATCTCCATCTTTACCTTCGGCATTGTGGCGAAAATGCTCTTTGAGAGCATTGAGACCATTGACATGGGCCCCTTTGAGGCCATGGAAGCCCTCGGTGCCAACAAGTTTCAGGCCTTCTGGTCTGCCTGTGTGCCCCAGATCCTGCCGGTGTATCTCAGCCATTCGCTCTACTGCTTTGAGATGAATATCCGGGCCTCTGCCATCCTTGGCTACGTGGGTGCAGGCGGTCTCGGCATCACCATCAACGAGCGTGTGGGCTGGCGTGACTATAACGGTCTCGGCATGGTCCTTCTGACCCTTTTCGTCGTCGTGGTTGCCATTGAGTTCTTCAGTGAGCATCTGCGTAAGAAGCTGAGCTGAGAGGGGAGGATCAAATGAGCGAAGTTTTGAAACAGTTGGAAAATTCCGTCGATGAAAAGCTGACGGTAGCGGAGGTCTATGCCAACCGCCCGAAAAAGTGGCTGCTCTACACGGCTATCGTGCTGATTATTGCGGTGCTTGTGGGCTGGTCCTCCTCCGGTGTCAACTTCAACGGTGTTACACAGGTGGGTGCCGAGGTTGCCAAGGGCGTGTTCTACGGCATCTTCAATCCGGACCGGTCTCTTCTCTTCGGCACAAAGGACACGGATGTGCCATACCTCCTGCTGCAGACGATGGCGATTGCCGTCCTCGGCACGATCTTCGGCGCCATTCTGGCCATCCCCTTTGCCTTTCTGGCCTCCGAAAACATTATGCCGAAGCCGGTTGCCTATATCTTCCGTGTGCTGATTCTGCTGATCCGCACCATCCCCAGCCTGGTCTGGGCCCTGATGTGGATTCGTGTGACGGGCCCCGGCCCTCAGTGCGGTGTTATCACCCAGGCGGTCTGCTCCATCGGCATGATTTCCAAGATGTATATCACGGCCATTGAAGACCTTGACACCAAGATTCTGGAGAGCCTGGATGCCATGGGCTGCACGCCCTTCCAGAAGATCCGTTACGGGGTCATCCCCCAGCTCACGGCCAGCTTTATCTCCACCGCGATCTACCGGTTCGATATCAACCTGAAGGATGCCACGACCCTCGGTATCGTCGGCGCAGGCGGCATCGGTGCATCTCTGGTGCAGTGCCTCAACAGCCGTCGCTGGGCTATGGTGGGCTCCTTCGTCTGGGGTCTGATGATCCTCGTCATGATCATCGAGCTGATCTCCACCCGTATCAGGAAGAAGCTTGCACATGGCGCCTGATCGATCCCTTACCATATCGTTCACCAGCGATATCCACGGTTTTTTCTCGAACATCGATTATGCTTCGGGAAAGGAACAGAATTCCGGCCTGTGTAATTGCACAGGCCTCTTTAAGCGAGACGGCAACTCCCTCGTCATCGACGGGGGAGACACCCTGCAGGGCAGCCCCTTCACCTATTATTATCATAAAAATGTGCAGGGAGAGAGCTATCTCCCGGCTCAGGTGATGAATGCGTCGGGCTATCAGTTTATTACGCTGGGCAACCACGATTTTGACTACGGCGTGCCTTTAATTGAGACCTATCTCTCTCAGCTTCATGCCCGCTGTCTTTGTGCCAATGTGGAGGGCATCCGGGGCGTGGAAAAATGGGCCGTTGTCACGATGGAAAACGGTCTTCGCGTCGGGCTTACGGGCGTGACAAGCCAGTATCTGCCCCAGTGGGAGCCGCCCGAAAATTTAAGGGGACTTCAGATCCGGGATGCGTTTGAAGCTGCCCGCGAGGCTTATCTCGAGCTGAAGCGGGAAAATGTGGACGTTACCGTCTGCATTTATCACGGCGGGTTTGAGAATGACGTCAACACCGGGGAGACGGTTTTTGCCACCGATGAAAACGAGGGCTGGCGGATCTGCCTGGAGATGGGGTTTGATGTGCTCCTCACGGGCCACCAGCACCAGAGAATAGAGAGTGCGGATCTCTTTGGCACCCATGTGTGCCAGCCTTCCGACAAAGCGAGGGGATTTCTGCAGCTGAAGGTCAGAGTATCGGAGGATGCGGAGTTCCGGCATGGTGTTGCTGTCTCCTCCCGCTATATTCCCGCATCGGAGACACGGGATGAAGCCATCTGGCGGCTTCTTGCCGATGAGGAGGAGAGGGCTGCTCGCTGGCTTGACCGGCCTGTGGGACAGCTGGATGTGCCCCTCCTGCCGGAGGGCCACCTTGCCATGGCATCGAAAGGGTCTCTGATCGCCAACTTCTTCAATCAGGTCCAACTAGATGCCTCCGGGGCAGATATCTCAGAAACCGGCTTTGCCAATGAGGTGAAGGGCTTTGACACCTCCGTCAGCATCCGGGATGTGGTGTCCAGCTACATCTTCTCCAACACCCTGAAGGTGATAGAGGTGGACCGGCATGTGCTGAAAGCCGCTTTGGAACGCTGTGCGGCGTATTTTGCACTGGAGGCAGACGGAAAACTGACCGTCAGCCGGGATTTTCTCTCTCCTGTGGTGCAGCATTACAACTATGACTACTTTTCCGGCATCGAGTCGGTGTTAGACATCCGAAAGCCGGTGGGGCAGAGGGTGGTGTCCATCCGGTATCAGGGAGAAGAGCTCCCGGAAGGGAAAAAGCTCACCCTGGCACTGAATAACTATCGTGCCTCCGGGGCAGGGGGATATCCCCTCTATGCCGAGTGCCCGGTGCTTTCCTCCCAGAGCAAGGAGATTGCCGAAATGATCATGGATTATATCGGCTCTCATCAGAATATTACAGTAGACAAAACCAGATGGCTGACGGTGCTGCACTGAGCCTGCCGTCAGTCAAAAGAAAGGAACCTTTCATGGAAAACAAAGTGTTTGATATCGTCCTGCTGATGGCTCTCCCGGCCTCCGGCAAATCGGAAGTCCGCAACTTCATGGCCAACATTTCTCCCGAGCGTCTGGCAAGTGAATTCCATATCGGCGAGAACCTCCAGCTGGATGACTTCCCCTACGTACACATGATGCGACGCATCGACAATGAGCTGCAGGCTATGGGTGAAGAGAGAATCTTCTATCCCGGCGAAGAGCCCTTTATTGACGGGCGTGACTGGGGCACCCTCTGCTGCCTTCTCAATGAAGACTATCACGATCTTCTCAACCGCAATGTCTGCAAGCCGGACTCTGCCGCAAAGCTGCTCTTCGAGCGGATTGACCGGGCAGGGGAGCAGGCGGGCATCTCACCCCGTCTCGGTCTGCTGAAGGACAGCATCCGTGAAAAACTGGCCTCCATCCTGGAGAAGGAAGCAGCCGAAATGCTTGCGGAAAAGCAGGCCCAGTATCCCGAGAGCTTTGAAAACAAAACCATCGTCATCGAGTGTGCCCGAGGAGGACCGGACGGATCCTCCATGCCTCTCACCGGCACCTTCGGCTACCAGTATTCTCTGCCTATGTTCTGCCCGGAGATTCTGGAGAAGGCAGTGGTGCTCTACATCTGGGTAACGCCGGAAGAATCCCGCAGAAAGAATGCTGACCGGGCCGATCCCAACGACCCCGGCTCCAACCTCCACCACGGTGTGCCCATGGCCGTCATGCTGGGTGACTACGGTTGCGATGACATGGAGTATCTGACGCAGCAGACCGAGCAGAAGGACACCCTCACCGTCAGTGCCCACGGCAACACCTATCATCTCCCCATCGGTATTTTCGATAACCGTGTGGATAAAACCTCCTTCCTGCGCGAAACACCCGATCGCTGGGATGAAGAAAAAGTCAAAGTGGTTACAGCGGGTATCCGCACTGCCACAGACACCATGTTTGCCAACTATAAATGAACTGAGCATCTATATCTTGTGTTTTTCAATCCGCCGGTTGATGACCGGCGGAATTTTCTTTGGCGATTTTTCACGAATGTTGGGGCTCTGGTGGGGGAAAATTTCTCAAAATGGATTATTTTTTGCAAAAAAGTGTTGACATAAATGTTGAATTGGGTTACAATGCGGGTACAACAGCAAGCTGAAAGAGGTGTTTTTTTATGACTTGCAAGTTCTGTGGCAGTACAATTGACGATAATGTGGTAGAATGCCCCTACTGCGGGCATAAAACCGGAGTTGGCGCTCCTGCCGATCCTGCAGCAGAGATGACAGATAAATTTGCAGCGCAGGGTACACAGGATAATAAACAGGCAAAAGGTGCGAAGTCTTCCGGCAAACGCAGCAATCCCTTCGGTTCCATCGGCTCTGCTATTTCCGGTGGGCTGAACAAGACGAAATCCGGTGCATCCGGAGCATCCAAAACAAGAAGTTCCGGTTCCTCCCGTTCTCCCGTTTCCGGCAACGGCCTGATCGCCATTGGGCTTGTGGCATGTCTTCTCCTCTGTCTGATCTCCATTATCTCGGTTGCAGGCATGAAAAAAGACCTGGAGAATATGAATCAGGAGATGCTGAGCCTCTTCTACCAGATTCAGAACAGCACAGATAAACTGCAGCAGCAGGTGAATAATCTGGAGGCGTCCATCGGCAACGTGAGCACCACCATTACCGAGCAGACCACCAGCCGGAATATCACCATCACCAAGGAGCCCACCAGTGTCGCAACTTATGTAGGCAGAGGCGCAGCGGATGATGATGCGCAGAATGTGCCGATTTTCACCGTCTATGCCCAGGGCTTTGAGCTGAAGTTTGCATGGCAGAAGTACGATGATGTGAGCGGTGAGTGGATTGAGGTTGCACTGGACAATGAGAGCAACAACGCCGTATACGGGCTGCATGTCTACACCGATGCATCCAAGGGCTATTCCGAGCTCTCTGCTCATGGCGTAACCCAGGCAGCCTACGGCACTTACCGTTGCCAGGTGGCAGATTCCTACGGAATCAAGAATACGGCCTCTGTCCTGTTGACCGAGCGCTCAAAGGATGAGGCGCCGACTACCTGAGAAAGGCTGAAAACAGAATAGTCTGAGCGTGAAATCGGCCGCTGCATGCTGCAGCGGCCGATTTTCAACGGAAAAAGGATAGACAACCACCGGAATTTCGATTATAATATACTATCTGTTTATATGACAATAAATTGAGACAGGGGGCAAACTTATGAAAGGAATTCTGCTTGCCGGGGGAGCCGGAACAAGGCTCTATCCCCTTACGCTTGTTACGAGCAAGCAGCTTCTGCCTGTCTATAATAAGCCCATGATCTACTATCCCCTCAGCACTTTGATGCTGGCAAGGATTCGTGATGTTCTCATCATCAGCACCCCGGCTGACACACCACGCATCCGGGAGCTGTTTGGGGACGGGGCTGCCCTCGGCATGCACATCTCCTATGCCGTGCAGGAAAAACCGGAAGGGCTGGCCCAGGCCTTCACCATCGGGCGCGATTTTATCGGCGATGACAGCTGTGCCATGATCCTGGGGGACAATATCTTCTACGGCAACGGCCTTTATCATAAGCTGGAGCGTGCTGCCGAAAATGCCGGGAAGGGCTCTGCCACGATATTCGGCTATTATGTGGAGGATCCGCAGCGTTTCGGCGTTATGGAGCTGGAAAAGGGGATCGGAGGAGACGAGAAGAATATTCGTGTGCTCTCCGTGGAGGAAAAGCCGAAAAACCCGAAGAGCAATTATGCTGTTGTGGGGCTCTATTTCTATCCGCCCGGCGTGAGTGACATGGCCGATGCGGTTCAGCCTTCCGCCCGGGGCGAGCTGGAGATCACCACGCTCAATGACATGTATCTGCATGAGGGCAGGCTGCAGGCCGAGCTTCTGGGCAGAGGCTTCACCTGGATTGACGCAGGCACCTTTGATTCACTCCGCCGTGCAACTGACTTTGTCTATATGATTGAGCAGAACCAGGGCATGGCCATTTCTGCCCCGGAGGAGATAGCTTATCGCTTCGGCTGGATCTCTGGTGAGCAGCTGGCTGAGAGTGCCGAGCGCTACGGCAAAAGCCCCTACGGGGAACATCTCCGGGCGGTTCTGGAAGACAGAATTGTGCTCTGATATCGAACACGAAACCGGCAAAGTCACCGGTTCGTTTAAGAAAAGGAAAAAGATATGATTTCTCAGTCAACCATTCGCAATTTCTCCATCATTGCCCATATTGACCACGGCAAATCCACGCTCTCCGACCGTCTGATCGAAAAGTGTGGCGCCGTGGAGCAACGCATCATGGAAGATCAGATCCTCGATGACATGGATCTGGAACGGGAGCGTGGCATCACCATCAAGGCCCGTGCCGTCGGCCTCAACTACAAGGCGCCGGACGGCAATGCCTATACCCTCAACCTGATCGACACTCCGGGCCATGTTGACTTCAATTACGAGGTCAGCCGGTCTCTCGCTGCCTGCGAGGGGGCTCTTCTGGTGGTGGATGCCTCTCAGGGAGTGGAGGCACAGACCCTCTCCAACACCTATCTCGCCATGGACAATAATCTGGAGATTCTCCCGGTGATCAATAAAATCGACCTGCCGGCAGCAGACCCGCAGCGTGTCAAGGATGAGATTGAGGAGATTATCGGCATTCCGGCCCAGGATTCTCCCGAGATCAGTGCAAAGGCCGGCATCAATATCGATGCCGTTCTGGATACCATTGTCAAGGGCGTGCCGGCGCCGTCGGGTGATCCGTCCGCTCCGCTGAAAGCCCTGATCTTTGACAGCCAGTACGACAGCTACCGGGGCGTCATCGTCTTCATTCGGGTCTTTGACGGAGAAATCCGGAAGGACACGGAAGTGAAAATGATGTCCTCAGGTGCAGTTTACAAGGTGGTGGAGGTTGGGCATCTCCGTCCCATCGGCTTTGACCCCTGTGACGGCCTCTCTGCCGGCGATGTGGGCTACTTCACCGCCAGCATCAAGAATGTTGCCGACACCACCGTGGGCGATACCGTCACCTCTGCTGTGACCCCCACAAAGGAGGCTCTCCCGGGCTACCGGCCGGCAAGGCCCATGGTCTACTGCGGCATCTACACCGAGGACGGCTCCAAATACCCGGACCTTCGGGATGCACTGGAGAAGCTGAAGCTCAACGACGCCTCCCTCTCCTTTGAGCCTGAGAGCTCCATTGCCTTGGGATTCGGCTTCCGCTGCGGCTTCCTCGGCATGCTCCATATGGAGGTGATTCAGGAACGGCTGGAACGGGAGTTTGATCTGGACCTTGTTACCACCCTGCCTTCCGTCATCTATAAGATTATCAAGACCGACGGCTCGGTTGTGTATGTGGACAATCCCCACAATTACCCGGACACTGCCTCCATCGCCGAGGCCCACGAGCCTTATATGAAGGTCAGCATCATCACGCCAAACGAGTTTGTTGGTAACATCATGCCCCTCTGCCAGGAACGCCGGGGCGAGTATAAAAACATGCAGTACCTCGATCAGCGTCTGGTGGAGATGCACTATGAGATGCCCCTCAACGAGATCATCTATGACTTTTTTGACACCCTCAAAGCCCGTACCAAAGGCTACGCCTCCCTGGACTATGAGCTCAGTGAGTATAAGCCCAGTGAACTTGTGAAGGTGGATATGCTTCTCAACGGGGATCAGGTGGATGCCCTCAGCTTTATTGCCCATAAGGACAAGGCCTATGCCCGTGCCCGCAAGCTCTGTGAGAAGCTGAAGGATAATATTCCCCGCCAGCTCTTCGAAATTCCCATTCAGGCGGCGATCGGTGGCAAGATTATTGCCCGCGAGACCGTCAAGGCTCTCCGGAAGGATGTGCTTGCCAAGTGCTACGGCGGTGATATCACCCGTAAAAAGAAGCTTCTGGAGAAGCAGAAGGAAGGCAAGAAAAAGATGCGTAATCTTGGCACGGTGCAGATTCCAACCGAGGCCTTCCTCGCCGTCCTCAAGCTGGACGAATGAATTGAATAGCAATGAAAAAGCAGGGAAGCGGGATATGTCTGCTTCCTGTTTTTATGCCCGGCTATGCAAAAACAGTTGCGCAAGGGGCTTGGCCTGTTGTATAATGAATCTACAAATCAATAAAAATAAAAAAACAGGAGGAAATCTATGAAAAAAACTGTCTCCCTGTTCGTCGCCTTTATGATGCTGGCCATGTGTGTGCTGCCCGCAGCGCCTGCAGAAGCATCTGTCGGTGGCGACCACACCATCGGAATGCGCGAGTTTCCCTTCTATCTCACCGATCCCGACATTACCCTGTCAGATCCCTTCCCCCTCTACTTTATTGACGGTGTTGACGATCTCCCTTACATCGAGATTGAAGATCTTGCCGGGCTTCTGGCCTTCCTCAACACGGATGAGTATTTCGGCAATGATCCCGACTACGGCCTGAATATCGATTATAACAGTGAAATTGTCACCCTGACCCGCGAAAACGGCTATACCATGGAGATCAATTTTGAAAAGGACACCATGGTCTTTAATGACTACGATGCCTTTATTCACGGTTCCAATGATACTACCCTCCTTGACCTTGTCTCTGAAAAGGGCTTTGACAGCGAGGGCAACCCCTCTCTCATCATGCGTGATAAGGAAGCCTCCTTTGACCGTTACGGCGATGTTCTTGCCATTGACCTGGCCGGCTATGACATTGATCTCCTTGTGAAGGAACAGAAGTATCTCATTCCGCTCCAGACCATGAGTGATTTCCTCTTCGCCGTTCCTCTCGGCAACTGCGTCATCTTCAACGGTGAGGCTCTCTTCCTCGCCAGTGACGGCGCTCTCTTCGATTACAGCGTCGGCGATTATTCCGCCCTCTCCGATATCTTCTACAGTGTGGAGCCCCATGATGAGCGAAGCGACGAGCTTGCCGAGTACAGTTACAGCGAGCTCTGCCTCCTTCTCGACACCTTCTATGGGCTGAAGGAGCCCCACGACATTAAAAACTTCAGCCAGATCTTCTGGCAGATCGGCTATGACGAGCCTCTTTGCGGCAAGAGCGCATCGGATGCCGACATTGCCCTCAAGTCCTTTATCGACTACTATCTGGATGACCTTCACTCCGTCTTCAACGAGTTTTCACCCATGGTCGGGCTGAATCCGATCAGCAGCAGCACCGGCATGTCCAACCGTAAAATCACTGACTTCGGCAAAGAATATGCTGCAGCCCGTGCTGTCTACTATCCCGACGGCTTCCTCTCCTATGAAGAGGTGGGCAACACCGCCTACATCACCTTTGACTCTTTTGATTCTGATTTCACAGGCGAGGCCTTCTACGCTGCCGCTGCCGACGGTGAGGACCTGCCTGAAGACACCATCGGTCTCATCATCTACGCCCACCAGCAGATCACCCGGGAGGGGAGCCCCATTGAGAATGTTGTTCTTGACCTGAGCAACAACCTCGGCGGTGCAGTGGACGCTGCAGTCTTCGTGCTGGGCTGGTTCCTGGGTGATGCACCCTTCAGTGTGAAGAACATGACCACCGGCGCCATGTCCACATCTGTCTACCGGGCAGATGTCAATCTGGACCGTGAGTTTGATGAAAAGGATACCGTTGCCGATAAGAATCTGTTCTGCCTGATCTCTCCGGTCAGCTTCTCCTGCGGCAACCTTGTTCCCGCTGCGCTGAAATCCTCCCAGAAGGTTACCCTCGTTGGTAAAACCTCCGGTGGTGGCAGCTGCGTGGTGCTGCCTGCCTCCACGGCCTATGGCACCGTCTTCCAGATTTCCTGCTGCAACCGCATGTCCTTCCTGAAAAACGGTTCCTTCTATGATATCGACCAGGGCGTTGATCCGGATGTCTATCTCAGCAAGCCCGCCAGCTTTTATGACCGCGCCGCTCTCACCGACTATCTCAACACCCTCCGTTGATTTCCCGGCAATCTGCTTCTGATCTTCTGCAGATTGCACAGTTCATAAAGCTTTTTATAAACTTCCGATTCCAAAAAGAGTCGGAAGTTTATTTTTTTCGGGAAAAGGGCTTGACAAATAGAGTTAAGGGTATTAAACTGTAGAAAAGTTAAATAGAACTAATAATTATTAAACAATTAAAATAATTATTAGGATTGAATAATAATTGTTGATTATATTTAACAACCAGCTATCAGAAAAGGGGAATGCCAAATGATGCCGCTGCTGCTTGCAGGCGAAGGAGAAGAAAACATTATTCATAAAATAGGAGGAAGCCAGGAGACAAAAAAGCATCTGGCTGATCTCGGCTTTGTAGTCGGCGGTTCTGTCACCATCATTTCCGAAATCAACGGGAATCTCATTGTTAATGTGAAAAATTCCAGAGTTGCCATCAGTCGCGAAATGGCAGCGAAAATCATGGTCTGATCAGGCAGACAGGCCGTCTCAAAAGATATTTATGAAATGATCATAGGAGGAAAAGAATGAACACACTCAGAGAAGTGCCGATCGGCAAAACGGTTAAGGTAGTCAAGCTCCACGGTGAAGGTGCTGTCAAACGCCGCATCATGGATATGGGCATCACCAAAGGGGTCGAGGTATATGTCCGTAAGGTCGCTCCCCTCGGTGACCCGATGGAGGTCACGGTTCGCGGCTACGAGCTCAGCATCCGGAAAGCGGACGCCGAAATGATTGAAGTCACCAATATCTGACGGAAGGGAAGATATCATCATGGATAAACAGATCAGAATAGCCCTCGCGGGTAACCCCAACAGCGGCAAAACCACATTGTTCAATGCACTCACGGGTTCCAACCAGTTCGTAGGCAACTGGCCCGGCGTCACCGTAGAGAAGAAGGAAGGCCGGCTTAAAAACCATAAAGACGTCATCGTGACGGACCTTCCCGGCATCTACTCCCTCTCACCCTACACACTGGAAGAGGTTGTAGCCCGCAATTACCTCATTGATGAGCGGCCGGATGCTATTTTGAATATTGTGGACGCCACCAACCTGGAGCGTAACCTCTATCTCACCACACAGCTTGTGGAAATCGGCATCCCTGTGGTCATTGCCCTCAACATGATGGACCTTGTCCGCAAAAAGGGTGATAAAATCAACGTCGGTGAGCTGAGCCGTCAGCTGGGCTGTAAGGTTGTGGAGATCTCCGCTCTGAAGTCGGATGGTATTGAGGCTGCTGCCGATGCTGCCATTGACGCTGCGAAGAACACCAAAACCATCCCGCAGCATACCTTCTCCGGTGTTGTGGAGCATGCCCTTGCCCATATCGAAGAGGTTACCGTCCACTCTCTGCCTGAAGAGCAGCAGCGTTGGTATGCCATCAAGATCTTCGAGCGCGATGATAAGGTGCTCGAGAAGCTGCATCTCCCCGAGAGCACCCTTTCCCATGTGGAAAAGGACATTCAGGCGGCTGAGGAGGAACTGGACGACGATGCCGAGAGCATCATCACCAACGAACGCTATGTATGGATTGCCGGTGCCATCAAGGGCTGCTATAAAAAGGCCAAAGCCGGTGAGCTCTCCACCTCCGATAAAATCGATAAAATCGTTACCAACCGCATTCTTGCCCTGCCGATTTTCGCCCTCGTGATGTATCTTGTCTACTGGATTGCCATGGGCCCCTTCGGCACCTTCCTCACCGACTGGACCAATGATGTCCTTGGCGGAGCATGGCTGACAGAAGGCTCCCGTGCCGTTATGGAAAAACTCGGTGCTGCCGACTGGCTCACCGGCCTCGTCTCCGACGGTATCTTCGCCGGCGTCGGTGCAGTGCTCGGCTTTGTGCCCCAGATGCTGGTGCTCTTCCTTATGCTCTGCATGCTGGAGGATTGCGGTTATATGGCCCGTATCGCCTTCATCATGGACCGTATCTTCCGCCGTTTCGGTCTCTCCGGCAAATCCTTCATCCCCATGCTGGTTGGTATGGGTTGCGGCGTCCCGGGTGTTATGGCCTCCCGTACCATCGAGAATGAGCGTGATCGCCGCATGACCATCATGACCACCACCTTCATTCCCTGCGGTGCAAAAATGCCCATTATCGGCCTCATTGCCGGTGCTCTTTTCAACGGCAGCGGGCTTGTTGCCACCAGCGCCTACTTCATCGGCATTGCAGCCATCATCATCTCCGGCATCATGCTGAAAAAGACCAAGATGTTCGCCGGCGACCCCGCCCCCTTCGTCATTGAGCTTCCTGCCTACCATGTTCCTTCCGCAGTCAATGTGCTTCGCGGCACGTGGGAGCGTGGCTGGTCCTTCATCCGCCGTGCAGGTACGGTCATTCTCCTCAGCTCCATCATCATCTGGTTCCTCTCCAGCTTCGGCACGGTCAATGGCAAGTTCGGCATGGTCGAGCCTCTCTTTGAGGATGAGACCGTTGCCACGGAAGAATATGTCTCCTCTCTCGCTGAAAAGATGAACATCCCCGAAGAGGATGTTACCCCCATGGATGCCTCCATTCTCGCAAACGTGGGCAATGTGGCAGCTCCCGTCTTCCGTCCTCTCGGCTTCGGGTCCTGGAAGCCCACTGTGGCAACCGTCACCGGTCTTGTTGCAAAAGAGGAGGTGGTCGGCACCTTCGGCGTCCTCTACAACTATGACGACAAGGGCGGCGAAGATGAGCTCACCGAAGAGGGCGAGCAGATCTGGGACCGCATCGCGGCTGACTTCAACGCCTTCTCCGGCGGTCACGGCAAGCTAGCAGCTTACGCCTTCATGATCTTCAACCTGCTGTGCGCTCCCTGCTTTGCAGCAATCGGTGCTATCAAGCGTGAGATGAACAACCGCAAGTGGACCTGGTTTGCCATTGCCTACCAGTGTTGCTTTGCCTACGTCATTGCCCTTGCTGTTTTCCAGATCGGCAGGCTCTTTGTGGGCGATGTCAACATTCTCGGCCTCATCGTCGGCATTGCCATCGTCGCCGGCATCTGCTTCCAGCTCTTCCGCCCCTACAAGGAAGCCACGAAGCTCACGGTCTGATCATACATTATGATTAACGTTTTGATTATCGCGGTTATCCTCCTTGTCGTCGTTCTCTGCATCCGCAGCCTCGTGAACGACAGAAAGGCCGGCAGGTCCTCCTGCGGGGGCAACTGTGCCTCCTGCGGTGCCTGCTGCCACGGTTGTCAGGCATCCGATCAGCAGGGCAAACCGTTTTCGCATGATACCCGCTCAGTTAAGGCAAAACTCTGATATTTTTCGCTCCCTTTTTCTTCAGCACTCCTCTTAAACGAAATCTTCCGGCCCTTCGCCGGAAGTTTTTGTTGCTCTTTTTGCGTTTATCCTTTATAGTATATAAGATAAGTATTTCCTGATTTTTCTTTCTCTCATGAAAGGAGAAAAAACGATGAGCAGATATCTGGATCGGGCAAAGGAGCTTCGTGCAAGCACTGCGCCTCCTTATAACTGTGCCCAGTCGGTTGTCATTCCCTTCGCTGCCGATGCGGGCCTGAGTGAAGAGCACGCCAATGCCCTGTGTGCAAATCTCGGCGGCGGACTGAAACGGGCTGCCACATGTGGTGCTGTCGTGGGCGGGTTGGTGGTTCTCGGCCTTTTCGGCGTGGAGGATGCCGGCACCGTCGGCGAATATTACCGTCTCCTGAAAGACCGGCATGACGGTATGCTGGATTGTGCCGATCTTCTTCGCAAAAATAAGGAGCAGGGGCGTGAGAAGAAGCCCCATTGTGATGACATGGTTTTTGAGTGCGTCACCCTGGCAGAGCAGATTCTTCGCGAAAAGGGAAAAATCTGAGCTCTGAATTGAATTCACAGAAAAGGGGAGTGCCCTAATGGCAGATCAGTTTCAGCTTGAAGATAATGAGGTTGTCATCACTCAGGCAGACAATATTTGCTACAATCCTTCAACCTATACTTTCCGGGAAGAATGAGGTGCTTGACTTATGGTCTGTCCCAAATGCGGAAGAACAATAACTGAAGAGGGGAATTACTGCCCGGGCTGCGGGCATAGGCTTTCTGTCTCTCTGGAAGAGGAAAAACGTGAAAGAAAAACCATCGGCAGGTCTTTCCTGTGGATGGGCATCATCCTTGCCGCTGTTATAGCTGTTGCCCTGATTGCCACCAGGGTCGAAATAGCTTCCGGCAAAATCTCCTTTCCCTCCCGGGTGGAGGATTATATCGGCGTTCCCTATAACTATGTGGAGCTGGAGCTTCGGGATGCCGGCTTCTCCAACATCGAAACCCGTCCTCTCAATGATCTTTCCGACCCTGCCGACAGTCTGAATCAGGCGGTCTACAAAATGGTGGTCAATAACCGTTCAGACTATTGGCCCGGCCGTTATTATCCCGACGTCAGTATCGTCATCTACTATCACTCTGTGCCGTAAGGCAGGATAGCATTTAAAAATAATAGCATGAATGAAAACATCCTGCCCCTTCTAAGGAGCAGGATGTTTTGTCTCAGTCGGGGCCGCAGAGCCGGAATAGAATGCCTGTTATATTCTCCGGGAGGAGAGTGCTGCCCGATCCTCATCAGCATAATCTTCAACCTTCATAAACAGAAACAGCACAAAAATCACGCCGAAGCCGATGGTCTCACCGCCAATGAAAATCCAGGGCATGGCAGCACGGATTGCCAGCATGCCCTGTATCCTTCCGCCCCAGGCAGTGGTGTAGTTGCCCTGCCCGTCAGGGAACATGGCCTGGCAGAAGTAGAGCTGCAACACATTTTTCAGCATGCCGCCCATCTGGTAGAGAAGGAGAAATGCCATCATAATCCACCAGAATCTGTCTTTGAAGCAGATTTTTGCCTGCTCCCTCACGCTCAGTGCTTCCCGTATGGCTTCGTCAGAGCCCATGCTCTCCTCGGTGACACGCTCCCTGGTGAAGAAAAACTCCGCCAGTGCTCCCACTGCTGTTATCACCATCAGGATAAGCACAAAGATCTTCCAGTGCTGATAGGAGGCTGCTCCGTCATAAATCGCCGCACCGGACGCATCCACATAGTATTCCGTCACACCCGATTCGTTCAGCACCGGTGTTCCCGCACCGCTCATGTCATATACAAACAGCTCCCGGAGAAAAAAGGGAAGAACCATCGACACAATTCCCATGGATGCCAGCGTTGCAGCGTTTGATATTGTCGCAAGAAGGCTCCGGTCTTTGCTTACGCGCGTGGAAAGGGACACAAGTGCGGCGTGGGGAGTGGAATACATCGGGCATGCCACCGCAAACAGCAGGATATATCCGATGGCCAGCAGCACAAGGCACTTCAACTGCTTTTCCTGTATAGTCTCGTTCACATAGGGCGAGAGGATAAAAAGCACCGTCAGTGCCATGATATTCAGCGGTATGCTCAAAAGAATCAGCGGCCGTGCTTTCCCGGCTGAAAGCCTCATCCTGTCCATCAGCCGCCCAACAAGAATGTTGCCCAATATCACAAAGAACACCGATACCACCGGCATCCAGGCGAAAAACCGGCCTGCCCATTTGTTGATGTTCAGCACGTTCGACAGGTATGCGTTGAAATAGTTCGCCATAATCGAGCTCGTGAGCATGGCAAGGGTCGGGCCGAGAAAGTAGCCGATGGCTCCCTCCGGAAAGATTTTTGCCCTTTCTGTCCGGATCCTCGTCTCCAAAACCGGTGCATCCGGAAAAGATCGTCCTGTTGTTTTCATCATCTGTCCTTCGTCTGTCTGCAAAAGCTGGTATTATTATTTCCTGATGATAAAGATCTGTATTTTCCGATTTGATAGATTCGTCATAGAAAAATGCCGGGAGATTATCCCAGCATCATTCTGTCGTTATCCAGATTCTTTCCGACTGCTTCGCGGAAGAGAACCAGCAGATCTTCCACATTCAGACGGCTTCTCATGTCACTGGAGGCGTCATAGATAATTCTGCCGTTATCCATCATCAGCGTCCGATTCCCGAGATCCAGTGCAGTTTGCATGTTGTGTGTGACCATCAGACAGGTGAGGGCGTTTTTCTCCACAATGTCCTTTGTCAGAGCCAGGACCTTTTCAGCCGTGGCAGGGTCAAGTGCCGCCGTGTGCTCGTCCAGCAGCAGAAGTTTCGGCGGGTTGAAAGTTGCCATCATCAGCGTCAGCGCCTGCCGCTGCCCGCCTGAGAGCAGGCCAACGGGATGCTGCATTCTGTCCTCCAGCCCCATCCCCAGCAGTGAGAGCCTCTCGCGGAATTCCTCCCGTGTTGCCCGGGAGATGTGGGAGAACCATCCGCCTTTTCCGGCAGCCAGGGCAAGGTTTTCCTCAATGGTCATGCCTGGTGCACTGCCACGCATGGGATCCTGGAAAAGCCTTCCGATTTTTTTTGCCCTCACATGCTCAGGCTGCAGCGTGATATCCTCTCCGTCGAGGAAGATGCTGCCGCTGTCGGTGTAGAAGCTGCCGGCGATGGCGTTGAAAACCGTGCTTTTCCCGGCTCCGTTGCTCCCAATGATCGAAATAAAGTCACCGTCTGCCACATCGAGGGAAATATCACAAAGCGCTTTCTTCTCATTGACTGTGCCCGGATTGAAGGTCTTGGAAATATGTGTCAGCCTCAGCATGTCATTTTTCCTCCTTTCCGGCTCTGTGAGTCATTCTGCGGTGAAATTCCGGATAGCGGGATTTGAGATAGGGCCCCGCAATCGCTATGATCACAATGACGGAGGACACCAGCTTGAGCATGAAAGCCGGCATGTGGAAACGGAGTGCGGCAGCGTAAACCAACCGGAAGATGATGGCACCGATCACGGCACCGCATGCCTTTCGTGCAATGCCGCCTCTGCCGGCAAATGCGCGCCCGATAAGCAGGGACGCCAACGCAATCGTCACCATACCGGATCCGATATCGATATTCACCGATTTCTGGCTCTGAGCCAGCAGGCATCCGGACAGAGCTGTGAAGGAGTTGGAGATGCACAGGCCAACAATTGTTGTAAAAGCGGGGTTGATGGAAGAGGAGCGGACCATATCCGGGTTGTTGCCTGTGGCGCGAATCGCGAGACCCAGTCTTGTTTTCAGAAACCAGGTGAGGAAAGCGATGACCAGAGCCACGGCGATCAGGGCCACAACAGTTTTATAGGTACCGGAGAGGGGAGTGCTCTTCAGCAGTGCCTTGAGCTTGGTGAAAACCGTCTCGGTCTTATTCATATTCAGCAGAGAGGCCCCACCCATCACCGCAATGTTGATGGAGTATAGCCCGGTGTTGACGATGATACCGGAGAGCAGGCTGTCAATGCCCATTTTGGTCTGGAGCAGAGCGGTGACCAGGCCTGAGAGCATGCCGGCCCCCATTGCTGCCGGCAGAGACAGATAGGGGTGACCGGCCAGGGCAACCACCGCACCGACGACTGCTCCGAGTGTGAAGCAGCCGTCGGTGGAGAGGTCACATACATTCAGCATGGAATAGCTGAGAAACAGTGCCAATACGGTCAGGGAGCTGATCAGCCCCAGTTCCAGTGCAGTTTGAAGGATTGATGCCATTGGGAACTCCTTATCGGGTATTCGGAAGGAGGCGAGTGACTCGCCTCCCTATTGTCCTCATGTTTTGTGCTCAGGCTAAGTCGTCAAAGCTCTCGGCTGTGGTGATGGGCTGGACCTTTGTGCAGTAAGGGCCAAAGGTCTCGGCGATCGTGTCATAATCAAGGCCGAGGAGAGCACAGATGTCGGTGTTTACCGTGGCAGTGCCGTTATCAAAGGTCATAACAGGCACCTCACCGGGGTTCTTGCCGTTCAGGAGGATATCGGCCACCATGTTGCCGGTCTCCACGCCGAGGTTTGCATAGTCAACGCCGTAGCCGAGGAATGCTCCGTTCAGGGCAAAGCTGTCTGCTCCGGTGTAGTGGGGAATTCCTGCTTCGACGAAGGTTTCATAAATGGCCAGCTCTGCTGTCATGATGGTGTTGTCTGTCGGGGTGAAGACAGCGTCCACACCGTCGCTGACCAGAGCTTCCGCTGCCAGCATCACCTCGTCAACGGTGGTCCCGGTACGCTCCACATATTTGACGCCCTTCTCATCAAGATAGGCTTTGGCAGCTGCGATGGGTGCGGTGGAAGAATCCTCTCCCACATTATAGAGAAGGCCGATCAGATCAGCCTCGGGGTCGGCGGCAAAGATCAGGTTCATGACGGCGTTGGTGTCCAGATAGTCGGAGGTTCCGGTCAGGTTGGCGCCCGGTGCTTCCAGCGTGTCCACAAGGCCTGCACCTACAGGGTCGGACACGGCAGCAAATACCACAGGGATAGCGTTATCTTCTGTTGCGGCCTGCATGCCCATGGCAACCGGTGTTGCCACGCCGACCATCAGGTCCACCTTGTCGGCAATGAAGTTGGCAATGATCTGGTTCATGACGTTTGCGTCGGTGTTGCAGTTGTCTTCCGAGATTTCAAAGGTGACACCCTTCTCTTCTCCGATGGCGGCGAGCTGAGAGCAGATGTTTGCGATAATCTGGTTGAGAGAAGCGTCATCCACGAAGTTGCAGATGCCTACTTTGTAGGTTTCACCCTCCGCAAAAGCGAGAGCAGAGAGGGAGAGGACCAATGCGAGAATCACAACGGTGCTGATGATTTTTTTCATGGTGGGTTTTCCTTCCTTATTTTTAGTATTCGCTTTTTTTCGGGAGAAGGACGGAAATAAAAGCAAAAATCCCGTCCCTGCAATAAACTTGCTGGGACGGGAGAAAACTTCCCGTGGTGCCACCCGGCTTGATGTGAAAACACACCCTCTTTTCGCGTACCAACATACGCTGGCTTTTATTAACGGGGATACCAGCCCCGGCGCACATACTCAGGTTTTTAAGCCTTTTCCTTTTGCCCTCAGAAGCCCATTCGGCATTTGCGCTTTCCGCTGCCCTCACACCGTCGGCAGCTCGCTGAAGGAAGCATTTCAAAGCCTACTCACTCTTCTTCATCGGTTTGACCGCATTTTAGCACGTTAAATCGTGTATGTCAACAGCCAGCTTTATTTTTGGCTGTTTTACACGAGAAAGGGCTGATTGAATTGGCTATTTTCGTCAGATTGCCTTTTTATTTACCCGTGGAGCCGAACCCGCCCTCACCCCGCTCGGTTTCGGGCAGCTCTTCTGTCCATGCAAACTCCGTTTCGAGAAAGGGGAGAATCACCAGCTGGGCAATGCGTTCTCCCGGCGCAATGCACCGCTCTTCGGAGGAATCGTTATGCACAGCTACAATGATCTCTCCCCGATAGTCGCTGTCAATCACGCCGACGCAGTTTGCAGGCCGAAGCCCTTCCTTACAGGCAAGCCCGCTTCTCGCAAACACTGCTCCGAACCAGCCGACGGGGATAGCAGCGGAAATGCCGGTGCCGATTTTAACCGTTTCATGGGGCGCTACAAGCATAGGATTATCTATACAGGCGCAGAGATCGTAGCCTGCGGCGAATGTGGAGCCTCGTAGGGGCAACAGGGCGTTTTCTTTCAGTTTTTTCAGGAGCACTTTCATGGTGAGATCTTCCTTTCGGTTGAAGCATGATGATGCAGGTATTGACTTTCTCTATCATACCTTTTAAATTCTTCTTTGTAAAGTGAGTTTTTTGTTGTAAACAGATGCAACATTTGGTATAATAAAATGAATTATACCCATATAGGGTCTTTGTGAGGGGATGGCTGTGAACAAGAATCTTCGCAGGCTCATTGATATAAACGCCGGGGTCTATCTGATCGTCATGTGTGTATTCGTGGCGGTTACGTTTTGTCTCGGCCATTTTGCTCTGGCAGACACACAGGCCGGATGGATAATGGAGATTCTTGCAGCTGTGGAGGCAGTTGCCGTGATGGTGCTGCTGGTGGTCTATTACTTTACCACAAAAAAACGGCAAAAGCTGCTGGAGACGTATATTGAATCCGTCATGTACGATGCGGAAAATGCCCGCAGCCACACCCTGATGAATTTCCCGCTGCCGATTGCGGTTTTTCACCTGGAGGATACACGGATTGTCTGGGCCAATGAGGAGTTTTTCAAGGTCTGCGGCAGCAAAGGCAAGCGTTTTGATGCCCGCATGTCTGACTTTCTGGATGATTTTTCCGGGAAATGGCTTTCTGAGGGAAAGACCGAGTTTCCCACCCTGCTGGAACTGAACGGCAGGCGTTATCGGGTTCACGGAAATGTGGTCCGGCATGATTTTGATGATCAGGACGCCACATTCCTCGGCATTACCTACTGGGTGGATGTGACGGATTATGATGATATCCGCATTGAATATGAGCAGTCCCGCCCGGTGGCAGGCATTCTGCTTATTGACAATTACGAGGAGCTGACGAAAAACCAGCCGGATAAGGAACGCAACCGCATCCGTGACAGCATTGAGGAGAAGCTCTCCGCCTGGGCGAATGACTGCAAGGGCATTGTCCGCCGCCTGGACAGAGACCGCTATCTGGTACTGTTGGAAAAGCGAAACCTGGCATCCATGAAGCAGGATAAGTTTCATGTGGTGGAAGCCATCCGAAGTGTGGAAAGTGCTGCAGGCATTGCGGTTACGGTTTCCATCGGCTTCGGGGAGGATGCACAGGACTTCTCCGAAGCCCTCCAGTTTGCCGAGATGGCGGCCGAACTGGCCGTATCCCGTGGGGGAGACCAGGTGGTTGTCAAGAATCGGCTCAGCTTTGAGTTTTACGGTGGACGAGGCGGAGAAATTGAAAAGCGCACCAAGGTGAAATCCCGTGTGATGGCCAATACGCTCCAGTCTCTGATTGAGGATTCTTCAAGGGTCTTTGTGATGGGCCACCGCTACAGTGACCTCGATGCCATCGGTGCTGCAGTGGGTGTCTGCTGTGTCGCCCGGCTCAGCGGGATCCGGTATAACATTGTGGTGGATGAGAACAACACAGCCGCAAAACCGCTGATTGACAGGCTGAAGACGGTGCCCGAGTATCGGAATGTGTTCATTTCACCCCAGGATGCCATCATCCATGCCGACGGCAGATCCCTTCTCGTGGTGGTGGATACCAACCGGCCGGAGCAGGTGGAGGATGCAGATCTGCTGGATGCCTGCAACCGTGTTGCTGTTATTGACCATCACCGGGTGGCTGCCACCTATATACACAATGCTGCTCTCGGTTTTATTGAGCCCTATGCCTCCTCGGCCTGTGAGCTCCTCACGGAGATTATCCAGGAGATTGAGGACATCAACAGTGTGCTCAAGTGCGAGGCGGAGGCACTGCTCTCAGGTATCGCACTGGATACCAAGAATTTTACCATCCGCACCGGTGAGAGAACCTTTGATGCCGGCGCTTATCTTCGCAGAGCGGGGGCTGACACTGCAGAGGTGAAAAAACTGCTCCAGAGTGACCTGGAGGATACCCTCGCCAAATACCGTGTGCTGCAGAGTGCCCAGATCTATCGCGGCGTGGCAATTGCCATGCCGGATCAGGTGACCGGCAGGATCATCGCAGCAAAGGCGGCTGATGAACTGCTGAATATTTCCGGCGTGGAGGCATCTATTGTGGTTGCCCCTGCAGAGGGCGGCGGATGTATCGCCTCAGCCAGGTCCATCGGGGAGATGAACATGCAGCTGATCATGGAAAAGCTGGGCGGGGGTGGAAATCGCAGTGCAGCTGCTGCTCAACTGAAAGATGTGGACGCACCGACAGCCCGTGAGATGATACTCCGGGCGATTGATGAATATCTTAGCTGAAAACCATATACAGGAAGGAAGTTAGAACAAGATGAAAGTTATTTTCAATCAGGATGTAAAAGGAAAAGCCAAAAAGGGCGAGATGAAGGAAGTTTCGGACGGATATGCCCGCAACTATCTCATTCCCCGTGGGATTGCGACGGAAGCCACGGCAGACAATATCAACACCATGAAGCTTCAGGAAAAGGCAAAAAAGGCCCAGATGGAGCGCGAAAAAGCCCAGGCCAGAGAGATAGCCGCGAAGCTCTCTTCCGTGCAGGTTACGATCCGTGCCAAATCCGGCGGCAGCGGCAAGCTCTTCGGGGCTGTTACCTCCCAGGAAATTTCCGATGCGCTCAAGGCACAGCATGCCATTGAGATCGACAAGAATAAAATCGTCCAGGCTGACCCCATCAAGAGCTACGGCACCTTTACCGTGAAAGCCAAGCTTGGCTATGAGATCACCGGAGATATCAGCGTTCTGGTGGTTGAGGGATAAGCTCAGCCATGGATGAGCTTCTTGGAAGAAAAACACCATATTCCGCCACGGCTGAACAGGCGGTCATCGGTTCCATGCTCATTGACCCCAGGTGTGTTCCGGATGTTATTGAAAAGGTAAACACGGAGGATTTTTATCTCAAGCAAAACCGTGATGTGTTTGAGACCATCTATCAGATGTTTGCCTACTCCCAGACCATCGACCCCGTCATGGTAATTGACCAGATGAAGGTTCGCGGTGTCTATGATGACAATACCGAGAGTTACCTGGCGGAAGTGATGCGTCTTACACCTACTGCGGCCAATGTGCTGGAGTATGCCGCCATTGTCCGTGACAGGGCCATGTTACGCCATCTGGGAGAAGCCGCCGATGAGATCAACAACATGGTCTACGAAGGGGCCGGCGAGGCAGACACTGTGCTGGAAGCCGCCGAGCAGAAGATTTATCTTCTCCGCCAGGGCAGAAATGTGGGCGGGCTGCTGCCTGTTTCCTCGGTCATCAACAATGTGTTTGACACCCTGTCGGAATATGCCGCCTCCGGCAGCCGAATCCCGGGCCTGTCAACAGGTCTCCCGGATCTGGACAGGATGCTTCTCGGCCTTAATAAGTCAGACTTCATTCTGATTGCCGCCCGACCCGGTATGGGCAAAACCAGTATCGCCCTGAACATCGCCCTGCATGTGGCACTGGTGCTGAAAAAGACGGTTGCCTTTTTCTCACTGGAAATGTCCAGAGAGCAGCTGGTGACCCGTCTCCTCTCCAAGGCGGCGATGGTGCCCTCCCAGAATCTGATGACCGGCCAGCTGACTGACAGCCAATGGCGTTCCATTTCTGAGGCTGCCCAGCAGATGAGTATGTCCGACATCCGCATCGACGATAACCCGTCAGTCACTGTGTCCGACATGAAGGCATCCTGCCGCCGTGTGAAGGATCTGGGGCTGGTGTGCATTGACTATCTGCAGCTCATGTCCTCCGCCGGCACCAAAAACTCCTGGGCAGACAACCGGCAGCAGGCGGTCAGCGAGATCAGCCGTATGCTGAAAATTATGGCCAAGGAGCTCAACGTGCCCATTATCTGCCTGTCACAGCTTAACCGTGCGGTGGAATCCCGGCAGGACAAACGGCCTCTCCTCTCTGACCTGCGCGAATCCGGCTCCATTGAGCAGGATGCGGATGCAGTCGTCGCCCTTTATCGGGAGGGTTATTACGTCAAGGAAGCTGAGAACCCGAATCTGGCGGAGGCTCTGATTTTAAAGAACAGGCGAGGCTCCACCGGGACTGTGTACCTCAACTGGCTTGCGGAGTACACGTCCTTTACCTCATACGAGGCCAACCGTGAAGAAGATTACTGAGGCGGTTTCTGACAAGGTCGCCGCGTATATCTCCCGTTATGATATGCTCCGCCCCGGGATGAAGGTGCTCTGTGCCGTCTCCGGCGGGGCGGATTCCATGTGCATGCTCCATCTGCTTTTGGAGAATTCTGAGCGTCTTCGAGTTTCTGTCTGTGCGGCCCATTTTAACCATTCCCTCCGGGGAGAGGAATCAGATCGTGACTGTGCCTTTGTTCAAAGCTGGTGCAGGGAGAGAAAAATCCCGTTTTTCTCTGAAAAGGGAGATGTGGCTTCCTATGCATCCGAGCATGCGATCGGGCTGGAAGAAGCCGCGAGAAAACTTCGATATGATTTCCTCCGGCGTGCCTGCGAAAAGCTTGCCTGCGATCGGATCGCAACGGCCCATCATCTGGAGGACAATGCGGAGACCGTGCTCTTTCATCTGGTCCGTGGTTCAGGGGCGGAGGGCCTTTCCGGCATTCCGCCGGTTCACGGCATTGTTGTTCGCCCGCTGCTCTGCTTAAAGCGGCAGGAGATCGAGGCTTATCTGAAGGAAAACGGTATACCTTTTGTGGAGGACAGTTCCAACGCCTCCGATGCCTATACCCGCAACCGTCTCCGCCATCATGTGCTTCCCGAGCTGAAAGAGATCAATCCTTCCTTTGGAGAGGCAATGCTGAGAATGGGAGAGCTTCTCCGGCAGGACGATGTCTTTTTAAACACTCAGGCAGAGGCATTTATTGCCGAAAACTATGACGGAAGCTTTCTCTCTTCATCCCGGCTCTGTGCTCTGGACAGGGCGGTTTCTTCCCGTGTGATCCGGCTTCTCTGTCCGAAGAGTCTTGAGCGGAAGCATGTGGATGCGATCCTCTCTGCGGCCTCCCGAACGGAACGGTCCATCATCGAGGTTCCGGGTGCAAAGCTGGTTATTGAGCAGGGGAAAATCCGGTTTGGGAAGGAGAAGATCCTCTCTCTGCCTGACACGGAGCTGATCCCCGGTGAGAGCGTGATTCTTGCCGAGGCAGGAATCCGTGTACACACAGAAATATTGGTTTACCATGAAAAAGTTCACGGCTTGTTCAAACCTTTTTCATTTAAATGTGATCAAATATATGGGCGCGTTTTTCTGACATCGCGTCGAGCAGGCGATGAGATTCGCCTCTATGGCCGAAACTGCACCAAATCTGTCCGAAAGCTGTTTGCCGAAGCAGGCTATACACAGCAGGAGAGGGCAATGACTCCTGTCCTGCGAGATGACAGAGGTGTGCTGGCAGTGATCGGTCTCGGAATTGCCGAACGAACTGTTCCCCGTGAGGGAGACAGCGTTTATCAGATAACTGTGGAAAAATGGAATGGAGGTTCCAATTGAGAAGAGCAGAAGACGATATTGAAAGAGTATTGCTGTCGGAAGAAGTAATCCTGGAAAAAGTGCACGAGGTCGGCAAAAAGATTTCGGAAGATTTTGACGGGAAGGAACCTGTTTTTGTCGGTGTGCTGAAGGGCTGCTTTGTTTTTATGGCTGACCTGATGCGCTGTGTGAGCATCAACTGCTCGGTTGACTTTATGGCTGTTTCTTCCTACAGCGGAACCACGTCCACCGGTGCCGTTCGCATTGACAAGGACCTGAGATCCGATATCGGCGGAAAGCATCTGATTCTCGTGGAAGATATTCTGGACTCCGGTGTGACGCTGAATTATTTAAAGAATTATCTTCTTGTTCGTCAGCCTGCTTCCGTTTCCATTGTTACGCTTATGGATAAGCCTTCTCGCAGAAAGGCAGACGTCTATGCGGATTATTCCTGTTTTGAGGTTCCGGATGAATTTGTCGTCGGCTACGGGCTGGACTATAACGAAAAGTACCGCAACATTCCCTATGTCGGCGTGCTGAAGCCGGAGATCTATAATAACTGATTTTCTACGCGTTTTATTTCCCGTAATTCAAAGGATGTGAGTGTTATTTGAAACCGAACCGCAACAGAACCAGAGATATCGGGTTCTATGTTCTCCTCGCAGTCATCGTGATTGCCGTTGTCTTCACCATCAACACTGACACGAAGAAGGACTCACTGGATTCCTACTCCGAGCTGGTTGATCTCTTTGAGAAGGAGAAGATCCAGTCCTTCAAGACCGAAGGCAACACCATTCTTCTGGAGATCCGAACCAATGACCCCATGAATCCCACAGAGGAAAAATCCTACGATCTGTACAGCTTTTCCGTTTTCTATGAGGATTTCCACGATCTGATCCTGGAACAGTACAAAGCTGGCACCATTGAAAAGTATGACTACACCGAGGGCTTTACACTGCCTTGGTGGGCAAGCTTTGTGCCTTATCTCGTGATCATGTTCGGGGCAATGGCCCTTTGGTATTTCATGATGAATCGTGCCGGTGGCGGTGGAGCAGGCGGGTTTGCCCGGTTCAGCAAGGCCCGCACCAAACTCGGCTCTGACGAGAAGGACAAAAAAACCTTCAAGGATGTGGCCGGGTGTGACGAGGAAAAAGCAGAGCTTGCAGAAGTGGTTGACTTCCTGAAGGATCCGAAGCGCTACACCGAGATGGGCGCAAGAATCCCCAAAGGTATTCTGCTGGTTGGCCCTCCGGGAACCGGTAAAACCCTCCTGGCGAAAGCCGTGGCAGGAGAGGCGAATGTGCAGTTCCTCTCCATCTCCGGTTCTGATTTTGTGGAGCTTTATGTGGGCGTCGGTGCCGGGCGCGTGAGAGATCTGTTCGAGCAGGCCAAGAAGGTTGCTCCTGCCATTGTCTTCATCGATGAGATCGATGCGGTTGGCCGTCAGAGAGGTTCCGGCCTCGGCGGCGGACATGATGAGCGTGAGCAGACTCTCAATCAGCTCCTTGTGGAGATGGATGGTTTCGGCAATAACGAAGGCGTCATCGTCATGGCAGCTACCAACCGTGCCGATATTCTGGATAATGCTCTGCTGCGTCCCGGCCGGTTTGACAGGCAGATTTATGTGGGCCTGCCGGATATCAAGGGCAGAGAGGCTATCCTCAAAATCCATGCAAGGGATAAGCAGCTGGCCGACACGGTGGATCTCAACAACATCGCAAAGGGTACGCCCGGTTTCTCCGGGGCTGATCTGGAAAACCTGATGAATGAGGCCGCCATACTGGCCGTGCGCCGGAAGGAACGCTTCATTACCCAGGACGATATCGATGAGGCTATCCTGAAGGTCCAGATGGGTCCGGAGAAGAAGTCCCGCAAAATGTCGGACAAGGCCAGAAGGCTCACCGCCTATCATGAATCCGGCCATGCTGTTGCAGGCAAGTTCTTAAAGAATGTGGATCCCGTCCACTATATCACCATCATTCCCCGTGGTGCTGCAGGCGGATTTACCCTCTTCCGCCCGCAGGAGGATCTTGAAAACTTCAAATCCCGTGGTGAGATGTATGAGAATATCGTGATGGCTCTCGGCGGCCGTATGGCTGAAGAGATCTTCCTGGATGATATCTCCACCGGTGCCTCCGGTGATATCCAGCAGGCTACCTCCATTGCAAGAGACATGGTGATGCGTTACGGTATGAGCGAGCGCCTCGGACCGATCATGTTTGATTCCTCCGACCGGAGCATCTTTATCGGGCGTGACTTCGGCACCACCAAGAGCTATTCCGAAGAGACTGCCGGCATCATCGACGAAGAGGTCAAGGCCATTTTCGACAGAGCCTCTGCCGAATGCCGCAAGATTCTTACCGACCACAGCGAACAGCTGATTGCCATTGCCGAATATCTTTTGGAGAATGAGACGATTTCGGCTGATGAGTTCAATTACTACTTCGAGCACGGTGAGTTCATGCCGGAGTTTATGAAAGAGGCGAAGCAGGCTGTCAATGACAAGACAATTGAACGCCCCGCCCGCAAGATCGCTATGTTCGACGGTTCGGAAGAACAGAAGCAGATTGATTCTCCTTCCGCCGAGTCTTCCGTTTCTCCTGCCGGGCAGCCGGAATCTTCTGATGCTACCCAGGATCCTAAGAAGCCCTCGGAAGATGAAAATCACCCGAAAGCATAAAACTGCATAACAAAAAGAACCTCTGCAGATTCTCAATGCGATCTGCAGAGGTTCATTTATTTTTTAATCAATCAGCTTATCATGAGGTCTGCCTTCGGGGAAGCCCTGTCCGGCCAGATGCTTGTACTTGGCATAACGGCGTTTGGTGAACTCTTCCGCCTCGGCAAAGAGAATCTCTGCCCGTTCGGGGAAGGTTCTCGTCAGAGATGCAAAACGGTTTTCACCCATCATGAAGTCACGAAGCTTGCCGTTGGGCTCGCCGGAGTCGAGAACAAACGGGTTCTTTCCGGCCTGCTCGTGATTCGGGTTGTAGTGGAAGAGCGGCCAGAATCCGCATTCGGTAGCGGCTTTGCCTTCTTCCATAGCCTTGCCCATGCCCTTTGTGACGCCGTGGTTGATGCAGGGAGCATAAGCGATAACAATGGAGGGGCCTTTGTAGGCTGCGGCTTCCTTCAGGCACTTGATCGCATGCTCCGGGTTTGCACCAAGATTGATCTGTGCCACATAGATGTAGCCGTAGTTGGAGAGAATCAGGCCAAGATCCTTTTTCGGTGTGCTCTTTCCGGCTGCGGCAAACTGAACGGATGCACCCACCGGGGTCGCCTTGGAAGCCTGTCCACCGGTGTTGGCATAGAGCTCATTGTCCAGCACCAGCACGTTGAGATCGAGCCCGGAAGCCATCACATGATCCAGCCCGCCGTAACCGATGTCGTATGCCCATCCGTCACCGCCGACCATCCAGACGGCCTTCTTGGTCAGAGTGTCCTGGCGGCGTTTGACATAGGCAACATGATCGCTGGTATCCGTTGTGTGAGCCAGAGCTACACGCACGGCGTCGGAGAGGATGACCGTCTGCTCATTCTCATCGCCGTGGGCAAGCCAGGCCTCCAGAGCTGCTTTCAGAACCTCGTCCTTTGTCTCTTCGACAGCAGCACGTGCATGCATTTTCGTTTTAGCCCGGAGCTGGTCAACGGAGAGACTGATACCGAGAGCGAACTCAGCGTTGTTTTCAAACAGAGAATTGGAGAAGGCGGGACCAAAGCCTCGCTTTGTCACCGTCTGTGGGAAGGTGGGAGCAAAGAAACCATATGCCTGGGAGCAGCCGGTTGCGTTGGCGGCATACATTCTGTCACCGAAGAGCTGGGTGAGCAGCTTGATATAAGGCGTCTCACCGCAGCCCGGGCAGGCGCCTGAAAATTCATAGAGCGGCTGCTCGTACTGGCTGCCCTTTGCGGAGAAGCGGCTCATGGGGTTCGTTTTTTCCGAAAGTGTCAGGCAGTGATCCCAGTTCTTCTGCTCCGCAAGCTGTGTCTCCAGCGGCGCCATGGTAAGAGCTTTTTCCTTGGCGGGGCAGACGTTCATGCAGCTTCCGCATCCCTGGCAGTCCAGCACGTCCACCTGAATGCGGTAGCGGTAATGCTCAAACCCTTTGCCGATTGCCTTTTTGGTAACACAGCTTTCGGGTGCAGCGGCAGCCTCTTCTTCCGTGAACAGGAAGGGCCGGATCGCTGCATGGGGGCAGACCAGAGAGCAGCGGTTACAGCCGATACAGTTTGTCGGATCCCAGACCGGTACGTTGTCAGCTACACCACGTTTTTCATACTGTGCTGCAGCGATCGGCATAACGCCGTCCGCATATTCGCTGAAGGTGCTGACAGGGAGATTATCGCCTTCCGCCCGGTCCATGGGGATCAGAATCTCACGGACGTATTTCGGCAGGCTTTCATCCACACTGCGCTCCTCATCCTGCAGGGAGGCCCAGCTTTCCGGAATGTCGATCTTCACGGCATCCGTCAGGCCGCGTTCAATGGCGGCGAGGTTCATGTTCACAATCTTCTCACCCTTGCGGGAGAAGGTCTTCACGGCGGCATCCTTCATGTACTGCTCCGCCTGCTCAATAGGCAGAACGCCCGAGAGTTTGAAAAAGGCTGCCTGCAGCACGGTGCTGGTCCGGTTGCCGAGGCCGATCTCCTCCGCAATGCCTGTGGCATTGATGGTGTAGAAGTTCACCTTGCGTTGCGCTAAAATGCGCTTGGTGCGGTTGGTGAGATTTGCCTCCAGTTCCTCACCCTTCCAGTGGGTGTTGAGCAGGAAGGTTCCGCCTGGCTTGATCTCGTTTGCTATGTCAAAGGTATGCATGTAGCTCTGCTTGTGGCAGGCCACAAAGTCAGCCATGGTGACGTAGTAGCTGCTGTGGATGGGCTCATGGCCGAAACGCAGGTGGCTTCTCGTCAGTCCGCCGGACTTCTTCGCGTCATACTGGAAGTAGGCCTGCACGTACTGATCCGTGTTGTCGCCGATAATCTTGCAGGAGTTCTTGTTGGCGCCGACGGTACCGTCAGAGCCGAGACCCCAGAACTTGCAGGAGATGATGCTCTTGCCTGCCGTGACGATGTTTTCGCCCACGGGCAGGGAAGTGTGGGTCACATCGTCATTGATGCCGATGGTGAAGTGATTCTTGCACTCACCCTTCATGTTGTCGTAAACAGCTTTGAGTTGAGCGGGAGTCGTATCTTTGGAAGAAAGGCCGTATCTGCCTCCGAGGAGTCGAATGCCGGTTCTTCCGCTTTCCGCAATTGCTGAGCAGATATCCTCGTAAAGCGGCTCACCCAGGGCTCCGGGTTCCTTGGTCCTGTCGAGTGCCGTGAGCACTCTGCAGCTTTCAGGGATCGCTGCGAGGAAGTGCTTCAGGGAAAACGGACGGTAGAGGTGCACCTGAATAAAGCCGACCTTTTCACCCTGTGCATTGAGATATTCCACAACCTCACGGGCTGCTTCACAGACGCTGCCCATGGCAATCACCACACGCTCGGCGTCCGGTGCGCCGTAATAGTTGAAGAGCTTATAGTCACGCCCAGTCAGGGCGGACATCTTCTGCATATATCCCTCCACCACATCCGGGAATGCGAGATAGGTCGGGTTGCTGGCCTCTCTGTGCTGGAAGAACACATCGTCATTCTCACCGCTGTTGCGGATGGTGGGATGCTCCGGGTTCAGAGACCGGTTGCGGAACTTCAGCAGTTCATCGTAGTCCAGCATTTTCTGCAGATCCGCATAGTCCAGCACGTCGATTTTCTGAATCTCGTGGGAGGTTCGGAACCCGTCGAAGAAATGCTGCACCGGCAGATGGCCTTTGATGGCGGAGAGATGGGCAACTGCACCCAGATCCATGCATTCCTGCACGCTGGAAGATGCCAGCTGTGCCCAGCCTGTCTGCCGACACGCCATCACATCCTGATGGTCACCGAAGATGGATACAGCTTCAGTCGCCACGCTGCGAGCTGCCACATGCATAACGGCCGGCACCAGCAGACCCGCAATACGGTACATTGGGGGGATCATCAGCATCAGCCCCTGAGCAGAGGTATAGGTGGTCGCCAAAGCGCCGGCTTCCAGTGCACCCTGCATGGCAGCACAAGCTCCCGCTTCGGCCTGCATTTCCATCAGTTTGACGGATGTGCCGAATAGATTCTTTTTCCCGTTTGCTGCCCATTCGTCCACATGATTTGCCATGGGGCTCGATGGGGTGATCGGATAAATTGTTGCTACTTCTGTAAAAGCATAGCTAGCGTATGCGGCGGCTTCATTGCCGTCCATTGATTTCTTAGCCATTTTCTTCCTCCTTAGTCTGTTTTCAGCTAAAATGGTAAGGTTTTGTTGTGAATTGCAGCAAAGCCCACTATGCCGCTACTCATAATAGTATTTCTGCATGGCGTTGTCAAACGCTATTTCTTCATGGATCAGAGGCTGAAAAAGGGTTCCATTCTCACGGCGTTTGCGCTATAATACGGGCAGTAAAACTGTTTATCGGAGGCAATTTCATGAAACTAGAAGAGCTCTATCAATCCAAATGCACGTCTGCAGAGAAGCTTGCCGAAGCAGTCGGTGACGGCTGGGTTTTCGGCATGGATGCCGGCCCTACCCAGACGGAAGCCATCATGGCAGCAATCTGTGAACGGGCAAAAAACGGTTCCCTGAAGGATATAAAGGTGCATACCATGCTTGATGCTTATCCCTTTGCCTTTTATGCTGACAGCAGTCTGAACGGCAAAGTAAACGGTGTGTCATGGTTTTCCAGCGGCGGAGCCAGAAAAGCCATCAGTGCAGGGTTCGCCGATTACATCCCCAACTATTACCGTGACACGCTGAAGCTCATTCGGGATAACTACACCTACGATGCCTTCTGCATCGCTGTTTCTCCTATGGATAAGCACGGCTATTTCAGTCTTGCCACCACCAGCTCCTATTCCGAGGCTATGATCTCCAAAGCTAAGCGCATTTTTGTGGAGGTGAATGAATATCAGCCCCGGGCCGTCTGCAACACCCAGCTTCATATTTCTCAGGTGGACGCCGTTGTTGTGAATAACCACCCGCTGCCGGTGCTGCCGCCTGTGAAGCTGGATGAAACCAGCATCACCATCGGCAACCTGATTGCAGAGCAGATCCCGGATGGAGCATGCATTCAGTTAGGCATCGGGGCCATCCCGGATGCCACCGGCATGGCGCTCAAATCCAAGCACGATCTCGGCATCCACACTGAGATGTTCACCGATTCCATGGTGGAGCTGATTGAATGCGGTGCGGTCAACAACAGCAAGAAGCAGATCCACCCCTTCAAAACCGTCACCACCTTCGCCTTTGGTTCACAGAGAATCTATGACTATATCGACGATAACCCAGCCATCATGATTCTGCCCGTTGACTATGTGAATGACCCGAACGTCATCTGCCGCAACGACAATATGATCTCCATCAATGCTGCCGTCGAGGTGGATCTGTGGGGGCAGGTCTGTGCCGAATCCATTGGGCCGAAGCATCTCTCCGGCACCGGCGGACAGGTAGACTATGTTCGTGGGGCTACCCAGAGCAGGGGAGGCAAGAGCTTCATCGCCTTTGAGTCCACAGCCAAGGGCGGCACCATCAGCAAAATCAAGGCAAGCCTGGCCGAGGGTGCCGTTGTCACTACCAGCAAGAATGATGTGGACTATGTGGTCACCGAGTACGGCATTGCCCATCTCCGAGGACAGAGCCTTGCCAGCCGTGCAAAGCAACTTATCTCCATCGCCCATCCCGACTTCCGTGACGAGCTGACCTTCGAGGCCAGAAAACGTGGCATTCTGATCTGAGACCGAGATAAAATCCCGCCGGGGTTCAATCCTTCTGCCTTACAATAGGCAGGGGAGAGATATCCCGGCGGGATTTTTTTGTGTAGAAAACAATTCTCCGAGAACCTTATTTGCCGTCTGCTTCGTCAAAACAGTAAGTTTCTCCGAAAATGGAAATCGCCTTCACATCGTGAATGTTGACGTTATCCGGCAGATTCCGGACAAGGTGCACGCTCCCGTTTTCCGCATCATGTTCTCCATTGATGCCTCCGCAGGCAACCGTGTGTCCATCGGCAAAAATCAGCTCGGCGTCGGCAGTGGCATCCCGTAAAAAATAGATCCATTCTATCTTTGTTTGCTGGTAGGCAGCAAGCTCGGTGTCGTCACCTTCGAAGCGTCCGAAGATGCTTTCCGCATCCTGAATGTTAGCCAGCCAGCTTATGGAACCGGAGCTAAGCTCAATACCGGTAATTTCTGCCTGCATTGTTCCGGTCTCATCTTTGAGCGCTTTCGGCTCGGAGAAGAGGAGTGTTTTCACTTCAGGCGAGGTGATCGGGACGGAGACTGTGCCGAAATCGTGGTGAATTTCCGAGATGCATTCATAGGTTTCACTGTTCGGGACAAAGTTGTCCGAGCTGTATACGTGCAGTTCTATGCTGCCATCCTCCGGCAGATCCTCTGTGAACAGATGGCACAAAAGGGTCAGCGTTTTCGTCTCGGCATCATAGGCCTCACGCAGATAGCGTTGACGTACATCTTCTTCGGTTTCTTCAACCCGTTCTCTTTCAACAGCATACTCACTGTCCGGAGAATAGATCTGTGCCGTCCCATAGATGGGGTGCACGCCGTCAATATCAAAATCATAGGACAGGAATCGCCATCCCTCATCGGAGAGCTGGCTGTCAAACCGGAAGCAGTTTTCCACTTCCTCCGGCTCTACCGGAGATACATCCACGTATACTTTCAGATCATCACCGGTATGGAAGGAGGAGAGCAGTGTCATCCCTCTTCCGTCGGACGCCTCTTCCGGCAAAGAAAATTCCGTGAAATCATTGGTCGGATTCTCTTCCACATGATACTTTGCACGCAGTTGTTCCTGCTGCCTGTTATGGAAGGAATTGCCGATTGCATACCCGGCAATTCCGGCGCCCAGCAGCATCACAGCTGCAAGACCGGTTGTTACGATCCTTCTGGTTGCCAGCTTCATTCTTGTTCTGTTTTCTCTTGTCATTTTCATTACCTCCGTCAGATCTTCCGGAGAGGCGTGGAGATGGGAAAATGCTGCCTGAATACGTTCTCTGTCAGTCATTGTCTGATACCTCTTCCGTCAGAATATTTTTGAGCTTTGCTCTTGCGCGAAACAGCCTTGTGCGAACCGTCTTCTCCGGGATCTTCAGCAATTCACTGATTTCCTTTACCGAATACCCTTCATAATAGAATAGATGGATAACCACTCTGTATTTTTTCTCCAATCCCATAACCAGGGTGAAAAGCTCTACCTGATCCTCATTTTCCATCTGCAGAGTTTCTGCATAGTCGTCAATGGGCTCTGCCTTTCGCCAGGGAGAACGGAACAGCATTCTGCACTGATTGATCGTCACTTTCATCAGCCAGTTTTTCACATGCTCATCTGACTGAAAGTCCTTTTCCTCCCGGTACAGGTGAATCAGTACTTCCTGCGTTACATCGTCAGCATCGGCAGTGCTTCTCGTGCAGCTGTATGCGAGCCGATAAATGGTATCCATATATTTTTCTGCCAGAGCAGCAAAACGCTCACTCGTCATAGACTGTTTCCTTTGTCCTTTTTAAACGCCTTCACTATTAATATGCACAAGAGTGCCAAAAGGTTTCATGCTTCAGAAATTTTTTTTCTTTTTTTCGTGCAGACACCGGGGACAGTTTTCACAACTATCCCCGGTGAGCATTTACTGAAAACCTTTCCGCCGTTTTGCTTTGTCGATCAGATCCTTAGCCTCGTCCATTGCAGCAGGGAGGTAACCGGACACATCAGTCCGGCTGCTGGCCGTCATGGGCCTTCCAGGCACACTCTGTCAAGTGCAGGTTGGTGAACACGGCTCTGAAGGAAGATTCCTCCGGGCTGCAGGCATAGATGCCGAAGCGGATCTTTCCGCTGCCTTCCCACATGTGGCAGACGCGCATCTGCTGAAATCTCTTTCCGTCTGCAGAGCATTCAATGCAGTAGTCATCTTCCCGCCGGCTGAGGCGGTACCACATCTCCTTCACATCTGCCGGGATCTCCGTCGTCGCCCAGTCTGAATAGCCGTGATTGGTTACCACCGAGCCCAGATGCTGAAATTGTTCGTTTTCCGCCTCCACCGATGCCTTCAGCCAATTTTCGCTGTCGAGATAGAGCACAATCCCGCACTGATCGAAGCGGTGATGACTTTCGGTGAAATCGGTTTTAACGATGAAAGAGAAGAACTTCTCCTCCGTTTCCATCTGGAGAAGGGGAGCATTGTCATTTCGAAAATGGTAATAGGTACGCTGCCATAAATCGGTGTGAGGTTCGGTTGTGATAGAAATCTGTCCTTCACCGATTTCATATTCTTTCGGCTGCCTGGTCCATTGAAATTGCTGAAGATTCATTTTGCTTGGTCTCCTTTAAACTTGATAAAATGGGGCAGCTTTACTACCGGGTCTGCCTTGACCCGATCTCTCAGAATTTCATACCTTGGGCATGTGCTGCCGTACAATTAGCAGAGATGATTATAACCTGTCCGGTAAAATCCTGTAAAGATGTTTTTTGTTTTCTGACAGAAAAATCGTCGTCCGATTCTGTTCTCCTTCCGTCTAAGTTATAATGGTGACCGTTCACGAAAATCCTGTACAAACAGGCCGGGTTCTATGTTTCTTTTGACAAGCACTATTTCTGCCATTATAATAGTGCCGCTCTGATTTTTTTATCGAAAGCTGTTTTCCGGCTCCTGCCGGATCTTCTGCCTGATTTTCAAAGAGAGAATGCTATGGACTTTAAAGACGCTTTCGCCTCTCTGGCTGATCGCTACCCCCAGTGGACGGATCAGATCCGCCTCCTTCCCCTGAAGGACAGTCTCTCCGTCCGCCCTGTCGACAACGACGGGCACACCATTTATTATAACAGTCGCCTCATGTCATATTATACCGATGAGACCCGCCTTTTCTATGCAGCCCAGCAGCTGCTGCATATCAACCTCAGCCACTTTGCCCGTGGCAAGGGGAGGGACCCCGCCGTCTGGAAGCGTGCTTCCGATGCCGTGGCCAATGCCATGCTCCGGTCAGACGGGTTTGTCCTCCCGGAGGACACCGTCAGCGTCCCGGATGCTGACCTGAAGTGTGCGGAAGACTGGTATGATGTCTTCCTTGCCGAAGCCCACGAGCAGGAGAAGAAAGCGGAGGATGATACGGAGAAAAAGGACGGGGAGCCTGATCCGGACAAAACCGGCAAAAAAGCGGGGAAAGAGAGTGAAGCCCACTCCCGTGAAATTGAAGACCCCGGCCTTGCTGCCATTGTCTCCGGCCTCTCCGAGATGCTGGAACCTTCCCTTCAGATGGACTTTGACTGGTTTCCCGGCACCACCATTCGTGACGGTGTATTAAGCCATGAGTTTCGCCCCTATCCCGTTGCTCATGCCGAGATTCTGCTGGACACCAGTGCCTCGGTGGATGCCGATCTGCTCCGGGCTTTCGTCCGGGGGGTGAAGGGGCTTATGCGGCAGGATTCCGTCATACGCGTCGGATGCTTTGACACCCGATTTTACGGCTTTCAGGATGTCACCAATGAGGAGGACATCCGCAATCTCACCTTCAGCGGCTCCGGCGGGACGGATTTCCACGCTGCCGTCAATGCCTTCACCGGTGATGCGGAGAACAAGATTATATTTACCGACGGCTTTGCCGAAATGCCCGAGCAGCGTTGTGACGCTATCTGGGTGGTTTACGGCAATGCGGAGATCCACCCCAACGGCGGGCGGGTCATCTACAGCAGGCCGCCGGAAGAGAAGGAGAAGCATGAAATCGATTTTCTTATCACGTGAGCAGGTGTTTGATCAGCCCCTTCCCATGTTTGCCACCGTGGGCACAGCGGCAAAGGCCTCCGATCTGGCGGTTCTCACAGCCCCGGATGACGGCTTCCTGCTGGAGTCCGGCTCCATCAACTACTATCTCGCCGGAAATGACAGCGTTGACCGGTTCGGCCGTCTTTCCGAGGGCGGCGTCTGTGCCGTTCGGCCAGCCCTGATGCTGGAGGATGGAGATGAAAATCTCCTTCTGCACAGAAGGGAAGAGGGCAACGTCATCACCGTGGAGTACGGCTATTATCCCACTGTCATTCTCGATGCGTCCCTTCGTGACATGGCTGAGCGGGAGTTTCTTCGCTCCGCTCTCCGCAAAACCGGTCAGACCATCCATGTTGCCGGGCGGGAAGAGCCCGTCTGGCAGTTCGGTGCCAAGAGCATCGTTCGCATAGAGGCAGTTTCCGGTGGCATCAACGGCTTTGTGCAGCTCTCGGATCAGACGGCTGTCAGCGAGGGAGAGGCAGTTTTTCTGGAGCTTCGCCCGGTCCGATGGCTCTATGATGCTGCCCGTGGCATTCTGGTTTCCGGCCTTGCTCTTTTTGCCGGCCTCAGCCGGGAGGACGCTGCCGAATATCTGCAGCAGCATTTCCTCCGAGAGCTCGCCTGGCAGGAGTCATCCGCAATTCCTGCTGATGCCCCCTACCGCTATCTGGAGCACGATGAGCTCAGCCTCATCCGGGCTTACGTGCAGGCTGACATCCCCGTCTTCCTTCACGGTCTCTCGGGCGACGGCAAGAGTGACCGGGTCCGTCAGGTGGACCCGGATGCTCTCGATATTGAGCTCGTCAACGAAAACCCGGAAACCATCAACGGCCGGGCTGTCTATAACGAGGCGAAGGACGAGATCGTCGATATCAAGCCGGTCTGGCTTGTGAAGCTGGAGCGTCTCTGTGAAGACGGCAACCTCCACATCCTCTTCTTTGATGAGCTCACCAATGCCACCAAACAGACCCAGTCTGTTATCTTCAAAATCGTGCTGGAGCGTTTTGTCAATAATCGCTGGCCGCTGCCGAAAAATGCCCGCATTGTGGCCGCCGGCAATGACCGGTCCGAATCCACAGCAGCTCACGACCTGGCAGAGCCTCTTTTCGGGCGCTTTGCACACATATACATTCGCACAACGGTTGAAAACTGGATGCCCTGGGCCGTGCAAAATCGCATCAACCCCTACGTGCTGGAGTTTATCGCCAATAACGATCTTTACCTCCGTACGCCCTATACCGGCACCGAAGGCAATGCCGACCCTCGCCGCTGGGAAATGGTTTCCAAAGTGCTGGACGCCTCGGGGAATGATTTCTCTCTCCTCGCCCCCATCGTGGGCCGAGATGCAGCCGATGCCTTCCTCCGTTTCTTCCGTGCCCAGCAGCAGGTGTCGGCCCTCGGCTCTTACACCGATGAAGAGCTGCAGCGTCTCAGTGTCGCCCGTAAATACCAGCTGGCCCAGCAGTGCCTGTATCTTGCCTCTGCAAAACCGAAAGAAGCGCGTGAACTTGTCACGCGCCTCGGTCCGGAATTTTTAGCCTGGTTTGACTATGTGTTGAGCAGAAAAAAATAAGAGGAAAAGAAAATCGATGCGGTTTCTGAGAATCTGAAACAGGCATCAGAATATGACCGTAAAGTAAGCGGGATGAACTACTGATTCATCCCGCTTATTTCATCTTTGCTGCCCATTCCTCTTCTTTGAATCCGGCCAGGACATTAAATATTGTTTTCCTCCAGGTATCTGACCGTCTTCCCCGTGGCCGCAGCATAAGCAATCTCAGACCTGGTACTGGACCCGATATAACCGCCGACGTTGATCACGAAAATCTCATCGGCCATATCGATTTTTCGCTTGTGCATGTCATCCAGCATTTCCTTTGTACCCTCGGTCCAGACCTCATCGTCACCGGAGTGACCAAAGAGACCGACGCTGATCACAATGTTGCCTTCCAGCGTCAGGCGTTTCTGTATCTCCATGAATGCATCCTTAAACCGGGTGCTCCCACAGAGTGTAATGACTTTATATTTTCCAACCATAATTACACCGATATCCTCCGACCGATTTTCATACATAATACCACAATTCTTAAGCCGGAACAACAAAAACCGCCCTTTCGGGCGGCTTTGTTAGGCTGTCACAAGGCCGATTGTCAGATGAGTTCCTGCAAGCATCTCAAGTTCCGCCGTTCACTGTATGTGTAATTACTTCGAATGTTTCAGCTGACTGTCGAGAATGGCGACGGTTCGGCTGTCTTCCTCTCCGCCGTAGAATTTCTCCAGCACGTCCCGGAATACCTTGCATTCAGGCTCAGCCAGAGCAAAGAGCGTCATGGAGCTTCTGAGCTTCAGGTCATCCGGCCAGCCCATTACATCCGAAGGGTCGGATGACGGAAGCTGCAGCAGGGCTTTGGAGATCTCCAGCAGCCTTTCGCGTAAAACGGGATCTGCAAGGTAGGCCTTCGCCTCACCCAGATCCGCAATGGCATAATACTGAGCTGTGGAGGAATATCCCAGCCCCTGAATCTGTGGGAAGATATACCAGATCCAGTGGGAGCGCTTGTGCCCGGCGCGAATTTCTCGCAGAGCAGTCTCATAGCTCCCACGCTGGGCATTGTGAAATCTTGAAAGATCGTATTGCATATTTCCTGTCACCTCGATATGTATTTATGAATGGATTATTGTGCTGAGAAAACCCGTAAAAAGTTCCCGCTGCTGATTTTGTCAATTTCATCATCCGTGAAGTGCTTTTCCATCGCAGCGAGAATCCGGGGCATGCCGGAATAGTCCTGAAACTCCAGCCGGCTCTCAATCCCGTCAAAGTCGGAGCCGAAGGCGACGGTGTCAATCCCTGCCTTCTCAACCACAAGGCGCATATGGCGTACAATCGCATCCACGGTGGTCAGCCCGTTGCTGTCCCCTAAAAACACATCATAAAAGTTGATGCCCACCACACCGCCGGCGTCGGCTAGGGTTCTCAGCTGATCATCCGTCAGGTTTCTCGGATGGTCCTTCAGTGCCCGGCAGCAGCTGTGGCTTGCAACAAAGGGCTTGCGGCTGTGCTTCGCCACGTCGTAAAACCCCTTTTCCGACAGATGGGACACATCGATGATCATCCCAAGCCGGTTCATCTGCTCAATCGCTTCAAAGCCGAAGGGCTTGAGACCCAGCTTTGTGTGGGCATCGCTGTCAGGGCTGTTGGGATAACCGAAACAGTTTTCGTAGTTCCACGTGAGAGCAAGCATCCGTACGCCATCTGCAGCCATCTGCTTCAGCCTCTCATGCTGCCCGTCCACAGCCACGCCGTCTTCCACGGTGAGGATGGAGGAGAGCAGCCCCTGCTGTCGGTTAGAAAGAATGTCCTGCGCAGAAAGAGCGGGGCGAATCACGTCGGAGCATGCTGCCATCTGCTCCCGGTAGCATTGCAGCAGAGTCTGATAGAGCTCCCAGGGCTCCCACTCCTTCCCGAAATGCCGTACGGCCGCATCATGCGTCGGGATAAAGAGGGCGAAGCACTGTGCGAGAGCGCCTCCGCTGATAAGCTTTTTCAGGCTGATGTGCCCGTAGAAATCCTTCAGGCTCTTCCGATCCGAAAAACAGTACAATATGGTGTCGCAGTGGAGATCGATGATTCCCATTGGTTGTTCCTCCCGAAGCTGATAAAAACAGTTTACCACGTTTTGCACCTCCAGACAAGCTGAAAGCCGCCCTGTTCAGTGATGAGACCTCCTGGAAGACGGCGGCCGGAATCCTGCTTGGCATTGTCATCATTCTCGGCATTACGGTTTTCCTTCTGAGAAAAAAGAAAATGGATGCCGTTTTTGAGAATCTGAAACAGGCATCAGAATATGACCGTAAAGTAAGCGGGATGAACTACTGATTCATCCCGCTTATTTCATCTTTGCTGTCCATTCCTCTTCTTTGAATCCGGTCAGGACAAATCCATCACCGGCCACCAACGGACGCTTAACCAACATTCCATCGGTTGCGAGAAGCGCCAGCTGCTCATCCTCACTCATTTCCGGCAGCTTTTTCGAGAGGCACATTTCCCGATATGGGATGCCACTCGTATTGAAGAATCGCTTCAGCGGCAGACCGCTTAGGGCATAATACTCCCGCAGTGTTTCCACGCTCGGATGATTCGCCTTGATGTCAATGACTTCATGCTCGATTCCGTTTTCTTCCAACCATTTCAGAGCTTTTTTACAGGTGGTGCACCTGCTGTAGCAATAAACTTTAAGCATAGTTTTCCTCCAAATATCTGACCGCTTTCCCCGTGGCCGTTGCATACGCAATCTCAGACCTGGTACTGGAACCGATATAACCACCGACGATCCAAAAATTTTGAATGCTTTCACAAGGCAATCCCTGCCGTGACATTCAGCTCATAAACCAGCCAGATGATTCCCAGCCCCATGCAGACAGCATTTGCCGCCCTGTTGGCATAGAACCAGTTAAAACAGAATCCCCGTTTCACCGGAAAGAAGATCCTGATGGGGGTTTTGTTTGTGAGGTCCAGGAGAATATGGGACACAAACCCGATTTCGAACGGCAGCACAAACCTTGCGTCAATCATGTACAGCGCAAACGCATATATGATCAGTGCCGCCAGGGAATGGGAATATCCTCTGTGGCCGGATTTCTTCGCAAAGACTGCCGAGAGTGCGAACAGAACGATCCCGATCAGCCCGCGATCAAGGGGGATCTTCATCAGTGTCTCCCAAAAAACGCCTTTCTGTACGGCGTTCCAGATCACCGTGATTCCAACGACCGCTGCCCCGATCACCCTGCCGTACAGTGCATCCCGGATTCTGGAAGTGTCCCTGCTGTCCATGTCGCAGATAATGCTCCCGACGGCTGCACCGATGATTACCGGTGCAGCCTGATCAATATTCCTGGGGTCGCAGATCGCCAGTGCCGACGCAAGGCCGATTGTCAGATGAGTTCCTGCAAGCATCTCAAGTTCCGCCGTTCACTGTATGTGTAATTAATTTGAATGCTTCAGCACCAAACCATCTTACGCTCCCACCGCTGCCAGCACGGCAAAACCGACGATGGCAACCAGGGTGGAGACGGACAGTGCTGAGGAGACATAAACCCGCTGGTCTGCGTCGTCCGCAAACACCGGCAACACAAAGGGAGGCGGCAGAATGAACATGACGTTGATGGCATTGGTCAGGTTGACAGACGGCATCAGCACCCGGAGAATCAGAATCAGCACCGTGCGGAGGATCATCATAATCACAAAGCGCAATGCCACAACCTTCCCGGTGGATGCCCAGGGAATGTCACCCAGCACAAGGTCATAGCCGATGGTCAGCAAAATGACGGCACTGGTGGGTGCCGAGACGAAATCGGTGCAGGCGTCCAGAATGCCCGCAATGCCGGACGGCACCAGTGCCTGATAAAGCCCCGTCGCCCCCAGCAGCACGCCTGCCGCAATCGCCACGATGATGGGGGAGAAGACCATCTCCCGCATCAGCTCCTTCACATCCGCCTTTTTGCTGCCGTCCAGCCCCAGCAGGATTTTGTAGAGCGTGAATACAAACAGCACCTGGCCGAGGTCGATTCTCGCGAAATCGGCGGTGCTTGCGCTGCCGTAGAGCATGTTATACAAGGCATAGCCCAGCATGCCCGCCTCAAACCCCGTGGTCAGAAACGGGACAAACCGGGAGGAGAGATGCAGCACCTTTGCCGCAAGCTTGCCCAGTGCCCACCCTGCCAGACACACCAGAAACATCAGCAGCGGGATCACAACGTCCATCCAGGTATAGCGGGTGGTGGCGAAGGCACTGAGAAGCACTGCCGGCAGCGTGATATTCACCACCACAAATTTCAGGGTGTTGATGCCCTCCCGGGAGATCAGCTTTTTTGCTCTTAATAGCATGCCGATGCCCAGCATCACAATCACGGGCAGCACAGTCTGCAGCACACCGATTGTTTTTTCCATGGTTCAGGTTCCTTCCTCGCAATCTGTATGTTGCGGAAGATTTTTATTCGTTTACAACCAGGTTTTCAAAGGGGGCACTTCGCACCCACACCGAGACGTTTCTGCCGCAGCAGCCGAAGCTTCCGAACCCCTCCTCGTCAATCACCACCGGGTCGGGGATATTGCCGAGTGCGTCGAAAAAGCTCTCACCGGCGTTTTCTTTGCCCATGAACATCTTTTTCTCTCCGCCCTCGCCGTTGCTGAGGACGACTGCCAACCCCGAGTCTTCATGATCTCCGTCACCCTGCCGGACCCAGCCCACCGTATGGGCATCGTCAAAGTGGTCGATCTGCTCGCCGTAGGCATAGTTCCGGCGGATCTTGATCATCTTGCCCAGATTCGGCACCATCGGCAGGTTCTTTACCGGGTTGCCGTAATAGTCCGAGTAGAACACACAGGGGGTGCCCTCCTGCCGCAGCAGAATCAGCGCATAGGCCAGGGGCTTGAACCACTCCTGCACGAATGACTGCAGGCTCTGCCCGTACTGGGTGTCGTGGTTGTCCACAAAGGTCACGGCGTTCTGCGGCCGCTCCTTCACCAGCGTGTCCTGCAGGATGGAGCCCATGTCAAAGCTGTCGCCGGCCTCCGAGGCGTTGAAAATTTTATAGTGCAGCGCCACGTCAAAAAGCGACATCTCGTTGTCCACACAGTCCAGATAGTACAGCAGCCGGTCCAGATCGCCGCTCCAATATTCTCCCACGGCCGGCAGATCCGGATAACCGTGCCGCCGCAGCGATTTCAGCAGCTCCCGGTAGAAGGGGAAGCTGATATGCTTCACGGCATCCAGCCTAAGTCCGTCCACACCGGTCTCTTCCAGATACCACCGCAGCCACTTCTTGGTCTCCTGCACGACGACGGGGTTGTCCATATCCACGTTCATGCCCATCAGGTAGTCAAAGTTGCCCTTTTCCGGGTCGGTCTGCTCGGCCCACTGCTTTCCGGTGAAGCGGAAAATCCTGTCCAGATTATTCTCCGAGCCCTCGGCCCAGTCCGTCCCCGTGAAGCAGGTATGGTCCCAGATGAAACGGCTGTATCGGCCTTTCCGGCCGGGGAAGGTGAATTTCGACCACACCCGTACCTTTTCCTCACCGCCGATCTGCTGGTTGCGGTCATCCTGCGAGTCGGTAACTGCTGTCACTTCCTCAATCTCGTCGCCGCCCATCCTGTGGTTGAGCACAATGTCGGCAAACACCTTGATGCCGGCATCGTGGAAGGCCCTGATCGCCTCCAGATATTCTTCTTTCGTGCCGTATTTGGTCCTAACCGTTCCTTTCTGATCGAACTCGCCCAGATCGTACATATCATAAACACCGTAGCCCACGTCTTCCTGCGAGGTGCCCTTGTAAGCCGGAGGCAGCCATACTTCGCTGATTCCCAGCGCAGCGAGATTCTCGGCCTTAGCGGCACAGCGCTTCCACCAGAATCCGTCATTCGGCAGGTACCACTCAAAATACTGCATCATGGTCTCGTTGTCTGTTTTCAAAGTATCCCTCCTTTGTGAGATTGTATGAATGTATACCACAATTCAGCAGAATTGTCAAATTTCACCCCTCCGGGCCTGCGGTTTTTCTTGAAAAGTGATAATTAGTGTTGTAAAATATAATTTGATACAGAAGTTGGTTTTATGTTTTTCAGCATCCGAATGTGCAAAGGAGGAAACTATGGAAGAAACAGAAAAGCTTACCCGCAAAGAAAAGCGCCTCCGCTGGAAGGAGGCTAAACGTGCCCGGCGCCAGGCGGAAAAGGACTATTACCGCTACGCCCCCTGGCTGAAGCGTGTGTGGAATCTCTATCTGAAAAAACCCTGCTGCACCATTCTGGTCATTGCCGTTATCATCGGGCTGCTGTCCAGCCTGTTTCCGGCTTTTCTGCAGGAGACTGTCGTCCCGCTCCTCTATGCTTTCAACAGTGCCAATAAGGATGCCCCGCTGGACGAAGCGGGAATGGAAAAGCTCTACGAAATTTCACCGCTTGATGCCGAGGGCGCTGCCCGCATCGACGCCCTGCCCTCCGTCGGCGAGGATGAAACCTGGACCATCTGTGTCTACCTCGTTGCCTCCAACCTGGAGGACATGGATGAAAATGACCTCTCCTACGTCACCGCATCTCTGATCGCTGATGAGAAGAAGGAAATTTCAGACAGGACAAAACAGGACAAGAAAGACCGCCTCACCAAGTTCAACGGTGAGCTGGCTGCCAACGGCCTGGAGCTTCCGGCCTATTTCTATTACCCGGATAAGCCCGTGGCTTCCTCCACGGTTGTCACGCAGGATGTAGTTGTTTCGGATCGGGAGGGCTGCGCTTCCGCCGATATTGCCGAGATGACTGCCGACACCTGGTCTGACAATATCCGCATTGTCATCCAGACCGGCGGTGCCACCCGCTGGAGCAACCGGATGATCAACCCCAATCGCACCCAGCGCTTTGTCTATGAAAAAGGCGAGCTGAAGGAGGTTGAAAACCTCCCGCTGCAAAATGCCTCCACCACCGACACTCTTGCCGATTTTCTCCGTTTCTGCAAGGATGAGTACCGGTCCGACCATAATATGCTCGTCCTCTGGAATCACGGCGGCGGCCCCTTCGGCTACGGCTGCGATTCCATTTTCGGCGGCATGTTCTCCCTGAAGGATATCCGCTCCGCCCTCTCTCAGGTCTATCGTCCCAACGCCGCAAACCCCGCCTTTGACATCATCGGCTTTGACGCCTGCCTCATGTCCACCCTCGAGGTTACCCATACGCTCGATGGCTTCGCCAGCTACTACTGCCTCAGTGAAGAGGTTGAGCCGGGTGACGGCTGGACCTATGACGAGTTCCTCCGCCCCATGTCGGAAGACCCCACCCTCTCTCCGGCGAAGGTTGCTCAGCTGGTGGCCGATTCGTATACCGACCACTACATCCGCCAGAACATCAATAGCCCTCTGATGGACCTGGAAGTAACCTTCTCTGTCATCGATGCCGCAAAAGCCTCCGAGCTCTATGATGCCTATGTCGCCCTCTGTGAAAAGCAGCTGATTTCCGCTGCCGATGACATCGGCGTCCTTGCCGAGATGAGCCGCTGCGGCAGCCGGGCCACCCGCTACGCCGAGGATTACTATGATGTTTACAACACGGCGGATCTGGGCAACTATGCTGCTCTGCTTGCCGACAGCTTCCCGGAAGAGAGCAGCCGCATCCGTGATCTGGTGGGTGAGTCTGTTCTCTATCACCGGGAGAACGGTGCTCTCAGCGACTCCACTGGCATCGCCGTCTATCTGCCTACCGAGGTGAAGGATCTTTACGGCCTTCTCTATTACCTGGATTATATTTATAATGTCTCCGATAACGACACCATCACCGCTCTCTACTATTACAAGCAGGCCGGCTGCCTCAATGAGGAGATGCTGGATTATGTCTCCACCATGACGGATTCGGTCCCTGCCGTGCTGGATGTCACCCCGTTTAAAAACTTCACAAAGGCCGATGCCACTGCCGATGCTGACGGCTTTGCCGTCCCCGTGGACGATGCCCTTCAGAACCTGATCTCCAGCTATGATATGGAAATCGGCATCTACGATGAAGAGACCTATGCCATCACCATGTTCGGCACCGATGACTGCCTCTATCTCGACGGCGAGGGCTATCTCCGCAGTGACTTTGACGGCAAATGGATCTTCCTCGGCGATCAGCCCCTCTCTCTCGAGGTTGTCACCTCCACACCTTCCTACACCGAGTATCAGTCCCACGTCATGGTCAATGATGCCGAGGCCTATCTCACCCTCACCTGGAACCGGGATACGGACGACGTCACCGTCACCGGCGTTCGCAAGGTGCCCGATAGCGGAGGCGTAAACTTCCTCGTCAATACCCGCTCCGTCGAAACCCTGCAGGAGAATGACCGGATAGCTCCCATCTATTCCGTCACCGATTACGGCACAAATCAGCAGATTTTGGCGGAAGGGGAGAGCGTCACCTATAAGTCCACTGCCGACATCTCCCTCAGAATGCTGCCCGAGGGCTATTACCTCACCTCTGCTGTCATCCGCGACCAGCGTGGCGACAGCTACTACAGCCGTGTGGCAGGCATCAATATGGGCCAGAACGGCATTTCCTCCTGGGTTGTTGACGACCGTTTCTACGGCTCCGGCTGGTAATCCTCCATGCAGCAACCCCTCCTCCGCATCCTGCGGCGTGAGTTCATTTACCTCTGGTATTATTTTGAGCTGCAGGCCCGCCAGATCTTTTGGTACTGGGTGCTGGGCATTGCCATCGGGTCTCTGATCTCCGTTTTCGCCAAAGACTCGATCCATCAGCTTTTCCGCAAAATGAACGGCAAGAAATGGGGTGTTCTGGGCGTTGTCCCGGCCTGCCTGCTGGGCATCGCCTCGCCGCTTTGCATGTACGGCACCATCCCCATTGCGGCGTCCTTCTCCCGTCAGGGCATGCGGCATGACTGGCTGGCCTCCTTCATGATGGCCTCCATTCTCTTAAACCCCCAGCTCATCATCTACAGTGCGTCCCTCGGGCCGACCGTTCTTGCGGTTCGCATCATCAGCTGCTTTCTCTGCGGCATTGCGGCCGGGCTGCTGCTTCGCTTCTTCTACCGGGATAAGCCTTTTTTCGACTTCACCGGCTTTGAGGAGCGGGCCAGCCACGACACCCATCCCAATCTTCTCATCCGCTATCTGCTCAACGTCTGGCGGAATGTGAAGGCCACCGGCCCCTATTTTCTCGCAGGCATCGCTTTGTCGGCCGTCTTCCAGCGTTATGTGCCGCAGGACCTGATGACCCGCCTCTTCGGCGGCAACGAGGCCTGGGGCGTGCTCATGGCGGCCACCATCGGTGTTCCCCTCTATGCCTGCGGCGGCGGCACCATCCCGCTTTTGCGGGAGTGGCTCTGGCAGGGGATGAGCATCGGCAGTGCATGTGCCTTCATGCTCACCGGTCCCGCCACCAAAATCACCAATCTCGGCGCCCTGAAAATTGTGCTCGGCATGCGCCGGTTCCTGCTCTACTGGGCGTTTGTCATCGTCTTCGCCCTGTTCACCGGCCTTGTTGTCAATCTCATTCTTTAAAAGGAGGTACGATCTATGAAGCTTTTTTCCCTTCCCGTCCTGATGCTGGCATTCTGCCTGCTCATCACCGTTTTGTCGCCTGCCGCCGCTTTTGCAGAGGAGGCGGAGGAGATCCCGCTGGTCTATTTTACCGATGATATCTCACCCGAAGGCCTTGTCGCTGTCTACGAGGCCCTTGGGTGGACGCCCACCGGCAAAGTTGCCGTCAAGCTCTCCACCGGCGAGCCCCCCGCCAGCAACTATCTCCGTCCCGAGCTGATTGCCGACCTCGTGCAGAAGCTCGACGGCACCATTGTGGAGTGCAACACGGCCTACGGCGGCTTCCGTGCAGCCACGGCTGAGCACTATCAGGTGGCGGAAGACCACGGCTATACCGACATTGCCCCTTTCCAGATTCTCGATGAATACGGATCTATGGAAATCCCCGTCATCGGCGGCACCCGCCTCACCGGTGACCTTGTCGGTACCCACTTTACCGATTATGATTCCTATGTCATCCTCTCCCACTTCAAGGGTCATGCCATGGCCGGCTACGGTGGAGCCATCAAGAACATCTCCATCGGCCTCGCCTCCAGCATGGGCAAGGTTCGCATTCACTCCGGCGGCACCTCCGATACCCACTGGCATGATGAGCTCCACACCGAGTTTCTCGAGAGCATGGCGGAGGCCGGCAAGGCCGTCGCTGACTATCTGGATGACCGCATTGTCTACATCAACGTCATGAACCGTCTCTCCATTGACTGTGACTGCGACGGCTATCCCGAAGAGCCGGACATCCATGACATCGGCATTCTCGCCTCCACTGACCCTGTGGCCCTTGACCAGGCCTGCCTCGATCTCATCTGGGAGGCAGAGGGGAACGAATCCTTTATCGAGCGTGTCACCGAGCTCGACGGCCTCCATACCCTCGAGCACGCCGTCGAAGTCGGCCTCGGCACTCGTAATTATAATCTGATCAACATCAACGAAGGTCCCGCCGCAGAGAATGAAGCTGCCCCTGCCGAAGAAGCACCGAAGGCATAACAGAGAAAATCTCCATAACAGAAAAGGGGCTGTCTCAAAACAAGAGATAACCCCCGGGTGACAAAAAGTGCAAAATAACGGCAGCCGGCTCTGTACAAGAGTCGGCTGTCGGCATATAATTTGGTTGTGATTCAAAATCATAAGCAGGTAGATTATACGCTCTATGAAACGGGGCGTCAACTGAAACTACCGATTGAGACAGAAACATTCATAGCAGCAGATAATCCGGTGAGATTGGTAAGCGCCGTAGTGGTTATGCACAGATTTACAAGGAATACCACAAGTTTTGAACAATATGCTCCTATAAAAGGAGGCGTTGCCTCAATTCAGCCTATTTTGCTGTTTTGAGACAACGCCTTGCTGGTTTTGAGGTCAAACGGCTTTGAACAGTTCATACTTGGACAGATCACTCGGAACACCCTCGATAGGCGCCAAAAGGATAATGCCGTCCCGGTTGACAAAGAGTGT
>CACYYN010000008.1 GCA_902778665.1 Oscillospiraceae bacterium | reverse complement strand
TCTCTGTAGATATTAGATGGGGAACAACTCACCTGTCAGATCGAAACCCTTCTCTTGATAATAGTCGGATTCTTTGATAGAATAGTCTCAGCTTTCAATCTGCCCTCGCGCAAATATTGAAAAACATAAAATCACCGCTAAACAGGAGGAAAAACCATGGATGTGAAAATCAGACAGAACTGCAAATATGCAGAGGCATGCGTCACCAGCATGGGCGTGCGCATCACGCCGGAAGACCGGATGGCAGTGCACAACAGTGACCTATTTTATCTTCAGGCCACCAGCGCCGAGACCAATGTGCTCAATGTTGCCTCTTCCCTCGGCATGCCCTGCCTCGCCATGACAAAATTCGTGGAAGGCAGCCCCATTGCCGCGTTTATCAAATCAAAACTCCGTGCGAGAAACATCAGCTTTGAAGGCCCCGACGTGCCGCAGGGCGGCCCCTGGGGATACCGGCATCAGTTCAACATTGCTGACTCCGGGTTCGGCATGCGTGCCCCCCGCGTTTGGAATGACCGTGCCGGTGAAATCGGCAGAACGATCTCTCCCGATGATTTTGACCTGGACCGCATTTTCAGTGAAGAGGGTGTGGCTATTCTCCACCTCTCCGGCTTAATTGCTGCCATGAGCGAGCAGACCACCAAAACCTGTCTCCGCCTCGCAGAGGTAGCGAAAAAATACGGAACACTCGTCAGCTTTGACCTGAACTACCGGGCCACCTTCTGGAAAGGCCGTGAAGTGGAGCTGAGCGAGGCTTTCCGGAAGATTGCTTCCGTGGCTGATGTGCTCATCGGCAATGAGGAGGACTTCCAGCTCTGTCTCGGGTTCAAAGGCCCGGAGGCCGGGGGCAAGGATCTTGCTTCCAAAATTGAAAGCTTCAAGGGCATGATCAATCAGGTGCGTGAAACCTATCCGAATGCCATTGCCTATGCCACTTCTCTCCGCCAGGTACTCTCTGCCAACGAACACCTCTGGGGCGGAATTCTCTGGGCTGACGGACAGTGGTTTGTTGAGGAACCGCGTCCCATCCCCGTCATGGATCGCATCGGCGGCGGTGACGGCTTCTCCGGCGGTATTCTCTACGCCATTCTGAAAGGCTGGGAGGCTTCCAAGTGGATCCAGTTTGGCTGGGCATCCGGTGTGCTTGCAGCCTGCAGTCTGAATGACTATGCCGAGCCGGCCGATGAAAAACAGCTCTGGGATATCTACGCCGGCAACGCCAGAGTACAGAGATAAGAACGGGAGGGACGTAACCTATGAAAAAAGCAGATATCGGAATGATCGGTCTCGCTGTCATGGGCGAGAATCTCGCGATGAATATGGAGTCAAAGGGCTTCACGGTAGCTGTGTATAACCGCACGGTTGAAAAAGTGGATGCCTTTCTTGCCGGGCGGGCAGCCGGGAAAAACTTCATCGGTGCCCACTCGCTGGAAGAGCTCATTGCTTCTCTGGAAAAGCCCCGCAGGATCTTCATGATGGTTAAAGCAGGCAAAGCGGTTGACGATCTGATCGAGTCTCTCCTCCCATATCTGGAAGAGGGAGATATCCTGATTGACGGCGGCAACAGCCACTTCCCCGACACGGCACGCCGCACCGCTTATGTGGAGAGTAAAGGATTTCTCTATATAGGAACCGGCGTTTCCGGTGGGGAAGAAGGTGCTCTGAAAGGGCCATCTATGATGCCGGGTGGGTCTCCTGCCGCATGGCCGTACGTCAAACCGATTTTCCAGAGTATTTGCGCCAAAGTGGAAGACGGTGCCCCCTGCTGCGACTGGGTGGGAGAAAACGGAGCCGGCCACTTTGTGAAAATGGTGCACAACGGCATTGAATACGGTGACATGCAGCTCATCTGCGAAGCTTATCAGCTGATGCGCGACGGCCTCGGCATGACATGCGAAGAGATGCACGAGGTGTTTTCCGCCTGGAACAAGACCGAACTGGACAGCTATCTCATTGAGATTACCGCCGATATCCTCAGCCACAAAGAGGAAGACGGCTCCTTCACCGTCGACCGGATTTTAGACCGCGCCGGCCAGAAGGGCACGGGAAAATGGACCAGCATCTCCGCGCTGGATGAAGGCATCCCTCTCACGCTGATCAGCGAAGCTGTTTTCGCCCGCTGCCTCTCCGCCCAGAAGGACGAACGTGTGAAATCTGCTGCTTTGTACAGCCGCACAATTCCCGCATTTGAAGGGGACAGACAGGCCTTTGTAGAGTGTATCCGTAAGGCGCTCTATGCCAGCAAAATCATCTCATACGCCCAGGGTTACGCTCTCATGCGTGCCGCTGCAAAAACCTACGGCTGGAACCTGAACTACGGTGGAATCGCTCTTATGTGGCGCGGCGGCTGCATCATCCGCAGCGTCTTCCTTGGGAAGATCAAAGAAGCCTTTGTCAAGAACCCCGAGTTGGATAATCTTCTCTGCGATGACTACTTCTCTTCTGTCATGCAGACCCTTGTGCCTGCATGGCGTGAGGTGGTCGCCTATGCTGTGAAAGCAGGCATCCCCATGCCTGCCTTCTCCTCCGCTCTGAGCTACTTTGACGGCTACACCTGCGCTTCCCTGCCGGCAAATCTGCTGCAGGCACAGCGGGACTATTTCGGCGCCCATACCTATGAGCGCGTCGACGCACCCAGCGGGCAGATGTTCCACACCAACTGGACGGGGCACGGCGGAAGCACCGCCTCCTCCAGCTACAACGCGTGAGGGCAGGCAGATGGATATCTTCAGAGTTTCCGACCGGGAAGAAGGTCTCTCTCCCGAAGAAATCAGATCTGCCCTTCTGGAGGCACTTGCAGGCAGAAGCCTGAAGAAAGTGCTGATCCTTCCCCCTGATTTTACCCGTTTTCATTCCAATGCCGGCTACATCACCAATGTGTGCTACCATGAGTTGACAGACAGAGGCGTGCATGTTGACATCATGCCCGCTCTGGGCACCCACGCGCCCATGACAATAGAACAGATTCAGGCCATGTACGGGGATATTCCGCCGGAGCTCTTCCTTGTGCATGACTGGCGGCATAACGTGGTCAGGCTCGGTGAGGTGCCGGGTGATTACATTGCAGCCATCACCGACGGTCTGTGGACGGACCCCGTCAGCGTCGAAGTAAACCGCCGCATCATGGATGAGAGCTATGACCTTATTCTTTCTCCGGGGCAGGTCGTCCCGCATGAAGTGATCGGCATGTCCAACCACGCCAAAAACCTGTTTGTCGGTGTGGGTGGGAGTGATATGATCAACAAATCCCACATGGTCGGTGCCGTGTATGGCATGGAGCGCATGATGGGCAAGGATTACACCCCCGTGAGGAAGATTTTTGACTACGGCATGGAGCATTTTCTGAGCGACAGGCCAATCCTTTTCGCACTCACGGTAACCACTGCACCGGGCGGGAAGATAAGAACCCACGGTCTGTTTATTGGTGAAGGCAGAGAATGCCTGAATCAGGCAGTAGCTCTTGCGCAGGAAAAGAACATTGACTTTGTTGACCACGGCATCCGCAAGTGTGTTGTCTATCTGGATCCCTCAGAGTTTAAAAGCACTTGGCTCGGCAACAAGGCAGTCTACCGCACGCGGATGGCCATGGCAGACGACGGAGACCTGATTATCCTCGCGCCTGGAGTAGAGCACTTCGGTGAAGACGCCATATGCGATTCTCTGATCCGGAAGTATGGTTATTTTGGCAGGCTCCACACCCTGGAGGAATTCAGGAAGCCGGAAAACAGCGATCTGCGGGAAAACATGGGTGCTGCTGCCCATCTGATTCACGGTTCTGCCGACGGTCGCTTCCGCATTACCTATGCGGTGAAAAACATCTCGCAGGAAGAGATACGGGGTGTCGGCTTTATTCCTGCGTCCTATGACGAGATGGCACAGCGGTATAATCCTTTCACCTTACATTATGGATATAACACTCTGCATCTACTTTATCCCCAATCCCGCTCTCGGCTTATGGATCAACCGCGAAAAATTCTGATTACAGCATCAGCCGGGTCTGCAGGCCCGGCTGATTTATTTATTTCTTGGTAAGCGATGCATCTTTTTCATAACACTTCTTTTTTGCCTGAAAATGTAGTATATTGTCTTTATTGATTCTATGAATGCAGGAGTAGCACGTATTATGGATATTTGCTCTGCAGTAACCGGGCTGGAGCGTCTTAACGGAAGCATCCTTGTCCACACCAACTGTGCCGACATCAAGATCATTTTTGTCACGGATGAAATTGTTCGCGTCCGTGCCTCGTTTGATAAAGAGTTTGCGGAGGAGTCCTATGTTCTCGCTGCTACAGCCTGGGAGGACCGGCTGGACGATCTCTTTGCAGGCGAGCGTACCCGCCTTTCTCCCGTCACCCCTGCCGTAACAGAGGATGACAGCAGGCTCACGCTCTCCTCAGCTGCACTTCATCTGGAAATTGATAAAGACCCCATCTGTATCCGTCTCCTCGATTCCGACGGCACTGAGCTCTACGGCTCTCTTGCCGGCTGCCCCTTCACACTGGATTCCAACCGACGCATCACCCACTACAGCCGTATAGAAGAGGATGACTGTTTCTATGGGTTCGGAGAAAAAGGCGGAGCCTTGAATAAAAACAAGGACTTTATTCGCCAGCGCGCCACGGATGCTCTGGGCTATGATCCCGTCAGGACGGACACGCTATATAAGCACATTCCCTTCTATATCCGGCTCTGCCGCAGCTCCGGCAAGGCTGTGGGCCTGTTTTATCATAATTTTTATGAGTCAGTCTTCAACATGGGCAGGGAAAAGAGCAATTACTGGCCCCGCTATACCTACTGGCAGGCAGACGGAGGAGATGTTGATCTCTTTCTTCTGGGCGGTAACACCCTTCGCCGTGTTGTGGATAATTACACCCTTCTCACCGGGCGCCCTGCCCTTCTCCCCAAACGGGCACTGGGGTATCAGGGCTCTTCCATGTACTATGCGGAATTGGAGAAGGACAGTGATGATGCCATTCTCTCCTTCGTTGAAACCGTGAAGGAAGAGGGCCTCCCGATCGATGGGTTCCATCTCTCCTCCGGTTATACCAGCTGTGAAGGCAGGCGCTGCGTCTTCACTTGGAATGCCGACCGCTTCAAAAATCCCCGCGCCTTTTTTGCCGCTATGAATGAGCAGGGTGCTCAGACCGTGCCGAATGTGAAGCCGGGCGTTCTGCTCAGCCATCCCCGGTTTGAGGAGTTCCGTGCAAAAGATGTTTTCGTTCGGGACAGTAAAAATCCCGACCAATATGCGGTCGGCAGCTGGTGGGGTGGCCCCGGTGCCTTCTGGGACTACACCAGCCCCAAAGCCCGGCGCGCCTGGAGGGAATATCTGACGGAGAGCATCATCGCCACCGGCACAGACTCGGTCTGGAATGATAACTGCGAATACGACAGCCTGCTGGACAAGGACGCGGCTGTAGATTTTGACGGCAAAGGCGGTACCATCGGTCAGCTCAAGCCGCTGATGAGCACCCTTATGTGCAAAATCGGCGGGGAGGCGGTATTAGAGCATAACCCCGACGCCCGCCCGTATATCGTCTGTCGAAGCGGCAGCGCCGGCATTCAGAAATACGCCCAAACCTGGTGCGGAGATAACTATACCGGTTGGGACAGCCTGCGGTACAACATCCCGATGATCACCGGGATGGGGCTCTCCGGTCAGCCCAATGAAGGCGCTGACATCGGCGGGTTTGCAGGCCCTGCTCCGGACGAAGAGCTGTTTGTGAGATGGGTGCAGAACGGCATCTTCCAGCCTCGCTTTTCCATCCATTCCGCCAGCAGCGACAACACGGTTACCGAACCCTGGATGTACCGGGCATCTCTGCCTCTCATCCGTGACGCTATTCTTCTTCGCTATCGGCTGCTGCCCTATCTCTACTCAGCGGAATACGAAGCCACCCAAACCGGTGCACCGATCATGCGCGCGCTGGTCTATGAGTTTCAGGATGATCCCCAGGCGCGGGAGGAGAGCTTTGATTTTCTCTTTGGCAGGGATATTCTGGTGGCAAATGTTATCGAGCCCGGTGCAGAGACAAAACACGTCTATCTCCCCGCCGGTTGTAAATGGTATGACTGGAATGACAGTTTTCACTGCTTTGAAGGCGGACAGAATATAGAAATTCCCGTCACCATGTCAACGATTCCGCTTTTTATCCGCGAAGGGGCTATCATCCCCATGGCGGATAACCAGCCGATGAACATGGCACGGGATGCCGTCACTGCTCTTCATCTGATTGTTGTACCCGGTGAAGACCGGACATATACGCTTTATGATGACGACGGTGTCTCAAACGATTACCGGAAAGGAATCTTCCGGAAAACCCGGATTCAAATGAGCGGTAAAAATGTAGTAAATATAAGCTTCACTTCGGAAGGGCCTTATCCCGATTCTGTGGAAACCGTCACGGTAGAGATGATCTGCAAAGAACGCTGTCCCCTCCGCGTAGACCTCGGAGAAGAGTCTCTGGAGCACTTCCTCAACCGGCGCAAATTTGAAGCCGCCGGGAAAGGCTGGTATTACAGCATGACGAAGCGTGCCGTGCTGATTCATTATCCCAATCCGAAGAAGGATATCACCCTCACCGTTTCTTTCGAAGCCCTTGACCTGATCGGAATGAATAAAGATTAAAGGTAAGAAGAGAAAACGGCTTCGTCCAGGAAAGCCCCGATTTCTCAGAGAGCAGCTTCATCAATCCCTCTGGGCCGCCTTCTCCCTGAACCGTCGTTCTGTCTATCATATAGCCGGACGCTTTACTGATAAAAAGGTAAAGATACTGCTCATCGGAGATCAGCCGATAGAGGTTTTTGTAGGGAACGGTCGGCCTGTCTTCCCCATCTGAAAAACCGGATTCCGTAAAGCTGTAGGTGAGATGCGGGAAGCTCCCTTTCATGGCCTCGATCACCCCGTCGGCAACGGAAGACGCTCTTGAATTGATATTGGTCAGCAAAAAACAGCCTGCGAAAAGGCATAAAATCATCGGAATCGGCGAGTGCACCGAAATACCGAAAAGGATGAGTGCCGCCGAGAACAGGAGCAGAAGCCCCTTTCTCCACCATTCAAAGGTGTTGTACTGCAGCAGTGTAAACTTTTTCACCGTTTCGGCGCTGTGCTTCATTTCAGCGGAATACAGAACCATGCTCTTCATTCTCCTTCAGTCGGACTATCATAAAGTGTAACGTGGGGCTTTCTTATTTTCAAGCACCGCTTTTTCAACGCCATTGTTTTTGTCTATCCTGCACAAAAAACGATGGCGTTTTTTGTGCTTGTTTACTAGTAGACAAGTTGAATATTTTGCGCTAAAATATACTCAGATCGGTACGGGCCGTAATCCCGCAATTATTTAGGAGGAAAAGAAAATGAAAAAACTTTTCGCGCTGATCCTTGCTCTCTGCATGGTATTTGCACTCTGTGCTTCTGCCAGCGCAGATAAGACCTATGAGCTCAAGCTCTCCACCACACAGACCGATACCTCCATGATTTACGCCGGCATGAAAGCCGCAGCAGACAAAATTTTTGAAGATACCGACGGACATGTAAAAGTCACCATTTACCCTTCCAGCCAGCTCGGCGCTGAGGAAGACATGATCGACCAGGCTCTGCAGGGCATGAACATTGCTGTTCTCACCGACGCAGGCCGTCTCTCCAGCTATGTCCCCGATATGGGCATCATGAACATGGCTTACTTTGTCAACAACTATGATGACGGCTGCAAAGTCATGGAAACCGAAACCTTCAAAGGCTGGGACGAAGCTCTGGCAGCTGAAGGTCTCCGTGGCCTTTGCTACAACTACTATGACGGTGCACGTTCCTTCTGCGGCCATGAAGCATGGACCAAGCCGGAAGACCTGAAGGGTGTTGTCATTCGTACTCCGGGTGCTGCTCCTTACTCCAAGTCCATCGAAGCTCTCGGCGCAACCGCTTACAACATCGGCTGGGGCGAAGTTTACAACGGCATCCAGACCAAGGCTATTGACGGCTGCGAAGCTCAGTTCACCTCCCTTGTCTCCAGCAAGATCTATGAAGTCTGCGAGTACTGCAGCAAGACCGAGCACATCAACCTCTTTAACATGGTTGTCTGCGGCGAGACCTGGTTCCAGTCTCTCCCCGAAGAGTATCAGGAAATCGTGAAGAAGGACTTCTATGAGTGCGCATACACCTCTGCTAAGGAAGTGGAAGCAGCTCAGGATGAGATGGCACAGATTCTTACCGATAACGGCATGCAGATCGTGGAAGTCGACCGCGCTGCATTTGAAGAAGCAGCTAAGACCGCTTACGAGCAGCTCGGCTGGACAGAGCTTCGTGAACAGCTCTACAAAGAAGCCGGCATTGCATAATCTGCTTCTGATCCCGCACAGGTAAAGCAATTAATTCAGTCGGGGATATCTCCTGCGTGGATGATATCCCCGTTTTTGAAAGTTTTTGAGGATAAGATACATGATAAAAAAGATCTATAAAGCTTTCTGCAGATTTGAAGAGGTTCTGGCCATGTTCCTTCTCGGAGGCCTTGCGGCTCTCGTCTTCATCTCTGCTCTTATGCGCACACTGAAGCACCCGCTCAACTGGGCACAGGATGTTGCCCTGGTAGCTTTCGCATGGCTAATCTTCTTCGGCAGCGATATAGCCGTGCGTGGTTCCGGTCTTATCGGAATTGATATGTTTGCAAAACGGCTGCCGAAAAAAGCCCAGAAGGCGCTCGACATCATTTTCAAGATTATGATTCTGGTGTTCCTCTGCATCCTTGTGTATTACGGCATCCGTATGACAAGGACCGGTTGGAAGCGTCAGATCACCGCACTCGGTATCAGCTACGGCTGGGTTACTATGGCCGTCCCGACAGGCGCGTTTTTTATGATTATCTCTACCGCACTCAAGCTGATTGAACGGATCAAAACGCCTGCCGACCAGGAAATGAAAAAAGCAGAAGGAAGGGAGATTGCCTGATGTATTACGCTATAATCGTTTTTCTTGTGCTGCTGTTTTTAGGCATGCCTGTGGCATTTTCCATCGGCATCAGCGGCCTGTCCTTCTTCCTGATCCGTGACCTCCCACTGACGGTTCTGGTCCAGAAGTCTATTTCCACCTCCCAGAGCTTCACCATGCTTGCCATCCCCCTCTTCATTCTGGCAGGCAATCTGATGAACTCCTGCGGCATCACCAAACGGCTCACGCGTTTCTGCAACGCCTGCACGGGGCACATGTGGGGCAACATGGGCCAGGTCTCCTGTCTGCTCAGCACTTTGATGGGCGGTGTTTCCGGTTCTGCTGCAGCTGACGCTGCCATGGAAACCCGTATTCTCGGGCCTGAAATGCTGCGCCTGGGCTATTCTCGCGGCTGGTCTGCGGCCATCAACGGCCTCTCCGGCCTGATTGTTGCAACCATTCCACCCAGCATGGGGCTGATCATTTTCGGCACTGTCGGCGAGGTCTCGATCGGCCGGCTCTTCATGGCCGGCTGGGTGCCCGGTATTCTGATGTGCGTGCTGCTCATGCTGGCGACCTCCTGGAGTGCACACCACTTCGGTTATAAGCCGGAGCACGAGAAACCGGCCCCCTTCAAGGAAATTATCACTTCTTTTTTTGAAAGCATCTGGGCTATGCTCTTCCCGATTCTTCTTATCGTGCTGATCCGTTTCGGCGTTATGAGCCCCACTGAGTCCGGATCCTTCGCCTGTGCTTACGCCCTTCTGGTCGGCTGTGTGATTTACAGAGACCTCACCTGGGAAACCTTCAAACAGACGCTCCGCGACAGCGTAAAAGACGTAACCGTTATCACCATCATCCTTGCCTTCTCCGGTGTGTTTGGCTATGGTGTTGTATATGACGATATCACCGTTTCCATTGCCAATGCCCTTACCTCTATGACCTCCAACCCCACCATACTGCTCTTCCTGGTGGTGATCTTCCTCGCCATTTGCGGCATGTTTATGGAAACAACGGTTATTGCTCTGATTCTCACACCGATTCTGCTGCCGGTTATGCGGAATATCGGTGTCAACGAAGTCGTGTTTGGTATGATCATGATGACCACCGTCACCTTCGGCGTCATGACCCCGCCTGTCGGTGTAGCACTCTACTCTGTCTCTGACATTATGGGCTGCCCAGTGGAAGAAACCTTCCGTTACGGATGGCCGTTCTATCTCGCTGTAGTGCTCGTCATCCTCTTCATGATTTTCTTCCCCACCGCAGTCCTCTGGCTGCCGAATCTTGTATACGGCGCCTGATTCCCTTCCCATGAAGATACACGAAATACTTCCCCACGAAACCGCAAAAGATTATGCGCTTCGTGTGCTGAAAGAAAACATCATAACCCTTGAACTGGCACCGGGCAGCCAGATCAGTGAAAATGAGCTCTCTGCTGCCCTGTCCATTTCGAGAACACCGATTCGTGAGGCATTGTCTGAGCTCGCGAAGGTAAAGCTGATCGAAATAATACCGCAGAAGAAGACCTCCATTGCGCTGATTGACAGCAGGCTTGTTGAAGAAGCAGGATTCATGCGCTACACCATGGAAAGCGCTGTCATAGAGCAGGTTTGCCTGCAACGGACGGAGGAAGATCTTCTTCGGTTTGAGGAAAACATTGCTCTCCAGAAGGTCTATTTTCAGAACAATGCATCTGAGAAGCTGCTGCAGAAAGATGATGAGTTTCACCGTGCCTTTTTTGAGATCACCCGCAACATGGAGATTTATCAGCTTATGCAAAATCTTCAGATTCACTTTGACAGGGTACGCAGTATCTCGCTCTCCTCTCTGCACAATCTTCAGATTATAGAAGACCATGAGGCAATCGTTGAGAGCATTAAAAAACGTGATGCAGAAGAAGCAAAAAAGCTGCTTCAGCAGCATCTGTCGCGATATCTCGTAGATGAAGCTTCGATTGCAGCAAGATTCCCGGATTATTTTCTGCAGCAGGCGGGCTGACAGCATCACACATAGCTGATTTACGCTGCTTTCCTGCCGTGAAAGGGCAACACAAAGAATTTGCGCTACATGATCCGATCTGTTATTGAAGGTTTTCAATTTATCTGATACTATAGGCAAGGTTATCTAAGCACTTTTAGAAAAGGAGAAAAATATATGCCGATGCAAATGGGGTTTCGCTGGTACGGCGAAGACAATGACAAGATCCCTCTCTCGTACATCAAACAGATTCCGGGCGTAAGCACAATTGTCTGGGCTCTGCACCACAAACTGCCAGGAGAGATCTGGGAGCCGGAAGAGATCGCCGAAGTCCAGAAACAGCTGGAGCCCTACGGCTTCAATATGGACGTGGTGGAATCCGTCAATGTCCACGATGATATCAAAATCGGCCTGCCGACCCGCGACCATTACATTGAAAACTATATCCAGACCATCCGGAACCTGGCACCTTTCGGCGTAAAAGTAATCTGCTACAACTTTATGCCGGTGTTTGACTGGACCAGAACCGACCTCTTCCATCCTCTGGAGGATGGCTCCACCGCTCTCTATTACGAAACGGAAAAAATCAAAGAAGATCCCCGTGAAATGGCAAACTATATTCTGGCAGAGGAAGAGGAAAACGGTATGACCTTCCCCGGCTGGGAGCCGGAACGTATGTCCCATCTCGGTGAGCTGTTCCGTGCATACAAGGGCATCACGAAAGAAAAGCTCTGGGAAAACCTGAAGTACTTCCTGGAGAAGCTGATGCCTGTCTGCCATGAGTGCGACATTAAAATGGCTATCCACATGGATGATCCCCCTTGGGATATTTTCGGTCTCCCCCGCCTGATGACGGATGCCGAAGCGGTAGACCGCTTCCTGAGCATGGTGGATGACCCCTACAACTGTCTGACACTTTGCTCCGGCAGCCTGAATGCCAACCCGGAAAACAACGTTGCTGCCATCGTCCGAAAGCATTGCGATCGCATTGCTTTCGCCCATATCCGCAACGTCCGGCATTATCCCAACGGTGACTTCTCTGAAGTTTCCCACCGTGACTGCGAAGGTGAAACCGGCATTCTTGACATTCTGCGTGCCTACCACGACTGTGGATTTGAAGGCTATATCCGCCCGGATCACGGCCGCCATCTCTGGGGCGAGGGTCCGGAAAACTGCCGCCCCGGTTACGGCTTATATGACCGTGCCCTCGGCATCATGTATATGCTTGGCGCATGGGATCTGATGGACAAGGAGGACGCTGAGAAATGATTTTAAACAACGAGTCTCTCAAAAATCGGGCTGCCTGGGAATCGATGGGCTATCGCCTTCCTGCCTTTGACCGTGACGCTATGGTGGAAAAGACGAAAGCAAATCCCACCTGGCTGCATTTCGGAGCCGGCAATATCTTCAAGGCCTTTCAGGCGGACGCCTGCCAGAGGCTTCTCGACGCCGGTGAAGCGGAAACCGGAATTATCGCTGCAGAGCGCCGGGAGAAGAAGCCGGAAGCAAATGACAACCTGACAGTAAAAGTCACGCTCCGTGCTGACGGCAATGTGGAGAAAGCTGTTGTAGGTTCTATCGCCGAAAAGGTCTATCTTTACGGCAACGAAGCACGTCTGAAAGAGATTTTTGAGAATCCATCTCTCCAGATGGTGAGCTTCACCATCACGGAAAAAGGCTACAGCCTGGTTGACGGCAAAGGCGAATTCCTGCCGGACGTCGCTGCCGATCTCGCAGCCGGTCCGGAAGCCGCCACCAGCTATATGGGCAAGCTGACTGCTCTCCTTTGCGCCCGTTACCTGAAAAACAGGCAGCCTCTGGCCATGGTCAGCATGGACAACTGCTCCCACAACGGTGACAAGCTTCGTGCCGCCATCACCACCTTTGCGAAAAAATGGGGTGGCGAAGGTTTCAATACCTGGCTGAACGAAAAGGTATCCTTCCCCTGGTCTATGATTGATAAAATCACCCCGGGCCCGGATTCATCTGTCTCCGCCATGCTGGAGAAGGACGGGCTCGCAGCCGGAACACCTTTCGTCAATGCCGAGGAGAGCGAGTATCTTGTCATTGAAGACAACTTCCCCAACGGCCGCCCGCCGCTGGAAAAGGCCGGCATCTACTTCACCGATCGCGCCACCGTTGATAAAGTGGAGCGAATGAAGGTGTGCACCTGCCTCAATCCTCTGCACACTGCTCTGGCCGTCTACGGCTGCCTGCTGGGTTATCAGCACATCTGGCAGGAGATGCAGGATGAGGACCTGAAAAACCTGGTCAATACCATCGGTTATAAAGAGGGCCTTCCTGTGGTTACGGATCCCGGCATCATTCAGCCGAAGAACTTTATCGATACCGTTCTGAATGTCCGCATCCCCAATCCTTTCATGCCCGATACTCCGCAGCGTATTGCATCCGATACCTCCCAGAAGCTTCCGATCCGTTTCGGCGAGACCATCAAGGCTTATCTTGCCTCCGACGAGCTGGATGTGAATAACCTGAAGCTGATCCCGCTGGTGTTCGCGGGCTGGCTGCGCTATCTGATGGCTGTAGATGACAATGGGAATGCCTTTGAGCCCAGCCCCGATCCGCTGCTGGCAGATGTTCAGCCCTATGTGGCAGGATATCAGCTCGGCACAGAGCCGGACACTGACGCACTCCGTCCGCTTCTCTCCAATGCCAAAATCTTCGGTGTGGATCTGTATGAAGCCGGTCTTGCTGAAAAGGTCTGCTCCTATTTTAAGGAACTGACTGCTGGAAAAGGCGCTGTCCGCGCGACGCTGCATAAATATACCGCATAATATTGATTTTCCGAGTGAAAAGCTCCCTCAGCCGATACGGTTGAGGGAGCTTAATCTTTGAAGGGAGAGCTGATGTCGCGAAACGCGACACCAGCTCATTTTGATTTATCCTGCTTGGTTATTTCACAAAGAGATCTGCAAATTGGAAGGTCCGGCAGTCTACCAACCCCCGGTTGGTCAGTCGAAGTTCCGGGAGACATGCGAGAGGAATAATAGCCATGGTCATGTAGGGAGAATTGATCACACAGCCCATCTCCGCCCAGGCAGCATCCAGCTTGCTGACAAGCTCTGCCACTTCCTCTACAGGGCGCTCACTCATAAGCCCGGCAATCGGCAGCGGGACAAGGGCAAGCACCTTTCCATCTGCCACAGCGCACATTCCGCCGCCGCATTCAATCAGTGTGTTGGCAGCGAGAGCCATATCCTCATCATTGGTTCCTGCTACCAGCAGGTTATGAGCGTCATGGGCAACTGTCTGAGCCATGGCACCTTTTTTGAAACCGAATCCTTTTACAAAGCCCATACCTTTTGTGCCTGTCTCATGGTGGCGCTCAAACACCACCATCTTCATCACATCCTGGGCTGTATCTGCTTCCACGAAGCCATTTTTCACCTTCAGATCCACAAACCGCTCATAAGATCCGACCCGGTTCGGAATAATTTCGATTGCACGGGCTTTCACCGTTCCGTCAGGAGCCGTTCCTTCCGGGGCTGCAATTTGGAAGCTCTCAGGTGTGATCGTCTTTCCGACATGCATGGAATCCCGTACGAAAGCCGGGACCTCACCCTTCCCGATTTCGACCGTCATCTTCCCATTTTCCGCCACAACATCCCCGTCAATAATCGTCCGGGTAATGCGGATGTCATTCAGGTCATCAAAAAAGACAATATCTGCGCATTTTCCCGGGGTTATGCTGCCCATCTCATGATCCAGACGGAAGCATGTGGCCGGGTTGATGGTTACATACTGGATAGCCTTGATCGGATCAAGCCCCTCTTTGACAGCGCAGCGGATGATGTGATCCATATGTCCGTCCTGAACCAGGGTGTCAGGATGGGTGTCATCCGATATCATGCAGGCGAAGCGGTCCTCAACCTTATTGTCCAGGATTGCTTTGATGATCACCGGCATGTCATGCCAGGCACTGCCGTAGCGCATCAGCGCATACATGCCGTGGCGCATTTTTTCCAGCACATCTACTGCTCTGGTAGACTCGTGGCAGCACCGCACGCCGGATGCGATATACGCGTTCAGTCCCCGGTCGGTATCCGGAATTGAGAAATGGCCAGTAATCACCTGATCCGCCTTCAGCGTCTCTGCCAGCTCGCCGTGTATATTCTCTTCCGCACTCAGCACATTCGGAAAGCTCATCATCTCGCCGAGACCTACAATTCCGTCCCATGTCATCATCTCTCTGATTTCATTCGGGCCGATGGCTGATCCGGTATCTTCAAACCCTGCTACTGCCGGTACACAGGACGGTGCGTTCGCCATGCATTTCAAAGGCGCATTTTTGGCATCCTCAATCATGTATTTCACACCCTCCGGACCGCAAACATTGCAGATCTCGTGGGGATCCATAAAAATGCCCGTCGTACCATGGGGTACAACCGCTCTTGCATACTCTCCGCAGGTGAGCATAGCGGATTCCACATGGATATGTGCATCCATAAAACCCGGTGCAATATACTGGCCGTCTGCTTCGATGACCTTTGTGTTTTCACCGATGCAATGTGCCGCATCTCCCACAAGGGCGATACGTCCCTGCGTGATTGCCACATCGATCCCTTCCTGGATTTCTGCCGTGCAGACGTTGACGAGTTTTGCATTTCGAATGACAAGATCTGCCTTTTCGACACCCATTGCCACCTTTGCCATCGTCCGCGTCACTTCATAGAGCGGCTTTTTGCAGAATTTGTTGAGCATTGCTGCGTTCTCCTTCTTCAGTAGTTTGCAATAATCATTTTACCCAAATATCTCCGGAACTGCTCATGCTTTTCTATTCAGCGTGTATGTCCTGCCGTCAACATAGCAGAAAAGCGCTATCTCATCTCTTGATATTACCTGAAAGGCCTTGTCCTCTCTCGGCGTAGTATGGGCATCGGTATATCGCCTGATGACTCCGTCTTCAATATCCACATATCCGCCTTCCCATACAACACGTGGAAAGTCATCACGGATAATATGTCCATCGGAAAAATCAAAATGCTGCCCGTGCGGCTCTCTCCATTCGCCCTCCAAAAAACGGAATGCAATGGTGTTGTTGGCCGCCAGCGCCTTTTTGACTGCCGGGAGATCCGTTCGCTCCAGCAGCAGTTCAAACTGGCTGTCGTTCAGCTCCGCATTCCGATATACAGAGCAGAGGGCAAGATATACATCTCTGTCCTGATGGTGCCCGTCCGAGAGAAGAGAGAATATCTCTTCTGCAGATTCATAATCGCCAGCAGAAAAGGCTGCCACGCCATTTTTATGCAGTGCGGACACTGCGTATCCGTAGATCTTTTCCGCTTCAGGATATCCTGCCTCGCTCAGATCGGCTGCATAGCTATAAACAGAAAGGCCACTGTCATCGGCAGCCAGACCGGCGTCGCCGGTCTCCATGAGCTGCATAATCCGGAAGTATTCCGCATCCAGCAGACGGTTTTTGCTATCACGGTAGCCTTCCTTTGCAAGCTCAGTATAGATCCGGATTGCCTCTTCATATTTTTTCTCAAGCAAACAGGCATGGGCATGCTGATACCTGCAGGCATGCACCTGCTCCGTCAGCCCTGCTTTTGCGAAAATCTGCTCTGCCCTTGCATATTCACCGATGGCGAGCAGTCTCTCCGCTTCGGCTGTCTCTTCCGGTTCTCCGGTTTCATATTCTCCTCTTTGCAATTTTTCCAGGAGCTCAACAGCCCGATTGATGGGAATAGCAAAAAGCAGCCCGTCTTCTGCAGCCAGTGCACAGGTTGTGATGCCGATAACTTCTCTGTCGCTGTTCAGCAAAGCATTTCCGCTGCCGCAGGGGGCTTCGGCTTCGAAGGTCAGATAGTCCGCCCCTTCTTCTGTCTTTATTCCCTTGTATACGCCGCGTATGGGGGAATTGCCCGGCTCTCCCGAGATATTGAGAACAGACACTGCCTCGCCGTCCTTCATGGAATAGGCGCTGCCTGCAGAGAGAAATGGCATCCCGCCAGGCGTATCTGCCCTCAGGATGGCTACATCAGCCTCCCAATCGCTGGCGAGGAACCCGTCCCTTGTGATATCAAAAACCGTTCCGTCAACCACCGTTGCCTTCAGGGATGCCGCTCCGTCAGTCATATACGCATTCGTCAGGATAATTCCCTCTTCGATTGCGGCAAAGCCGCTGCCTTTCAGGAAAAGATTGCCGGAATAGTCATAACAGTCCAGCAGCACTGCGGCCCCGGAAATATCTGAAGATCTCCCGAATCCGGCGGCATTGGCTGCCGAACCTGATGAAAGGATAATGGCCCAAACCATCAGGGAAGCAATCATGCGTTTCATCAGCGGCCCTCACTCATGTAAAGTGAAACGAACGACAACAGTTTTCAATCAGCGCGGAAGCTGGATCGCAAAAAGGAACTTTGCGTGGATATTCTCGATGGGAATATATGTCGTATCCATATAACGGGAATCATGAGAATTGGATCGGTTATCCCCCATTACAAACATGCATCCTTCCGGCACATGGTAGGTCTCCTGCGGCGCGTCAGTCCAAACCTCGTAGTCCTGCGTCCTCTTTTCACCGTTAACATAGACGGCCCCGTCCATAAACGTAATCTCATCCCCCGGAAGGCCAATCACACGTTTAATCAGGAGTTTGTTCTCATCGGGACTGTGAAAGACAACGATGTCACTGTGGTCCGGCGCCGGATCTCCAATCAGATAAGGCAAACGCCAGCTCACGGTCCTTGCACCAACATGAATGGTCGGTTCCATACTTCCGCTAGGAATTTTATTAAAGCAAATCACAAAGTTGCAAACAAGTGCGGTTACAACCATAATTATAATATATTCCGGCAGTTCCTGCCAGAACGTCTTTTCCTCTTTTTTTTTCTTATCCATTTCTTCTCCTTTATACACATAGATAATTCATGCCTTGGTACAGTTTAGGAGTATAGCACAATTCTTCCGCCTCGGCGACACTTTTTGCACCCATACACAGCCATAGCTCGAGACGGAAGACGCCAGGTACCTGACTTTCTCCCATATCGGGTCAAATATCTATGATTCTCTGATTATTTGAGTAGCTGTTTTATAAAACTCCTGATATAACCCCTTATTGATCTCGTGGTCATTTGTCAGCTGGATTCCACAATGCTCTATTCGTGCCCCCATTGCTTCAAGAGCCTTTTCAATTGCAATTTTCTTCCCGTCTGTTTTTTCTTTTTCAGGGGTATAAAAAATAATCTGACCTTTTCCGGTATCTTCTTTCAACCGTCTTGTAAGTAACCACCACAAATCAAATTCAGAAAAATCAAATCCCAATCCAAGAATATGCAGGTCTCCCAAAATCAAGTAGTCCACCCATGATTCGAAATTAACTGCTTCTGCGAAATCAAAATAATCGTGTCCCCGCTCCTTGTTATATTCTACAAGTTTCGCAATCAGATGAGAATACTCATCATGTGTGAGTATCATGGAGGATTTGCGTCTTACTTCTCCATGAATATGCCAAATATCTTGCGTAACCGTTTGATTTGCAACTCGGTTGAACCCATGAATCAGATATTTCCCGTCCGGTTTTTCTTTTGTCCACCTGGCAAATCTTTTCATACTATTATTACTTCTGCGATAGTAATCTGTAATAATACTGTTCTCAATCTCATAAGTATAGTTTGTCGTAAGTATTGCATCAAACGGAACCTGCATTAATTCTTCCAAAGCAGGAAAAGCTTTGTATTGATAATTTTTCTCGAAGTAAGCTTTATATTTATCGTGTCTGTTATTATCACTTATGCTCGTTTCAATTGAAGCCAGGATAGAATATGGAATACCTTCCATATTTAATCCCGGTGCTCCACTTCTCGACAAGGTTTTGATTATTTCTGACCACTGGGTCGAGCTGCTATATGTAATTCCATTCCCAAGAAGCAAGACTTTTGGGCGCTTTTCTTTTATGTTAAAGCTTTTCACTTGAATTGATCCTCCAGCCTAGCAAGAAATAGATAAGGCTACATTACAAATTGTCTCTATCAGCAAAAGTTAATATGGATGACAGTAATTACGAGTCAAAAGAAACCGTTGCTCTTGTTGAAATTGCGTTGGGTGCGATCGAAATATTCTTCCATTGCTCTTTTGTCCCGGCATAATTAATAGTTTTGAGACTATCAACTTGGTTCAAAGCGAAGCTGCCAATCGTTTCAATACTGCTTGGTAATGAGACTTTTGTGAGATTACTGCAATTAAGAAAAGCACAGTCTCCAATGTCAACAACACCCTCTGGAATAACAATTTCTTCCAATCCTGTACACCCCGCAAAGGCTTGGGGCCCGATCGCTGTTATTCCATTTGGAATAGTAACGTCTTCAAGACTCGTGCATCCTGAAAACATCCGTTCTCCAATATTCTTGATACTCACTGGCCAGTTAATGCTCGCGAGCTTACTGCATCCATGAAATACTCCATATCCAACACTCTTAATTCCATCCGGAAGCGTAACAGATGTTAAACTGCTGCATCCAAGAAACACCTCATTTCCCAATTTAATAAGACCGCTTGGGATGAGGATATTTCTCAGTTTGAGGCAATTATAGAATGTGTAGTCTTCAATTATTTCTAAATTCTGAGGAAGAACTGCCTCTGTTAAATTGCTGCAATTATAGAAAGTTTTATGGCCCATCGTCTTGAGCGAGTCAGGCAGGACGATCTGCCGGAGCTTTTTGCAGTCTGTAAAGACATTATCTCCAATCCGTTCCAAACCTTCTTCAATTGAAACTTCTTCCAATGAAAAACAGCCTGAAAAAGCATTATACTCTATTTCTGTAACAGTCTCCGGAATCGATACCTTTTCTAACGTTGTGCAGTCTTCAAAAGCCCTACTTTCTATTTTTGTAATTCCTCTGTTGATAATCACTGAATGGATGGAATAATAATCATCAGAGGATATTGTCTTTTCAACTTCTTTAATAGTCCCGCTTCCGTTTACTTCCATCTCTCCATCTTTGAGCGAATAACTGACTTTCCCTATGGTCCAAATCTTTTCCCCGTTTTTCCCTTTGGATTCCTGAACACCTGTATGATCTGTCGGTGCTGAATTTGTTGATGGATAGCTGGGAGGAACAGGAGCAGGTTGCATCCTGTTGCCAAAAAGCAAGAAGACTATTCCAATTATAATTAATACTATTACTCCAGCGCCAATCCCCAGCAAAAGCGGTGAAATAGTTGTTTTACTATTTTTTTTGGCTTCCTTTTCTCTGTCAGTAATGACAACTTTTTCCTGCTGCTCCAGTTGCTCAAATTTTTTCATACACTATCCCTTCTGTTTAATCCAAACTTGATATTTTCCTGGTCCATCAGTCGGACAAAGGAGGTTGAAAAAGTTCCCATTCCCTGAGACAGTACAGTGACTGACATCATTTTCATAATGAAACGGAGTTGTACTATTCCTGTCAGGTTTCCCAAGCAGATCATACCATTCGTAACGCCCAAATCCGACTTTTTTGATGTTCATCCATTTTACAAGCCCGACCTCGAAAACACCAACGCCTTCATCCATTGAAATAATGGTTCCTTGAAGGGCACCATTTACTCGTTCAACCTTAACCACCATGCCGGCTACATGTACATCATCTTCCTGACGTACCCAAACACCCTCAATTGGCCATGCGAAATGGTAAACTGCAACAGTTCCCGCGAGGACTGTGAGAAACATAATTCCCAAAACAAGCAGGAACTGTTTTCTGTCTATATTCCTTTTAACAGTTTCATGGCTGTCTTTCTCATACACGCCATCTGAATTCTGCTGGATTTCATTTTTCCATTGCGTTTGGGCTTGATAATGTGCCATTACTTGTTCTCCTAAGTTTTAGAGATTCATTTATTCTTTAACCATACCTGGTAATGCCCTTTTTGATCTGGCTGCGAAGTAATGATAGAAAGGTTTTTTCCTCCAGAAGAAACTGCCAATATATCTGACTCCCTATGGTAATAATAGCTTCCTGAGCTATCAGAATGCGTTAGATCTTGGAAGCTATATCTTCCAAAACCAACTTTTCGAATGTTGAACCACTTTATTTGCCCTACTTCAAAAGCTTCGGCTCCTTCGGGCATACTAATAATCACACCTTCAAGCGCACGTCCGTTTCGTCTGACTTCAACAGTCATTCCCGCTACTGTATAATTGGTATCTGTCTGTCTTACCCAGATTCCTTCGATAGGACGGGCAAACATATAAACTGAGAGCAAAACGGCTATAACTATTGCAGTTGCTGATCCTGCAATGATAAGTGCTTTCTTGTTATTCTGACCTGTTTTCTTTTTTAAACCACTTTCATGGTCTGGTTCAAGGTCAATCTGAAATTCAGAAACTGATGAACTGTTCTCCCATTGTGATTGTGTCTGAAACGAACTCATTAATGCGATTCCTCCATCCAGTCAAAATCAATTAAATGAAGCAAGTACTTTCTTTGCCATTTCATTTCCAAGATCTGCAGAATTCTGATACCACTCCTTAGCTTTATTCATGTCTTTAGTAACACCTGCCCCTTGTTTATACATAAGCCCAAGATTATACATAGCGATATCACTCCCTAAAGCAGCAGCTGCTACATAGGCTTCAAAAGCCTTTTTATAATTCTCTTTAGTATAGAAGATAGTCCCGGCTTTTCTATACCATTCTGCTGCTTTTGTAAAGTCCTGAGCAACGCCCTCTCCATTTTCATACATTACGCCAAGTTTATACATTGCATACTCATCGTAATTATTAGCAGCTTTTTGGAGTGATTCAAAGGAACTATTATTACTGGGAGATGTTGTATCATTATCCTCAATATTATAGAAAACTAGATCTCGTTCAGACTGCTTTTTCTCTTCAGAAGCAGCGAGGGTATCTAAAGCAGCTTTAGCATCAGCTTCTCCAAGCTCTGCTGCTTTTTCAAACCATTCGATAGCAATATCCTGGTTCTTTTCCGTTCCGTTCCCTTTTAAATACATCGTACCTAAATTGTACATGGCAGGTGCACATCCCGCTTCAGCGGATTTTTTATACCATTCAAAAGCCGTCTCATAGCTTTGTGTAACTCCATCTCCATATTCATAACAAATTCCGAGATAAAATTGTGACATTTCATCGTTCTGCTCTGCTGCTCTCGTAAACCACTTTGCTGCTTTCTCTAAATTTGTTTCAACACCTAAGCCGTTATAATAACATGCTCCTAAATTCCTTTGAGCAGACGGATTTCCTTGTTCAGCCGCTTTAGTGAACCACTCAAATGCGATCTCATAGTCTTGCTCTACTCCGGTACCATTCATATAACAAGCGCCTAAATTACTTTGTGCTGCAGGATATCCTTGTGCCGCAGCTTTCAAAAACCACTCTACAGCCTTGTCATAGTCCTGGTCAAAAACACGACCGATATAATAATAATACCCGATGCTATACTGAGCCCTTGTGTCTCCGTTTTCAGCAGCTTTCATATACCATTTAGCCGCCTCTTCATAACTCTGTTCCACACCGTCCCCACTTTCATACCGTTCAGCTAATGCTTTTTGTGCAACAGCATTTCCATTCTCTGCAGATTTTTCCAACGATTTTGCAGGATTCGTGTTATTATTCCGTAACAAGAAAAAACCAGCAATGAGCAGAGCACATACAAGGCAAACACAAACAATGATTACCGGTGTACGAACAGATTTCCTTTTGTTTTTGCTTTTTTCTGTCTCACTTCTAATTAAATGCTCCTGCTGATCTAATTGGTCAAATTTTTTCACTGAAGTCTCCTTATTATTTTACCTACTATGGTAATTATAATTTCTTACGATCATTTGAAAGATCTTTTTTAGAGCATAACATCCTCTGGCATGATCGTTGTGAGGGCTTCTTTCGTAAATACTCCTTCTTTTGTCACTCTTAATGAAAGGTTTCGGATTGACTTCTCACAAAGATTCCTGGCAAAACGTCCATTCCCGAATTGTGGATCATTTTTTGCTTCTTCAAATATTTCTTTCAACTTTTCTGCGGTACCCAGCCCAAGATTAAATTGTTTTGTGCGATACATGCCCTGAATGATTTGCAGGAGATCATTACAACTATAGTTTGGAAATTCAATAATAGTAGGGAATCTTGAAGTCAGGCCAGGATTCATATTTAAAAACCGCTGCATATCGTCTGTGTAACCAGCCAAGATAACAACGATCTCACTTCGGTTATCTTCCATAAATTTAACCATTGTATCGATCGCTTCACGCCCGAAATCATTCGCTCCGCCAGAGGCAAGGGAGTAGGCTTCGTCAACAAATAACACCCCACCTCTTGCCTGTTCAAGAACACTTAATGTTTTTTCCGCAGTCTGGCCAACATATCCTGCAACGAGTGAAGCGCGATCGGTTTCCACAAGCTTGTTATCCGGCAATACTCCCATCTCAAAGAGAATATGTGCGACAATCCGTGCCATTGTTGTTTTTCCTGTGCCCGGGTTTCCTGTAAAGATCATATGCAATGTCTGCGAATCGTCTACCGGTATCCCCATTTCAGCCCTTGCTTTATTGACTCTTAATGTTGCATACAAGCTTCTAACAAATTCTTTTACCGTTTCAAGGCCAATAATTGGAGCTAATTCTGATTCCAGATTAAAATCCGGTTTACTCTCTTTCTTTAAACCGAAATCCTCCATCGTTAATAGATAAATTTCATTTTGATTGATATTCTCAAATCCTCGCGACGCCAGTCGTTGTGAATGAGCAAAGATTGCTTTTTCTATCGTGTTACGGACGAGTCTTCCATTTCCTGCATCTTTTTTGCTGCCGGTCTGCATTTTGGAATAATAACTGAGCAGAGCATTTCTGCAATCCGGTGCGATAGAGTATTTCTTTGAATCGGCCATAACATCTGTAATTTGCATCAGCTCTGCGGCTGTATAATCCGGAAATTCTACTTTATAATTAAATCGAGATCTGAGTCCGGAATTTGCGTTCATAAAAGAGCTCATCTCTTTGGTATATCCGGCAAGAATCACGACAAGATCATCCCGATGATCTTCCATTCCTTTTACAAGCGTATCGACAGCTTCCAGTCCAAACGTATCCTGATTATCATGCACCAGGGAATATGCCTCATCAACAAACAATATGCCTCCCAGTGCACTTTGTAATACCCTGTTTGTCTTAGCAGCGGTCTGTCCAACATACCCAGCAACCAGATCCGCACGAGACACTTCTATGAGTTGGCCAGAAGAGAGCACGCCCAGCGCTTTGAAGTATTTTGCAACAAGTCGCGCTATTGTTGTCTTCCCTGTTCCTGGATTCCCACAGAAAATCATATGCAAAGACATATTCGTTGCTATGCCGCTGTGTTTTTCAAACTCAATATGTTTCTTTAATCCAATGACAAACTTTTTGACACTTTCAAGCCCGATTATTTTTCTTAATTCCTCATCCAGTGCATTTATATCCGGCTGATCGTCTTGCTCAAGTTTGAAGTCTTCGATAGTCAATAAATAATTGTTCACACCTGCATGAGATGGTTCATTGGCATCAACTATTCGTTGTGCATGATTAATAATCGCTTTTTCAATAACATTTCGAACCATTCTCCCATTGCCGGCATCTTTTTTTACGCTTTTTTGAGCAGAGGCAAAATACTTCAGCAATGCCTTATTGCTTTTTGGATCAATGGTATAGTTATTTTTAGCAGCCGTAACAGTAGAAATCTGCAGCAATTCTTCGGGTGAATAATCCGGAAATTCAATGACATAATTAAAGCGGGACTTTAGTCCGGAATTTACATCAAGGAATTCATTCATTTCCTTCGTATATCCGGCAAGTATAACTACCAGGTCTCCGCGATAATCTTCCATGTATTTAACAATTGTATCAATTGCTTCTACCCCGAAGAAATCCTCTTTATTTCGCGATAAAGAATATGCTTCATCTATAAAGAGAACACCACCCAAAGCACTTCGTATTTTTTCAGCTGTTTTTGGAGCAGTTTGCCCTAAATATTGTCCGACCAGATCTGCTCTGGTAACCTCAACAAGATGACCGCTCGAGAGGCACCCTAACGCTTTGAGGTATTGTGCAATCAACCTGGCAATGGTTGTCTTGCCCGTGCCCGGATTCCCGCAGAAAATCATGTGCAGAGACAGATCGGAGCCAGATTTTTTATTCTGTTTTTCAAATTCTATATGTTTCCGGAGTTTTTCAATAAATGCCTTTACATTATCTAATCCAATTATTTTTGCGAGTTCTCTATCCAGTTTCTCAATTTCGGCAGTATTATCCGATGTTTGAAAAGACCCAAGCAGGAATTCATTCCCATACAACTTATGACGTTGTATGCTGAGATATATCATTTCTCCGCGTCTAATCTGGTCTCGAAGCCCCAATTCTATAATCGGCTCGTACACAAGACTGTGGACAGCTTTTATAATATCAATTGCTCCATGTTGCAAATCCAATTCGTCAACGAAGTCTTTAGATACATCTTCGTAAATAATACTATAGGCATTTCTCTGATTTAGTTCATTGTTGCAGTCTTCAAATTCAGAATTTGCTATCTCGTAATATGCACGCTGGCTCAGATCTTCTGTTAATAGGACATCTGTGATTTGATCCGAAAATCGTTTTGAGAAGAGACGATTTAATAAATCTGGTTGCTTTTTTGAGACTAGAACAATGTATTTATTATTAGCGCTGATACTGTCTGTGGTGTTTACATCCAGAGAATTCGTTGATTCCGTCAGTGTCCCGTTCTTCCACGCAAAACGTTTATTGAGTTTTAAAACTCCATTCGTTCCAAGATTGGTGATATAATCTCTCGCTTTAGCGCAAGCTTGTTCATAGTTTTCGATCAAGAGAATGGGAGACTTCCCGTAAAATGCTTTATATAGGTCCGGTAGTAACAATTTATCTACCGAATCATCTGTACTATATTGTGAAAAATCCAGGTAATAAATAGTTGACTCTTTTGTAATTCTCTTTATTGCCAGTAATTTTGCTAATACCTTTATAGAATACTTTCTTCCCGTTCCTTCTTTTCCAAAAACAAAAATCATATTCCGATAGCTCTTATCGGTTCCGGAGACGAGAGGACGCTTGAAAGCAAGGCAAAGTCCCTTAATATACTCTTCCTGGTCAAGTACATACTCATTCATTTCTTTTTCAATATATTGAAAAACTTCATCCAGAGATTCCTGATTTCTTACTTTTTCATCTCTTTTTCCAGTTTTTTTGCCGTTTTGAATGTTTGTATCAACAACTTTCCCACGACCTTTAATTTTATCGGCTGCCGCTTCTGCTATTCTCGCCCCAAAAAACAATTCACTCAAGGACATACCCGAATCCCCCTCCCTGATCATAAGATGCCATGCTTATTATAGCACCGGCTCATCCGTTCTGCAATCTTTTTTAATTATTTTGTTTCTTTTAGATGTTCAACTCTTGTTTTTCTTTCACATTATTGGTATACTATAAAATCAGTACAAAAAACTATATAAGAGAGGATTATTCACTATGAAAAGATCATTTATCAGCTTACTCACGATCTTCCTGTTAATAATCTGTGCCCATTCCATTCTCGCGGAAGAAAACATTTTCCAATCAGGCCTATTTGAATACTCTCTTCTGCCAGATGGTACAGCGGAAATAACGCATTATCTTGGTAGCTCGAACGACGCTTTTTCTGTTACGAATTTCTCAGCCGATAGCATGAATACTGTTAATCAAATAGTGGAAATACCAGAGACATTGGATGGATATCAGGTTACCTCCATCGGCGAACGCGCTTTCTGGCATTGTGTTGAGGTGAAAGGAATTCAACTCCCAAATTCTGTAACTAAGATCTGTGATGAGGCTTTTGCACACTGTAATGTAAAGGAGATCGAACTCCCGGATAGCATTTCCTATGTTGGGGATAATCCCTTTCATCATACTCCATTATCTACCTTCATTGTATCTTCAAATCATCCCTATCTTGAGATAATTGATGGTGTTCTGTTCAGCAAACCAGATAAACGGCTCATATGCTACCCTCGAACGAAAGGGTTAGAACACTACGAAATTCCTTTTGGGACGGCAATAATCGGAACACGAGCCTTTGAAGGCGTTTCCAAAGTATTAGTAGGTGTCACAATTCCAGACAGCGTTACTGCAATAGGAAGTTACGCTTTTTATTTTTGTGAAAAGCTGTCTTCTTTAACTCTACCTAATAGCGTTACCTCAATAGGCAATTATTCATTTAGTTACTGCAATAGCATTTCATCTTTTACACTTCCCGACTCCGTTTCATCAACCGGGGCAAATCCTTTTGGTGGTTGTGAGAACTTGTATACCTTTCATATTTCGTCAAGTCACCCTTACCTAGAGGTAATTGATAATATATTGTTCTCCAAACCTGATAATAAACTCGTATGTTATCTACGCACGAATGAATCTACAGTTTATAGCATTCCACAGGGGACCCTGACTATTGGTGAAGATGCTTTTGCAAATAATAAACATATAGAAACAGTGATTATTCCTCCCTCTGTAGTTTCAATTGAAAAAAGCGCTTTTATGGGGTGTTATTCACTAACTGAAGCAAATCTTCCAGCCTCTGTCACCCATATTGGGGATTATGCATTTTCTTCCTGTAAGTTATTGAAGGGTGTTAAACTACCACAAGATCTATCTTATCTCGGCAAACACGCATTTAGTGGCTGTGAAAGCATAACTGATGTTCAAATCCCAGCAGGTATAACTGAAATTGGAGATCAAACATTTAATTGGTGTAAAAGCCTTAAAAATGTTATACTTCCCGACGGAATAAAAATCATAGGCAATCTTGCATTTAAAAATTGTGATCTATTAGCCACAATTATACTTCCTGATAGTGTCGAATATATTGGAGAAGAAGCATTTTCGAGCCCAAACATTACCATTGCAGTTAATGACAACAGTTATGTGGTAGATTATTGCATTAAAAATGGTATTAATTATAAAACCTCCAACTCCGCTAACGGGAATGATAAAACGAGCTCCCAGTCAAGTACGAATTCAAATAGCACTACAAACGAAATCAAAAATTCCTCAAACGTTAGGAACTTGAAAGTACGTCATTATGGAAGAATAATTGGGTATGGTTTTCGTTGTGGAATAGCATTTTTACTCATATATTTACTCGGATTAATTATCTTTGCGTTCAGCAAAAAATCCAAATTATTGAAGACTTTCTGGTTTATCGGTGTTGCTTTACAGATTTATATTACTATCCGAACTTTTCAAATCAATGCAGAATATGCACTTAAGCATCCTGAATTAACTGTTTCAATCTTATTTTTCAGTTTGATTCCAGTAATATGCGGGTTTTTCCTTGTTCGAAAACTGTCGAAAAAATCTTTGAAGCAAACTGCTGAACCCGCAATTACTTCAGACGAAAAAGACGAACAAACAGTTTGTCCATTGGCAGTTAATTCAAAAAGTCAGGATATTATTAAGAGCCCTCCTGAAATGAAAAATGCGCCTAAATATCTTCCGGGAATGGAGCCGGATAACATACAGCATCTAATAGGATCTTTCTTCAGCGAGATTGACAGCACATTCCCTGACAAAAAAATATACTGGAATGAGTGGAACCATGCACGTTGGGATAAAGCGGCAGGATATTTATGCAATTATCTAGGTTATTCAAGAGGGAAAGACTTCTTAGAAGCATATGGGTATTCTATTATGGAGAAAGGAAGAGGATGAACACTTCGACAGAAACTTTCGGGCAATAGCACACCTCCACATGACATCTGTTGCTTATAAGCGCGCTAATAACCCGGCATGGAGTGCTGCCCGAATTGCAGGCTTTCTACTATACCGGGCCAGAATAGTGGATTCGCCCATCAACTATTCCCTCGAAGATAACCGGATAAGGTCTCATTGTCAAAAAACAATTTACTATAACACCCCCATTTCACATACCAAAATAAAAGCCCTGAAATCCTCAGATTTCAGGGTAACACATTCAATTATTCCGGCAGATGAATTGCTGAATAAAAAATGCTGTATAAGTGATCTCTTACTCCACCAGCTGAATGAATAGTTGCAATCATGAGTTCATCAGCATCAACTTCAGAAAAATTAATATCATATCCCGCATTGCGGATTAGCTGTGTGAAGAAGGCTCTTTGTGTTCTTCCGTTTCCTTCTCGGAACGGATGCAACATATTGGTAACACAATAGAAATCAACGACGTCCTCTATAAACTCTTTAAAAGGGAGCCCCTTGAAGTTATTGCAGCGGTTAAGTCTGGAGAAAGCTCTCGCTGCAACCTCTTCTATTTCTGCTGCTTTGACAAATCTGGTATCTTTCTTAGCAATATCAACAGTGCGAACTTCGCCCGCCCAGTCATAGATATCTTCAAACAAGTATCTATGAATTGCTTTGTAGTGTTCAAAATCAAACGTACCGGGAAGCGGGCACTCCAGAAGTTCTGCTTCCTTCAAAGTGGTGATTCCGGATTCTATCACCGCAAGTTGCCGCTCCTGCCGGATATTAAATTTATTGATCAGGCAGGTTGTTCCCGGATAGCAGTCATCAGTCAAAGAATCCAGACTATAGCTCATGTTGTAGCAACTCCGGCTTTTATCAAAAGACGTCGGTAATAATCTTCCTTTGACATCTCACCCAAGAGGACTTTTTTGCACCAATCCCGACAATCTTTATCGACTTGATAGCCTTCTATCTCAACAGATGCCGCTGCATTACTGACCGATTTTTCAATAGATTCTTCTCGATTCACAACTGCTTTCCTCCAAGTTGAAGATGCAATAACCTGCAATGCATACTAATAAGTTTCAACATATATGAGAAAAGCCTTGAAATCCTAAGATTTCAGGGCTTCAAGAGCTGCTGGGCAGATTCGAACTGCCGACCTCATCCTTACCAAGGATGCGCTCTACCTACTGAGCTACAGCAGCAAATTTTATGCCCCTTATGGAAGGGGCATAGTGGCGACCGAGAAGGGACTTGAACCCTCGACCTCCGGCGTGACAGGCCGGCGTTCTAACCAGCTGAACCACTCGGCCACAGCGGGATTATATTAGCAGATCTTCCCCGAAATGTCAACACCTTTTTTTATTTTTTTCTGACTGCCTGTTCTTCTGTTCTTGATTTGCATTTTGCGTGCTGAAGTGATATGATAGCAAAATATTCTCCGGAAGCATCAGTTCCCGGAATGCTGGAGGAAAGAAAAATGGAAAATGAAACTCTGAACAGAGACTGCATTATTGTCAGAACCAGTATCATCGGTATTCTCACCAATGTGCTTCTTGCAGGGTTTAAAGCAGCTGTTGGTCTTTTGTCCAACTCTATCGCTGTAATCCTGGACGCTGTCAATAACCTCTCTGATGCTCTCTCATCCGTCATAACAATAGTCGGTACTAAGCTTGCAGGAAGGCTCCCGGATAAAAAGCACCCGTTGGGATACGGACGGATTGAATATCTCAGTGCTCTGATTGTTTCGGCAATCGTGTTGTATGCCGGTATTACATCTTTTATTGAATCCGTTAAAAAGATCATCCACCCGGAGAAGGCGGAATATACGGTTGTTTCTCTTGTGATTATTGCAGTGGCTGTTGTGGTCAAGCTGATTCTCGGCAGCTTCGTCAAAGCTCAGGGGAAGGCTGCAAATTCCGGTGCGCTGGTAGCTTCCGGGTCAGATGCCATGTTTGACGCCATCCTGTCCGCCTCGGTCCTGGCTTCCGCTGTGATTTTTATGCTCACAGGCATTTCTCTCGAGGCCTATGTCGGTGTAGCAATATCTGTTGTGATCATCAAAGCCGGCATTGAAATGATGACAGAAACACTTGACGATATTCTCGGGCAGCGAGCGGATGCGGAGACGACCATCGCCATCAAGCGTATTCTGAATGCGGAGCCGGAGGTTCGTGGCGCATACGATCTGGTCCTTAACAATTACGGTCCGGACAAGAACATCGGCTCTGTACACCTTGAACTGCCGGACACGATGACGGTTGAGCAGGTTGATGAGCTGACGCGAAGAGTCCAGGCAAAGGTTCTCAATGAAACCGGCGTTATTCTGACCGGCGTAGGCGTCTACTCCTACAACTCGAAAAATGACGAGGCAGCAAAAATCCGCAATACCATTCAAAAACTGGTTCTCTCTCACGACTGGGCACTGCAGTTCCACGGATTTTATGTGGATATTAAAAAGAAAAGCCTTCGTTTTGACGTGGTGATGAGCTTTGAAATTGATCCGAAAGATGGGCTGGACACCCTGTATAAGGAAGTTCGGGAAGCATATCCGGATTACGATATCTATATTGCCCCGGATGTTGATGTATCAGACTGATGAAAACCGGTGCAGAGTAAAACACTCTGCACCGATCTTTTTTGGGTTTTCAGTATGTTAATTTTCCGTGAGCAGCTCCTCTGCCATGGCAAACAGTTCGTCAGCGGAAAGTTTTCCATTCATCTGAAAGAGGGAATAATGGATGGCGCCATCCTGCCAAAGCAGTATCTGTGTTTCCCGCTCTGAAATTTCCACATCTGCATCTCCATAGCCGAAGGACAGCTCCCCTGTTTCTACAGCTTTCTGTTCTTCCTCCGTAGGAACGTATCCTTCCGGCACAAACTTATGTCTGCCGCTGTAATAGCTTAATGTGACACCGTCTATATCTCGGGTTTCCTGCGGGGGAGAATTTTCTGATGTTTCCGTCTGATATTTCTCCTCTTCATAATATACGGTATCCCCGTCCTTTCCATACAGAAAGTGGAATGATTTGTATTCTTCCACCGGCAGATTTTCCTCGTCCAGAAACTGATTGGACACCAGTGACCCTTGCATAAAAGTATAGCCGTTCGCAAACTTTTCCTTCAAGACCGGAACAAACCCGGCATCCTTTTGGCACTGCTGTTCTGTCGGGAGTGTCCGATAAGTTGGATCAGTCAGGGATGGGCCTGAACCGAACACACTTACTGCCCTCCCGTTTACCGCATATGCGCACACACCGATCGCCATGATCAGGACGGCTGCGAGCAAAACAGATTTCCAGCTTTTTGATTTTGACATAGAAACAGTCCTTTCTTTTTCCGAGGCGGTTTTCAGATGCACCATCTGCAGAATTCTCTCAGGATCCGGAGCATATGGAACTGTATCCGGATCCGTCCTGCCTGTCAGTTCCTGCAGGAGATCTCTTTCATGATTCATCACTGTCCCTCCTCCGTCAGTATTTTCTTCAGTTTTGCTTTTCCTCTGGAAAGGCGCGTTTTCACCGTAGGAACCTTCATATTCATCGCTTTTGAAATATCCTTCAGGGTTTCTCTGTATCGGTAGAAGCGAATAAAGATCTCACAATCCTCTTCTCCAAGCTCCGCCACAGCCTGCCATAAAGTTTCATCCGGTGTGGCTGTCACCAGCGTTCCGGATATCTCTGTTCCCAGTTCATCCAGAGAAAGCTCTGATTTCCGGTCTCGCAGGTGTTTATATGCAAGGTTCCTGACAGTTCCGGCCAGGTAGGATCGAATCGTTCCTTTTTCCGGATCAAGCCTCTCGGCATTCTGCCACAAAGATACAAATGCATCCGAAATGATTTCTTCCGTATCCTCACGTGTTAATCCGTTACCGGCTGCCCGGTAGATCACAGTGCTCAGATAGGGCGTGTATGTTCGGATCAGTGTTTCAAGCGCCTGCTCATCTTGCTGCCGGAGCTTCCGAATCAGTCTCTTTTCTTCAATCATAACAGGGTCCTTTCCATGGGAAACGAATCAGAGCTCTTTGTCGTTCCATTGATAGATTACCACAAAATACCCGAAAGGTTTCAAAAGCCATGAAAATTTGTCAGCGTGCCCTTATTGTTGCAGGGAGAGAATTGTGCTAAAATATGCGGCAGATTCTTTCAGCAGTGAATTAGGAGGCATAGAATGTCATCTCAGCTTATCGACATGGATCAATACGCACGACGCAGTCATTTTGATTATTTCCGAAGCCTGCCCTATCCCTATGTCGGCGTCACGGTAAATGTGGATGTAGGGGAGCTTCTCACCTTTTGCAGAGAGCACGGTTTTTCTTTTTACCTGATGTTTCTGCATGCATCTGCACTTGCCGCAGACGGCGTGCGGGAGCTTCGGCAGAGAATTCGTGACTGCGGTATTATAGAATACAGTGAGTGCCCCACCTCCCACACCGAACTGCTGAAAAACGGCACTTATTGCTACTGTACACTTCATCACCATATGCCTTTGCGGGATTATCTTCAACAGGCAGAAGCAGCCAGACAGGCATGCAGAGCGAAAGGGAACATTGAGGAGGATGCGGATGTGGAGAGCATGGTTTTCATCTCCTCTCTTCCCTGGCTTCACTACTCTGCTCTGATGCAGCCTGTAGCCGGCGGAGATGAATCAAACCCCCGCATCACCTGGGGAAAATATGAGGAGGACAGCTCCGGCAAAGTGCTGCTGCCGGTGACACTCCTTGCGCATCACGCTCTGGTTGACGGCATACATCTTGCCCAGTTCTACAATAATCTGGAGCAGACAATTCAGGAGCTTATCGCTGAGATATAAGTATCGGACCAAACGTCCGTCAGAAAGGAGCTTTTCCATGTTTCGAGAAATGGCGCGAATTAAAAAACAGCTTCCTAAGGAAGAATGTATTGAGCTTCTCACAAAAGAGTTACGCGGTGTCCTCTCTGTTCTCGGAGATGATGACTATCCCTACGGCATGCCGATTAACCATTACTACTGTCCGGAAGACGGAAAAATCTATTTTCACGGCGGCACCTCCGGCCATAAGATTGATGCTATCAGGCGACATGATAAAGCCTCTTTCTGCGTCTTCGATCAGGGTTACCGGAAAGAAGGAGAATGGGCACTGAGTATCCGGAGTGTCATTGTCTTCGGCCGTATTGAAATTGTTGAAGATCATGCCCGTGCCCTGGAGATCAGCAGGAAGCTGAGCTATAAATTCACCTCTGATGAAAAATATATCTCTGACGAGATTGAGCATGCAGGGGTCCGCGTGTTGTGCTTTGCCCTGGTGCCGGAGCATATCACCGGCAAGCTGGTAAATGAATCGTAACTTGCCGGAGCGAATAATCTGATCAGGACAGCTGACATAGCGACAGCCTCCGGCGGATGCAAAACACATCTGCCGGAGGCTGTTTACGCTCTTACAATTCAGTTATCTGATCGGGATCATCTTCCCCATTACGACATATCTGGCGGTATCATATTCATAGGTGCAGGTGGATAAGGTGAGAACTCTGTCTCCGGGGACGACCTCCACATCCGTTTCAATAGCTGACTGCTCTTTCGCTGCATCCAGCCATGCCTGCATTTCTTCATCCGAATCGAAGGAATTGTTATAGGCATCGGAATACATATCCGTCAGGAATGCTGCAAACACTTCTACCCGGTAATTCATCTCAGGTGTATTCAGATAAAAGACCGGATGCTTCTCATAAAAGTCTTTTTTCGCATAATTGACAAGAAGCGCAAACATTCCGCCGTCTTTCATGTGATGGCCGTATATGATGCTGTTGTCATTGTCAAAATCTCTTGCGGACATAGCCTCCGTAAAGAGAGTGCCGTAAGAACTGTAATTCAGGTCTATATCTTTGTGCAGATAGAAGGAATTGTCCTCTGCCTGCACCACCGGATAGCTGATCACAGTATCCGGGCAATAGAGCCATCCGCAGATATCGCTGTTGCGAGCCGTCAACGCCTCAAAATCCACTATGATCGGCGATGCAGCATCATCAAGCACATAGAGGTGTCCGTTTGCTGTTTTCATAAGTGCCTGTACTTCTGCGAGTATCTCCGGCTCTGCTGCCTCTGTCTCTTCTGCGTCCGGATGAATGTTTTCATCAGGCTCAGTCTCAGGAAGCGATGTGTTCTCTTCCGGTCGGTCTTTCGCTGCCGCTTCCGGTTCCTCCTCCTTCAGGCACGAAACTGTAAAGCCGATCTGCATAGATTCCGCTTCCGATATTTCTGACACGGCAAAGGAGAGCTTCTGCCAGGTTTCAGGGCTGACGGAGATTTCTTCCGCCCAGACCACATCTTCCCCATCGGCAGTAACAGCTGTGTTTTCCCAGGTGAAGGTCAGCATTTCATCTCTTCTGTTTTCGCACTTTACCGTAATAGTCCAGCCCTCTTCAGGATCTAGATCTGCCTCAGAGATGGCGACCAGACAATTCTCGTCATCCAGCAGGACGCGATGGTTATAGTTGTTTTCTGTTTTCTGCAGCCCAATCGGCGGCCTTTCCTCTAAATCAGTCTTCTGCTCTGTTTCTTCCGGCAGGATCACAGCCGGGGCTGCAGTGCGTTCGGCACAGGCTGCACACGGCACAGAAAGCAGCATGCAGAGAGCCAACAGCAGGATAAACAGTTTTTTCATTTCTCTCCCTCCCGGTAATTATTGTTTATGTATTGTTATTATAATCACCCAGCTTGGGTTCGTCAAGCTGTTCGGATATCCGTCATATTGATACCTGAGCCGGAATTTCCTTGCCATCCGTAATGAGGCGTGGTAAAATATAGTTTAAAAGCTTTTATGGAGGATGGTATGAGCAGAGCAGACGAAATTTTCATTCAAAATTGCCGGGAGATACTGGATCACGGCACGTGGGATACGGATCTTCCCGTCCGGCCCCGCTGGGAGGACGGTACGCCTGCCCATACAGTAAAACGTTTCGGTATCGTCAACCGTTACGATCTTTCGGATGAATTTCCGATTCTCACAATCCGCAGGACGTACTGGAAGTCCGCCATTGACGAGCTTCTGTGGATCTGGCAGGAAAAGAGCAATAACGTGCATGATCTTCGTGCCCGTGTATGGGATGCCTGGGCAGATGAGAACGGCTCCATTGGAAAAGCATACGGCTATCAGCTTCGGGTAAAACACCACTATTCCGAAGGAGATATGGATCAGGTGGACAAGGTCCTCTGGGATCTGAAAAACAATCCGTCTTCCCGCCGAATCATGACAAACATCTATAATTTTGCAGATCTCAGCGAAATGGCTCTCTATCCCTGCGCTTATTCCATGACTTTCAATGTTTGCGGGAAGAAACTCAATGCGATTCTGAACCAGCGTTCGCAGGATATGCTGGCTGCCAACAACTGGAATGTCGTGCAGTATGCAGTGCTGACAATGATGTTTGCACAGGTTTCCGGTCTGGAACCGGGAGAATTCATACATGTGATAGCCGATGCTCACATTTATGACCGCCACATTCCCATGGTGGAGGAGATCCTCGCCAACGAGCCGAAGCCCGCTCCCCGGTTTATGATTGATCCGACCGTGAATGACTTTTATGCCTTTACGCGGGACAGCTTCCGCATGGAGAATTACGAGTACGCCGATTTCACGGGCAAGATCCCCGTTGCCGTATGAAGAGTCTCGCTATTCTGGAGGCCATTGTGGCCGTTTATGATGACTGGGGCATTGGAGACGGAGCAACACAGCCTGTTGTCCTCTCCGCTGATCGTGCTCATTTTCGCTCTGTCACCGCAGGCGCAGCCGTTATTGTGGGGCGAAAAACGATGGAGGATTTCCCCCACGGTCGTCCTTTAAAAGGGCGATACAACATTGTGGTGACCCGGCAGGACATGAAAATTCCCGAGGCGGAAGTCGTGCACAGCACGGAAGAAGCTCTTGCAGCCGCAGCCAGACACGAGAGATGCATTGTGCTCGGCGGTGCAAGTATTTTTGATCAGTTTTTCCCTTACATTCAGAAAGCATACATCACGAAAATCGGATGCTGCCCGGAGTCTTCCAGATTCTTTCCGGATCTGGATGCTCTTCCCGACTGGCAGTGCATAGAAGAAAGCCCGCTTTATGAAGAAAACGGGATTCCCTATCGTTTCTGCCTGTACGAACGCAGCGTCGAAGGAGGAGACAATCATGTTAAAAGACAGTAAATCGTTAGAGGTCAGCTGTTATGTCCTCGGTGCGGGGGCATTCGGTGTATTTTTCCGTTGGATGCAGCTCCAGCTTGCATATAACGCAGAAGGCCTTCCTGACAGGAGCGTATGGAATTTCTTCATTATTCTTCTCATTGCTGTTGCCGCAGGCATTTTCTGGTATTTTGTACGCAGAAATGAAAAAGCCGGTCTTTCCCTTCCGGGAGATTTTTTTGCCGCTCTGCGCAATCCGGGCAAGCTCTATGCGGCGTTCCGCTGGCTGATCGGGCTCGTCATGATTGCAGGCAGCGTGCTGCTCTTCTTCACCTGTGAAGTTGACATGAATGCAGACTTTCTGCGTGTGCTCTCCGGTTTCGGTGTACTTACAGGTTTGTCTTTCCCGCTCCTGCTTGTTTGTGCCAACAAACCTCACGTATCCAAAAACGGGACCATCACCCTGCTCTCTTTTCTCCCGCTTCTCTTTTTCTGTGTGTGGCTGCTGACATCATATAAACAGAATTCCATCAACCCCGTGGGTTGGGATTACGCCGTTGAGATTCTCACGCTTATTGTAGATATGATGGCATTTTTCCGGATCGCCGGCTTCGCCTATGGCGTGCCTGACGGAAAGAAAAGCATGTTTCTCTGCATGCTCGGAGCCATGCTGAGCATCACCTGTCTGGCAGACAATCGTCTTCTCGGGCAGCAGGTTATGTTCTTCGCCATCGCATTAATGCTGACCATGTACAACTGGATTATGCTTGCCAATCTCACCTCCGTTCCGAAAGACGTCTCCTCCGCAGCGGAAGAGGACGATGAGGAAGCGGAAATCGTCGAGCCGGTATGATTATGAAACGAATCGGAACGTTTTTGCTTGTCTTTCTGCTGTTTGCGGCACTTTTCCCTGCCTGTTTGGCAGACCAAAAGGACTACTCTCCCTACATCACAGAAGTTATGGTGAAAGCAGGGGATACCGTCAGCAACATCTGTGACAGCAATCATCTTGACTATTATGCCGTGAAGGAAGCCGTGCTCATCATCAACGGGTATTCCAGTGAAGAAGAGCTCAGTGCGGTTCATCCCGGTCAGAAGCTCTATCTCCCCAAGTCAAAATCCGCTGCCGATTCCATCCTAGCCTTATATCACTCCACCGTTTCTACAGAAATTCCGGAATCATATGTCATCAGAGTCACAGTTCAGAAAGGTGACACACTCATGGGCATCTGTGATAAAAACGGGCTGACGTTCAATGCCTGCAAAGATGCCATAAAAATTCTGAACCTCTGGTCCGGTGACTTTCGTCTCAGCACAATTGCAGTCGGGCAGGAGCTTTTGCTGCCCTCCAGTGACGCTGCCGCAGCAGCAATTACCGCCTTAATTGCTTCGCAAACTGTCGCCGTCACCCCAAACCCAAGCCCGGCTGTAGCTGCGGCTGCAACACCGTTTCCAAACCAGATAGCTGATTCTGCTTTTGCCTTTACCACGCCCTCGCCGATTTTTCAACCGGTCATAAACGATCCTCTTGAATATTACCTGACACCCTATACTGTCAGCACCGGAGAGACTATTCAGGCAATTTGTTCACGGCTCGGAATCCGCTATTCTGCGGAAGTCGCCGGGATGCTGAAGGCAATCAACAACACAGCTGATCTCGACAACCTGGATGCCGGGATTACACTTTTGCTTCCATCCAGAAGTGATACAAATGCCGTTTATGCGGTTTATTCCCACACAGTCACTTCCGGGGAAACCATTGACAGCCTCTGCAGTGCATATGGCGTCCGTTATGAGCAAGTCTCGGCCATGCTGCGTGGTCTGAATCCAAACATTCCTCTCTCAATTCTTTCGGCCGGTTCACAGCTTTTGCTTATTGCCCCGTGTGCCACAGCGGCAGTACCCGTGCCATCACCGTCACCTTCTGTAACGATTTCCGTTAAATAGAATTATCTGTGTCTAAAAACCGGCAGAGCCCGCTGATCTGTGTAAAAGATCCTGCAGGCTCTGTCGGTTTTTCTGTCTTGTTTTCTATTTTACTGTTCTCTCGGAGAAAGCTTATTTATCTCCAAAACGGTCAGAACTGTCCCTTCCACACGAAAACGGACATCTCTGCCGGCAAATTCCATGCCATAGATTCTGTCTGCATCATCATGATACCGTGGGCGAGGGTCACACATCAGCACCTTTCGCAGCGCCTGCTGCTTCTCTTCGGGGATCTTTTCCAGTACCCCATCCGCAAAGACTACATCAAGTGTGAATTCCGGCCTTGGGGCAAACCCGTCTTTTGCATCGCTTATACAGTCAGAATACGGAAGATATGGTTTGATATCAAAAATCGGTGTGCCGTCCATCAGGTCAGCTCCCGAAACCAGAAGCGTCAGCCCGCATCCTTTCTTCTCTTCAACAGCCTCCAGCCTGACACAGGAAAGCCCCAGAAAATTTGGCCGGAAGGGAGATCGCGTGGCAAAAACTCCCTGCCGGATGTTTCCGCCGAATCTTGGCGGCCGAACGGTAGGAGACCATTCTGCCCCAACATTTTCCGAAAACTGCCAGATCAGCCAGAGATGGGAAAATTCATCAATTCCCCGCAAGGTTTCAATCTGTCGGTATTCCGGTTCAAATACAATTCGCGATTTCAGCTCCTTCACCATCCCGGATTGCCGCGGAATGCCAAACTTCGTGCCGAAATCGCTCTCCATATGTGCGATCGGATGTAGCACGGTTTCTGTCATAACAGCTCCTCCAGTATTGTCAGCATTCTCATGGAGATATGGTTGACCAGCATATGGAAAAATATACTGCACCAGATGGAATTGGTGCGTTCATAGCAGCGGCACAGCAGATATGCCGCCGGCAGATATTGTATGGTGTACAGCCAATAGGACGGATCATCTATCGCATATCCCCAGGTGTGATATATCGAAAACAGCAGCATACTCACCGCATACGCCGCAATCCGGTTCTTTTTCCGGATTCCGCCGAAAATTGCCCCGCGAAACAGCATTTCTTCCGTCAGCGGTGCGAGAAAAACCGCCATTGCTGTAATAGCCCGGCTGTCTGTCCTTGCCAGATCCATAATTGCTTCGTTGTTCAGGTTTTCCGTGATGCCATTGCCCAGCAATGCCTCAACCCCTGTAAGAATACCGGAGATGCAGAGGTTAAACCCCATCATCATACAATAGCTGAGTGCAATCTGCACAAGACAGAAGAGAAGATTTTCGCAGAGCGGATCATAGTCTCTTCTCAGAAAGCCAAAGCAGGAAACCACCATGTAGAGTGCACCCACTCCGTAAATCAGCATGTTCGCCTGGCTTTCTCCTATCACATTCTTTTCCATCAGCATCATTGCCAGACGCGGCAGCACGAGAAGATGGATGGGCAGCCAGATCAGAGTAAGAATCAGTTCGCGTCTGGTCATGGCGCTGGTGAATACGCCGGTTGTTTTCTCCTCCATTATGCCCGTGCCTTTTTCTGCAGTTCACTGAGGAGATTCATTGCTTCAAGGGGCGTCAGTGCATTCAGGTCTGTTGCCTCGAGAATCCGCCTGACTTCATCAACACCCACGTCTGCGAAAGAAATCTGCCCGCTCTCTGTCCGATGCTCAGGAAGACTGCTCACGCCCTCCGATTCAAATTCCTTCAGATAAGCCTTGGCCTTATTTACCACAGCATCCGGCAAACCGGCAAGTTTGGCAACCTCAATGCCGTAACTGTCATCGGCTGCACCGCGAAGAATCTTTCTCAGAAATACAAGCGTCCCTCCCTGTTTTTTTGCCGAAATATTATAGTTTCTGACGCCGTCAATTTCACCCTCCAGCGCAGACAGCTCATGGTAGTGTGTGGCAAACATCGTCTTCGCACCGAGTTTCTTTTTGTCGGCACAGTATTCCAGAACCGCCCTGGCAATTGCCATCCCGTCAAAAGTGGAGGTTCCACGCCCGATTTCATCCAGAATCAGCAGAGAAGAGCTCGTTGCATACTTCAGGATATTAGCCATCTCATTCATCTCCACCATAAAGGTGGAATGCCCGGAGGCAAGATCATCCGACGCACCGATTCTCGTAAACACTCTGTCCACGATCCCGATGGTGGCACTGCGTGCCGGGACAAAGGAACCCATCTGCGCCATCAGAACAATCAGTGCAGTCTGCCGCATATAGGTGGATTTTCCTGCCATATTAGGTCCGGTCACAATGGCAACACGGTCATCTTTTCCATTCAGGAATGTATCATTTGGGACAAAGAGCACATCCTTCAGCGTCTGTTCAACCACAGGGTGACGTCCTTCTACAATGGAAATCGTCCCCGAGTTGTCAATTTCAGGCATGGTATAGTGGTTGCGAACAGCCGTTTCGGCAAGAGAGCAGAGGGCATCCAGCCTTGCCACTGCATCGGAAGTCGCCTGAATTCTGCTGACATCTGATGCCACACGGTCACGGATGGCAGCAAAATAATTATACTCCAGCTCATTAATTCGCTCCCGAGAGGTCAGAAGCGTGTTTTCCAGCTCCTTAAGTTCCTGCGTAAAATACCTCTCGTTGGAAACAAGGGTCTGTTTTCGGATATAGTCTGCAGGGATATCCACCTCCCCGGCCGAGCGAGGAATATCAATATAATAGCCGAATACCTTGTTGTATCCTACCTTCAGTTTTTTGATGCCTGTGCGCTCCCGTTCCCGTTCCTCCAGTGCCTTGACCATCTGTGCTCCGTTATCCCGAACGTTGCGCAGATCATCCAGTTCTTTGGAATAACCGGTGCGAATAATCCCGCCTTCCCGGACAGAAAAGGGTGGTTCATCACAGATCGCGGCATCAATACTTCCGCGGATATCCTCCAGAATATCCATCGCTCCGATATCCTTCAGCTCCATACAGGTAAAACCTGCCAGGATCTCCTTGATCCCCGGGAGAGCAGCACAGCAGTTGGCAAGGGTCCGCAGATCTCTCCCGCCCGCTGTGCCGTATACACACCGGCCGACCAGTCGCTGCATGTCACTGATCTCTTTGAGCTTGACAATCAGCTCTGAGCGTCTCACATTGTCACCCACGAGCTCGTCCACCGCCGCAAGGCGTCTCCGGATGGCGACTGCCGAGAGCAGAGGTCTTTCCACCCAGGACCGCAGCAGACGTGAGCCCATAGGGGTTTTCGTTTTGTCGAGGACCCACAGAAGGGAGCCTCTCTTTTCTCCGCTCCTCAATGCCTCTGTCAGTTCCAGATTGCGGCGGGTGGTCCAGTCCATCTCCATGTATTTTCCACCTCTGAATATATCAAGGTGGCTGACATGGCTGATGTCAAATTTCTGCGTCTCGTCGATATACTTCAGCAGTGCCCCCACTGCCGAGACCGCTCCCTCTGCCTCCTGAAGTCCAGCTTCTTCCACATCTTTATAACCAAACTGGGCACACATCCTCGCCGCAGCTCCGGAATATTCAAATTTTTCCGGTCCGGTTTCCGGCATTGCACTGAGTTTTTCCGCCAGAAATTGGGTTATCTGCCGGTTTTCCGCTGCCTCCGGAGAAAGAAGTGCCTCCCTGGGTGCAAATCTGCCCATTTCATTGAGAATATGGCTGACGGCATCCTCATCAAATGCCGCGCAGCACATTTCACCAGTTGTGATATCACAGAAGGCAATGCCGCCTCTCTGCCCTGTCAGAGAAATTGCACAGATATAGTTGCTCCGGTTTTCCTCCAGCATGGAGCTGTCCGTCACGGTTCCCGGCGTGATGATGCGGATTACATCTCTCTTTACAAGCCCCTTGGCAAGAGCAGGATCCTCCATCTGTTCACAGATGGCTACCTTATGTCCTTTGGCAATCAGTTTGGCAATATAGGTGTCCGCTGCATGATAAGGGACACCACACATAGGTGTCCTCTCATCCGGGTTTTCCACATTTCGGTCTCTGGTGGTAAGGGCAATGTCCAGATCTCTTGACGCAATATACGCATCGTCATAGAACATCTCATAGAAGTCTCCCAACCGGAAAAACAGGAGACAATCCTGATATTGCTCTTTGATCTCCAGATATTGCCTTTTCATCGGTGTCAGTTCTGCCATACGCTTTTCCTCTCAGAGTATCTGTTTTCAGGCATTTTCCTCTTCCAGGCTACCATACAGAGCCCATGTGTTTCCGCCCGTTATTGTTACATCCCGGAAGCTTCCTACCAGGGAAAGATCCCCCTTGAGATGTACGAGCCTCCCGCCGTTGGTACGCGCCGATAGATTATATTCCTCATGCCCGGTTTCTCCGTCAATGAGAACCCGTTGTTTTGTCCCGATATATGCAGCATGTTTTTCCGCTGAGATTCGGTTAGCAACCTCTGTCAGGCGATCAAAATGCTTCTGCTTGTCTTCTCTCGAATACGGATCCGGCATCGATGCTGCAGGCGTGCCCACGCGCTTGGAATAGATGAATGTGAACATGGCGTCATACCGCACTTCTTCACAGAGGGTAATGGTCTCCTCAAACTCCTCGTCCGTCTCTCCCGGGAAGCCTACAATGATATCCGTCGTCAGCACAAGATCAGGCATATACTGACGGGCAAGCTTTACCTGTGCGAGGTATTTCGCTCTGTCATAATGGCGGTTCATCGCCTTTAAGATTCTGTCACTTCCCGCCTGTACCGGCAGATGAAGCTGATGAGCACACTTTTGGCATTCCGCCATCGTGCGAAACAGTTTTTCAGTCGCGTCTTTGGGATGACTTGTCATAAACCGGATCAAAAAATCCCCCGGGATGTCATCCACCATCCGGATCAGGTCTGCAAAATCTACGCCGTTGTCAAGATCCTTGCCGTATGAATTCACATTCTGCCCGAGCAGAGTAATGTCTTTATATCCTGCTGCAACAAGCTGCCGTGCCTCGGCAAGGATATCTTCCGGGAGGCGGGAGCGCTCACGTCCGCGTACATAAGGGACGATACAGTAAGTGCAGAAGTTGTTGCAGCCATACATGATAGAGAGCCACGCTTTTACACTGCCGTCACGTTTCAGGGGGATGCCCTCTGTCACAGCACCGTCCGCCTTTTCGGTTGCGAAGATGCGTTTATGCCGTGTCATAACACTCTGCAGCAGTTCAGGAAACCGCCAGAGCTCATGAGGTCCGAATACCAGATCTACAATCGGGTAAGATTTTTTGATTTTTTCCGTCATATGCTCCTGCTGAACCATACATCCGCATACAGCAATAATCTGCTCCGGCTTTGCCTTTTTGGTGTGGTTCAGTGCTCCCACATTGCCCAGGACCCGCATCTCCGCATGCTCACGTACTGCACAGGTGTTTACTACTATCACATCCGCCTCGTATTCATCCTGCGTGAAGCCGTACCCCATTTCAGAGAGATATCCGCGGATTTTTTCGCTGTCAGCCTCGTTCTGCTGGCAGCCGTATGTATCCACCAGTGCCAGCGGATGCGCACGGGATGCATTGATCTGCTGAAAGATTTCACTGCAGATGTTTCTCTGTCTTGCTATTTCTTCGCTGCTGATAGTCTGGCGTTTGTACATTCTTTTCCTCCGTCATGTTCCGTGTCTATTCCTGTAATTTTATTATTATACTCTCTTCCTGCACCCTAATTCAAACCTTTCTTGCCGAAAAAGTAAAAACTTTCAAATTTGGCTAAATTCCCGGAAAATATATGTGCAATCTTCTTCCGGATATAGTATAATTCTATTGTTGAACTTTTCATCAGGAGGTTTTCTTATGGGTGAGATATATGTAACCGGTCACCGCAATCCCGACACAGATTCCATTGCCGCTTCCATTGCCTATGCCAATCTCCGCAATGCAATCGGAGACAGGCAGTACAAAGCTGTGCGGATCGGCTCTGTTAACGATGAAACCCGCCATATACTGGATCTTCTCGGTCTTGATCCTCCCGAATTCGTCAAGGATATGCGGACGCAGGTTCGTGATCTTGATTTTGACCAGCCTCCTGAACTGACCGGATCAGTCCCCATTAATCTTGCCTGGACTACCATGCGCAAAAACGAGGTTGCAACCCTGCCGATTATCAATGACGACGGCACACTTTACGGTGTTATCTCTGCAGGAGATATTGCAACTTTTGATATGGAGACCGTTTATTCCGGCGTCATTGATGATCTGCCGCTATTCAATCTTCTGAGCGTGATTGAAGGCCGCATCGTAAATGAGCTTTACAACACCGTCAATTCTGTTTCCGGCAATGTGGTGGTGGCTCTGCCATCTGCTTTCGAGAGCGGTCGATGCAAAGACGGTATTCTGATATCCGGCAATCAGCCTGATGCCATTGACCGTGCAATCGAACACGGCGCAACATGTGTAATTCTCTGCCAGGCTGAGCTCAAACCGGAATGGGCATCTCTCCAGAGCCCGTGCATTATCTCCACCCCGATGGACGGCCGGGTTGTTTCAAGGCTCATCTACCAGGCACAACCGGTCAAGACCATCTGCCACACGAAAGACATTGTATGCTTCCATCTCTCGGATTATCTGGATGATGTGCGGGAAGTGCTTCTGGAAAGCCGTTTCCGTGCCTATCCCGTTCTGGACGAAGAGGAGCATGTGGTAGGGACGATCTCCCGTTATCACCTGCTTCGCCCGCGCCGCAAGCAGGTAGTGCTGGTTGACCACAATGAAGCCGCTCAGTCTGTTGTTGGCCTGGATCAGGTGGAAATTATGGAGATAATCGATCATCACCGTCTTGCCGATATTCAAACAACAATGCCCGTTTCTGTCCGCAATGAGCCGGTCGGCAGCACAAACACCATACTGACCGCAATGTATCAGGAATATGGTGTAATTCCATCTCCGAAAATTGCAGGCCTCATGGCTGCCGCCATCCTTTCAGACACGGTTATGTTCAAATCGCCAACCTGTACCAAAAAAGACGTTGCCATGGCAGAACGGCTTTCCAAAATTGCCGGCATCTCTATTGAGCAGCTGGGCAAAGAACTCTTCTCCAACTCCGGTGCCGCAGAAAAAACTGCTGCTGAGCTGCTGCAGACAGACTATAAGCTCTTCCATATTTCCGGCCAGAATCTGGGCGTTGGGCAGATTACCTGTGCCGATTCTGCCACACTGCTGAAACGCAAACCGGAATTTCTGGATGTCATGCGTAATCTTAAGAAAGCCCAGGAGCTTGACATTATTATTCTCATGCTGACAGACGTACTGCTGGAAGGATCTTACCTGATCTTTCTGGGCAGCGACGAGGTTATGTCTCAGGCGTTCAATGTCACGCCAAAAGATAATGAAATGTTCTTACCCGGCGTAATGAGCCGCAAAAAGCAGATTATCCCCATGCTCACGGCACTCTGGGGCTAAAAGGATGGTTGAATTCACAAATGAGCAAACCTGTTATCATTTCTTCAGACAGTACTTGTGATCTTTCTCCGGAGCTCCGCTCCCGTTATCAGATTCAGATCGTTCCTCTCACTATAACACTCGGTGAATCCAGTTTTCTGGATGGTGAATCCTTTACACCTGACGATATGTACGCTCGCTTCCGAAAGGATGGCACTTTGCCGAAGACTTCTGCCCCCAGTGTTCAGAACTTTCTGGATTTCTTCCAGTCATACGTAGATCAGGGATATGAAATTGTCCACTTTGATATCAGTGCGGAGCTCTCGGGATCATACAATGCTGCACGCCTTGCAGCAGATGAGCTGACCGGTGTTTACGTTATAGACAGCACCATGCTCTCAACTGGCATCGGGCTTCTGGCAATAGAAGCCGCAGAATGCCGCGATCGCGGCATGAGCGCTTTCGATATTGCCGTACATGTCAGTGACCTGCGGCAGAAGGTGTCCACCAGCTTTGTGCTGGACTCGCTGGAATTTATGTGGAAGGGCGGCCGATGCACCGGCGTGACTGCTTTCGGTGCAAATCTGCTGAAAATCAAGCCCGGCCTGGAAATGCGAGCAGGCAAGCTGGAGGTTTACAAAAAATACCGCGGAAAAATAGAGCATGTGTACCGGCAGTACATTACAGAGCGTCTGTCCGGGAAAAAAATACGTCCGGGGCACATCTTTATTACCGAGTCGGGCGAAGTGGACCCTGCCGTGCTGGCAGATCTGGAAGCCCTTGTAAAGGATCTCTCCGGTTGTGAGGAAGTTCATCACACCGTGGCCGGCTGCACAGTTTCATCGCATTGCGGGCCGAAAACCCTCGGCGTTCTTTTTATCGAGCAGTAATCTATAGGAAATGAGGGCTCCTGATGAAAAATAACAAAAAAGAGATCTGGCGGGCAGTTAAGTTCACACTGTTCTCTGCCAGTGCAGGGATTATTGAATTCGTCTCCTTCACACTCCTTAACGAGTTTACTTTCTGGAGTTACTGGCCATGTTATCTGATTGCGCTGGTGCTCTCTGTCCTTTGGAATTTTACACTGAACCGGAAATTTACTTTCCGCTCTGCAAACAATGTTCCCCTGGCTATGCTCAAGGTTGCATTATATTATGCAGTGTTTACTCCTCTATCAACAATTTTGGGAAACTATCTCGTCGAGAAGCTGCTTTGGAACGAATATCTGGTTACCGCAATCAACATGATCCTGAATTTCGTGACAGAATATCTCTACGACACTTTTGTTGTCTTCCGCGGATCTATTGATACAAACGATCTGGCAAAAAAGGATAATAATGGCTAACAGGATAGAGGCCGGCTTATTCAGCCGGCCTCTATCCTGTTACAGCGTGTCGATTCAGCCCCGTTCCTCCGCGATCTTGCGATTAATGGCTCTCACCACGGCGGATGGCTCAAAGCCGTGTACGGCACAGGCCTCTTCCAGGCTCTCCCCCTGGGAGGCCGGGCAGCCCAGGCAATGCATTCCGATAGAAAGCAGCACATCGGTCGCCTCCGGATAGTCGTTGACGATCTCTCCGATCAGGGTCTCTCTTGTTACATACAGTTCGTCCATTTCCGTTTCCTTTCCACTGCCGCTGAAACCATTCGCGGCAATTATCTTTTATTGTATCTTACAATCCGCTTTCTGACAAGCAGGAATTGCTCCTTGCTGAAACACGGTCAGATAGAATATATGCCAGATTCCGCTTTCTTTCCGGAAAGCACCCCTGTCTTCTCCAGAATCTCTTTTACTGTACTCACCGGAATGATTTCGATCTTATCCCGAACCTCCTTCGCCACGTCCTTCAGGTCATATTCATTCTCCTTCGGGATAAACACCTTTGTCACGCCTGCCCGCTGTGCAGCCATCAGTTTTTCAGGGAGTCCGCCGATGGGTGTAACCGCACCACGAAGAGAAACCTCGCCGGTCATGGCAATGTGGGTGTCTACAACATGCCCTGTCAGAAGAGATGCCAGAGCTGTCGTCAGTGTAACACCGGCAGATGGCCCGTCCTTCGGGACTGCACCGGCAGGCACATGGATATGCAGGTCATTCTTTTCCAGTTTTTCAGCTTCCTTCGGGAAGAGATTTTTCACAAGGCTGATTGCAATTCTGGCTGATTCCTTCATCACATCACCAAGCTGGCCGGTAATGATGAGCTCACCCTTCCCCTTTGTAAGCATGGTTTCAATGTAGAGAATTTCTCCTCCCACAGGCGTCCATGCAAGGCCTGTCACAACCCCTGCCTTGGGCTCCGGCAGGATCTTATTATGCTCAATGGGTCTCGAGTCAATCTCCTCATGTACCATCTCCGGCGTAACAACAACCGTCTCCTCCGGACGGGAGGCAACCTTCACCGCAAGGATTCTGCAGAGGGTGTCGATCCGTTTACGGAGGCCTCTTACACCCGCTTCCATCGTATAGTCTGAAATCAGCGTCTCAAGGGCTGCATCTTCCACAGTCATCTGTCCGGATGTTATTCCCATGCTTTCCATGGATTTCGGCACAAGGTGCTCTTTTGCGATCTGAAGTTTTTCAATAGGCGTATAGCCGTTAAACTGGATTACCTCCATGCGGTTCAGCAGAGGCTCCGGGATGGTGTCTGTCGTATTCGCGGTACAGATAAACAACACATCTGACAGGTCGTACGGCACATTCATGTAATGGTCGGTAAAGGTGTTGTTCTGCTCCGGATCCAGCACCTCCAGCAGTGCGCTTGCCGGGCTGCCGTTATACGATGCCGAAAGCTTATCAACCTCATCCAGCACCATCACCGGGTTCGACACACCGCTTTTCTGGATGCCGTCCATAATTCTCCCCGGCATAGCACCGATATAGGTGCGCCTGTGGCCACGGATATCAGACTCATCATGCACGCCGCCCAGGCTTACTCGCACATACTCTCTGCCCAAGGCACGGGCAATGCTCTTTCCAATGCTCGTTTTTCCCGTTCCCGGTGCCCCGACAAACAGCAGAATTGACCCGGACTGCTGCTTTTTCAAATTCATTACGGCAATCTGCTGAATGATACGTTCTTTCACTTTTTTCAGGCCGTAGTGATCCTCATCCAGAATCTTTCGCGCCTTCTCCAGATCAATCTGTCGAGCCTCTTCCTTCTTCCAGGAAAGACTCGTAACGAAATCGAGATAGTCGAAGAGCATTCCCGCTTCGACGCTTTGCTTTCCTTCCTGCTTCAGCCGGTTCAGAACCTTCTCGGCTTCTTTTCTTGCCGTCTCATTCATGCCGGATTCAGCAATCTTTTTTTCAAATTTCTGCACATCCGTGATATTCTCCGGATGCATTTCGTCCAGTTCCTTCTGCAGATGCTCCATCTGCTTCTTGATGGCAGATTCGCGGTACATCTGCTGATATTCTTTCTGCTGAGAGCTTACAGCCTCATTTGTGATTCTGCCGACCTCCAGAAATTCATATAGCGCTTTCTCAATCATCTCTGTGCGCTTTGCTTTGCTGTCTTCTTCCAGAATGGCATAGCGTTCCTCTGCCGACAGCTTCATCCACGGAGAACAGGCGAAAGCAGCTGTGCCGATGGAATCAATCTGGTTCATCCAGAATTCCATAGATTCTGCCCACTCAAAGCCCTTGGCAAAATCATGCATTTCCTGCAGAATATTCTTCAGCTTTTCGGCCTCTGTCTCCTCATCAAGATCTTCAATTTCTTTCCGGTGGGAGACTGTCAGCTGAATCGTATGGTCCGGATTAATCCAGACGTTTTCCAGATTGACCCGTCGATGGGTCCTGATCACAGCATAGCCCTGGGCATTCAGCTCCGTAATAGCACCGGAAACACCGATGGGATAAAAGCTATCTTCCGTCAGTTCTTTGTTCTTTCCGTTTTCCTTCAGCGGTGCCAGAATAACTCTCTCGTTCACTGCTACTCCGCTTCCGCCCGAGCTCCTGCGAAGCTGGTCTACCTGGAAAAACACCGTGGCATTCGGCGTAAGGATCATATTATATACCGGTACAACAATCATAATTTCCTCCAACTTAGTTAAATGAGTGTTCGTTTATTATTTCTGTCTTTTTTCTCCCTGACCGCAAATGTCAGGGAGATATGTGTTTGGTTTCAGCAGATCAGCAGCGTCTGCAGAATATCCACCAGTTCACTGAGGTGTTCTTTCCGGCTGTCTTCCGGTATTCTGTGCTGCATACTCAGAAAACGGACAGGGGCAAACAGCAATGCATTCAGGTTCACATCACTGTAATTGCGAATCTCGCCCCGGCTCTGGAAAGCATGGAGAAGGTCAAATATCCCGCAGTAGCATTCTTCCTCGCATACATTCCCTGACAGGGTGGGACACCGAGAACATTGCTCCACAAAGCTGAAGATTTCTTCATTCTCTACGCTGTAGTCGTAATATCCTCTTACAATCGCCTCAATCAGCTCCGCAGCACTCATGCTCTCACTGAGGCGCCTCTTGAGAAAGAGATAGGTATCATGGGAGCATTCCCGGAATACCTCGGCAAGCATCTCTTCTTTGCTGTTGTAATAGACATAGATCGTTGCCGAAGAAACATCCGCTTCCCTCGCTATTTTGGAGATCGACGCTCCGCTGATTCCTTCCTCCAGAATCAGCCGTACCATCGCCCGCTTTATTCGCTGCTGTTTGTCAAAATCTTTTGTTCTCATATCACTTCACCGGCTCAATAATAAATGATCATTCAATTATTGTCAACCACATTTTTGTTTCTTTTCTGTTAACTTCCGTTTTATCACATTCTGCTTGACTTTCCCGCCAGTTTCCATATAATTGTGAACAGTTAATTAATTTTTTGTAAAGAAGAGAACAGACTATGCATTATGATTATCTGATCGTCGGTGCCGGCTTATTCGGCTCTGTGTTCGCAGAACGGGCCATCTCCGCCGGAAAACGTGTTCTGGTGCTTGAAAAACGCAGCCATATCGGCGGAAATATCTACACAGAAGAAGTAGAGGGCATTCAGGTTCACAAATACGGTGCTCACATCTTCCATACCAATGACAAGGCCGTGTGGGACTATATCAATCGCTTTGCTCAGTTCAATCGCTACACAAATTCCCCGGTGGCTAATTTCCACGGCGAACTCTATTCTCTCCCTTTTAATATGTATACCTTCAATCGGATGTGGGGTGTTATTACCCCACAGGAAGCGGAAGCGGAAATTCGCAGGCAGAGAGAGGCTGCAGGCATCACCGAACCCCAAAATCTGGAAGAGCAGGCCATCTCCCTCGTAGGAACGGATATTTACGAAAAGCTTGTGAAGGGATACACCGAAAAGCAATGGGGCAGGCCCTGCACGGAGCTTCCCGCCTTTATCATCCGTCGTCTGCCTGTCCGCTTCACATTTGACAACAACTATTTCAATGCCAGCTTCCAGGGTATCCCCACAGAGGGATACACCGCTCTGGTGCAGAAGCTTCTCTCCGGTGCCGATGTTCTCTTAAACACCGACTATCTGGAAGAGAAATCCAAATGGGACGCAATGGCAGACAGAGTTCTCTTTACCGGCCCCATCGACCGCTACTTTGATTACTGCCTCGGACCTCTGCAATATCGCAGTGTCCGGTTTGAAACGGAAGTTCTTGACACCCCGAACTATCAGGGCAACGCTGTCATCAACTACACCGACCGTGAAACCCCCTATACCCGCATCATAGAACATAAACATTTCGTTTTCGGCACACAGCCCAAAACCGTTATTTCCAGGGAATACAGCGCCGAGTGGCAGCCCGGAGATGAGCCCTACTATCCTGTCAATGACGATGCCAATAGCGCTCTCTATGAAAACTATCGTGCTCTCGCAGAAAAAGAGAGAAATGTACTGTTCTGCGGCAGACTCGGCGAATACCGCTACTACGACATGGACGTTGTAATTGCCCGTGCCCTTGCTCTTGCCGAATCACTTTTATTCTGAACTTGAAAGGTCTGTTATGAAACTTCTGACTGTTACGATTCCCTGCTATAATTCGCAGGATTACATGGCTGCCTGCATTGAAAGCATCCTTCCGGGCGGTGAACGTGTTGAAATCATCATTATTGATGACGGCTCAAAGGACGCCACCGGCGCTATTGCCGATTCTTATGCAGAAAAATATCCGTCCATCGTCCGTGTGATCCATCAGGAAAACGGAGGACACGGTGAGGGTATCAATCAGGGTCTCCGTCACGCCACCGGGAAATACTTCAAAACTGTTGACAGCGACGATGCGTTAAGTTCCGATTTAATTCCTTTTCTGGATACACTGGAAAAGTGTGACAGAGAAGGTGGCGTCGATCTCTTTGTCACCAATTATCACTACGTCCATTCTGACGGGAAAGGCGATCGGTCTATCCGCTTCTCCAACGCCTTCCCGGAAGGCAGAATTTTTCTCTGGTATGAGACAAAACCCTTCCGGGCTGATCAGATTCTCATGATCCACACCTGCACCTTCCGCACGGAGCTTTTGCGGGCAACCGGACTTGAAATGCCGAAACACACCTTCTATGAAGACAATTATATGGTCTACGGCAATCTTCAGAATGTCCACCGCCTGTATTATATGAACGCTGATCTTTACCTGTATACCATTGGCCGTGAAGGGCAGTCCGTTCAGAAGGATGTGATGATGCGGCGTTATCCCCACCAGATCAAGGCGACAGAGCTGTGCTTTACCGCTTTTCATCTGGATGATATTCTGGACAAACGGAAACGTGCCTATCTCCGGCACGAGATGTTCATTATGTTCGGGATTGCCATTCTCTTCACCCGCCTCAATCGCACAGAGCAGGCAGACCGCGACATTGATCAGATGTGGGAAAACTGCAGAGCCTTTGATGCCAAATGGGCGGATTACTTTCGCGAGAAGTCTCCCTTGCGGCTGATCTGTATGCCTGGCCAGAAAGGTGCCGCATTTGTCAGCTTTTTCTATAACCTCGCTCACCGCATCGTAAAGTTCAACTGAAAAAAAGCCGACAGTTCCCAGACATTGAGAACTGCCGGCGTTCTCTTTAAAACCCGACTGTCTGTTTCTTGATCCAGTACAGGATCAGCATATGGACGGGGTAGATGGCATAGAACAACATGGATGCTATTCTGCCTCTGATAAACCCTCGTTTGCCGTTATACAGCCCGATGGGCAAAAAAGCAAGCCCTGCCTGCCAGCGGCTGGAAAGGAAGCACGCTCCAACTACCGCACGGAAAAGAGGTTGCTGTCTCAGCAGATACAGCATCAGAATGAAGCCAAACCCGCTGCAGCCGTAATCCGCCTGAAAAATAACGGTAGCAATCAGCAACCCCAGAAGCAAGGCAATCTCCTGCCACCGCTCACCCCTGTCTTCCGTGATCTGTTCCAGAAGACAGAGGCCGAAATATCCAAACACCAGGGTAAAGAACACATTCTGGCCTGCATACTGCCAGGTTCCGGCGTGCAGATAGTTCCAGGGCAGCTCTGACAGCAATGCAAACACAAAGAGCCGAATACCGTACCTTTTTCGGTCACGGGTATGCAGAAAGCCCTCCACCAGAAGAAAAGCAAAAATCGGGAAGGAAATCCTGCCGATAAAACGCATCACCGTATAGAGCATCAGCCTTTTGCTGCCGATGTGAAGTATCACAGAGGCTGTATATCTGGGAAAAGCTGCTCCGATATGGTCGATCAGCATTGTGATTACTGCTATTATTTTCAATCCGCTGCCGCTCAGGCAGTGGTATTTTTTTGGTATCAGATCAATATTGTCCATATGAAAATTTCTGTCAGAGCCTTTCTCTGTGGGGAATGTCACGGAAACGGGAAAAACCGTAGAGAAGATTTCCCTTTTTATGGCAGTCGGAGGAAAAGATCAGTTCTTTTCCGGCAGAGAGCCATCTGTCAATCACCCACTTTTCCGGATAGGGCTGTGTGCGGTATCCTTTCGCCATTGCCCCGGTGTTGACCTCCAGCAGGCAGGGAGATACTATCAGCTTTTCCAAAGCATCTTCTGCCGCCTTCCTATAACGGGGATGCCCGGTGTCAAAGAAACAGTTCCCCTCATTATATTTGGTGATCAGATCAAAATGCGCAATGATATTACAGCCGGTTCGGTTATAAACTTCGCCTTCCAGTGCAAAATAGTCCTCTGCGAGAGAATAATAATCACCTGCATAAATACTCTGAACCAGAGAAAGAAACAGTTCTCTGCTCTCATCCACAGAATACTTTATTCCGTTTTTCTCCACATAGTGAACCGCCCCGATACTGTAGTCGAACCGTTCGCGATCTACATCTGAAAAAATATCGTGTTCAATGCCGAGGCGAACGGCAATGCGATCTCTGTACACTGCCTGCAGACGGCGGATCTCGGTGCAGTATGCCTTTGTCCCCTCTATGCTCATGCAGCCGGAATCCTCCTTCAGATAGGAGTGCCCGGAGAATCCGATCTCCGGGCAGCCGAGGCGGATCGCCTCGATCACCAGCTCTTCCGGGCTGTCCGCTCCGTCACAGAAGGTTGAATGCGTATGGTAATTGGACTCCATCAGACCATTTTCTCCTGTTTTACCTTATGGTCAATAATATGCCTGGAGGCAAGCTCCGTTCGGATTTCATCCGGTGTGATGCCGAGCTCCGCCATCATCACCAGCACATGATAGGCAAGATCTGCCGTTTCATAGATTGTTTCGGCCCGATCTCCGCCTTTTCCGGCGATAATTACCTCCGTGCACTCTTCCCCTACCTTTTTCAGGATTTTGTCGATTCCTTTCTGGAAAAGATAACTGGTGTAAGATCCCTCCGGCAGCTCCCTCTTTCTGGAGAGAAGGAGATCATAAAGGCTGTCCAGCGTAAAAGGCGACTTCTCTTCCTCATTTTTCACAACAGGATAGGAGAAGCAGGAATCCGTACCGAGATGACAGGCCGGACCGTCTTTATGTACTTTTATTAGCAAAGCGTCCCGGTCGCAGTCTGCCGTGATGGAGACAATATGCTGATAATGTCCGCTGGTTTCCCCCTTCAGCCACAGCTCCTGTCGGGACCGGCTCCAGAAGCAGGTCAGCTTCTTCTCCAGAGAAATTGCCAGGCTCTCTTTGTTCATATAAGCCAACGTCAGCACTTCTCCGGTATCAGCATCGGTTACAACAGCGGGGATCAATCCGTTGCTGTCAAATTTCAGTTCATTGCAATCAATCATTCTATCCTCCTGACCGGGATTCCGTTCTCTTCAAGAATCCTCTTCAGCTCCGGGATCCGCACTTCCCTATAGTGGAAAATAGAGGCGGCAAGCCCTGCATCCACCCCGGGTACTTCCCGAAAAAGCTCCACAAAGTCCTCTATTCCTCCTGCGCCGCCTGATGCCACAATCGGCACATCCACATTCAGTGCCTGCAGCATTTCAAGATCAAAGCCCTTTTTTACTCCGTCGGTATCAATGGAATTGAGCACAACTTCTCCTGCTCCTAAGGCAACGCCCTTTCGTATCCATTCCATCGCTTCCAGGCCGGTGTCCTGTCTCCCTCCGTGGGAGAATACCCGGAATTCTCCGTCAACCCGTTTCACATCCGCCGATAGGACCACGCACTGGCTGCCGTATTTATTTGCAGCCTCTCTGATCAGCTCGGGATTGCGCAACGCCCCCGAGTTGACGCTGACTTTATCCGCCCCGCATTTCAACACACGGTCAAAATCCTCTATGGAATTGATCCCTCCGCCTACCGTAAGCGGGATGAAAATCTGCTCCGCCACAGCCCGCAGGCAGTCTGTGAAAAGGCGTCGGCCTTCCACCGTTGCAGTGATGTCATAAAACACCAGTTCATCTGCACCGTCTTCGGAATAGAAGGCGGCAAGCTCCACCGGATCAGAGACATCATTCAGTCCCTCAAAGTTAACACCTTTGACCACCCGCCCGTTACGGACATCAAGGCAGGGGATAATCCTTTTCTTCAGCATGCTTCGGCCTCCTTCAGTGCATCCGGTATGGATACTGCTCCGCTGTAATAAGCCCGTCCGAGAATTGCGCCGGCCATACCCAGTTCTCTGAGCCCTCGCAAATCCTCAAGGCTTGCTACCCCTCCCGATGCTATCAGATCCATTGAAAACTGAGAAATCAGTTTCTCATACAGGGCATGGTTGCTTCCCCCGAGCATTCCGTCACGGGAGATATCGGTGCAGATGACCGTCCTGACGCCGAGCTTCATCAGATGCAGGAAAAAATCATCCGCCGTCCATTTGCTTTTTTCTTCCCAACCGCGAATTGCCACCATTCCGTCTGCCAGATCCACCCCGACAGCTACAGCTGTTCCGAATTCCTCCAGGGAAGAGCATAAAAGCTCCTCGTTTTCTACAGCTGCCGTACCGAGAATGATACGGCTGACGCCGAGATCCAGATATCGGCGGATGGTATCTCTGTCGCGAATGCCGCCTCCCACTTCCAGAAACAGGCCGGTCTCGGCGACAATCTGTCTGATCACCGGGAGATTTGCCGTGCTGCCGGTGCGTGCTCCTTCCAAATCCACCAGATGCAGGTGCGTTGCTCCATCGTCCTTCATCCGTACGGCACGGGCAACAGGGTCTTTGTCATAAACCGTCATACGGTCGAATCTGCCCTTTTCCAGGCGGACAACCTGTCCCTGATACAGGTCAATTGCCGGATAGAGAATCATACGGGCACCTCACAGAAAGCTTTCAGGATGGAAAGCCCGACCCTGCCGCTTTTCTCCGGATGAAACTGGCAACCCATCACATTTTCAAAAGCAACCGCCGCAGCAAGTTCCTTTCCGTACTCACAGGCAGCCAGCAGGCTCTCCTCACAGTCAGTGGCATAATACGAATGAACAAAATAGACGCAGTCCCCTTCCTTCACGTATTGAAGGAGGGGGTGGTTTCGCTTGATCATCAGAGAATTCCAACCCATCTGAGGAATCTTCAATCCCTCCGGGATCGTCCCCTTCATAGGGATTACGCTTCCACGCAGGAGCCCAAGGCCCCTGTGTTCTCCGAATTCATAGCTTTTTTCAAAAAGCATCTGCATCCCAAGGCAGATGCCCAGTAACGGCTTGCCTTTCTCCGCCTGCTCCAGAACAATCCGGTCCAGCCCGGTCAGCTGAAGTTTTTCCGCAGCATCACCGAAAGCTCCGACGCCCGGAAGAATGATTCTTTCAGCAGAGCGGATCATTCCCGGATCCGATGTTACAACAGCTTCCTGCCTGAGACTTTTCAGGGACGATTGGAGAGAAAACAGATTTCCGACTCCGTAATCAACAACTGCTATCATCACAGCACTCCTTTTGTGCTCGGCACAGAATCCGGGTTCGCTGTGTCCGGTGAAAGAGCCATTTTCAGGCTGCGGGCAACGGCCTTGAAGCAAGCCTCCAGGATGTGGTGAGAGTTTTTCCCGGTCAGCTGACGCAGATGGAGCGTAATCCCCGCCTCGCGTGCAAATGCGATAAAAAACTCCTCGCAGAGCTCTGTGTCAAAATCCCCGACTTTTTCCGTCGGTATGGAGAGCTCCCCGTAAAATCCTCCTCTGCCTGAGAGATCTGCCGCACATAGCACGAGCGCCTCATCCATCGGCAGGACGATGCTGCCGTAGCGCGTAATACCACGCTTATCTCCCATTTTATCACGGAATGCCTGCCCGAGGCAAATCCCGATGTCCTCTGTAGTGTGATGATAATCCACATCGATATCGCCTTTGCAGCAGACGGAGAGATCAAAACTGCCGTGCCGCGCAAAAAGAGTGAGCATGTGGTTTAAGAAACCGCATCCCGTGTCGATTTCTGCTCTGCCTTTCCCGTGGAGTTCCAGGGAAAGTGAAATGCTTGTTTCATTGGTGCTGCGTTCTATCATATCTGATCCTCCAGTATTGCTTTGGTTTCCTGCAGCAAGATTTGCATTTCTTCCCTTGTCCCGATGGTGATGCGCACATAATCTGAAATACGCGGCTTGTTAAAATGCCGAACCAGAATTCCTCGCTCCTTCAGGGCACGGTACAATGTCCCGCCGTCTATCTTTGAAGAACGGGCAAACAGGAAGTTTGCCTTTGACTCCGGTATTTCAAATCCCATTGACCGAAGCGCCTCTGCCGTAAACTGACGGTTTTGAATAATCTGCTTTGCATTCTCTTTGTAATAAGCATCTTCCTGCAATGCAGCAACCCCGGCTGCCTCCGTCATTCGGTTGACGTTATAGGGATTTGTGGAGTATTTCAGCGTGTTGAGATCACATATCAGCTCTGCAGACCCGGCTGCGAACCCGAGTCGGGCTCCTGCCATAGATCTGGACTTGGAAAACGTCTGGATCACGAGCAGATTATCATATCTGTCTATCAGGGGCATAACACTCTCAGCCCCAAAGTCCACATAGGCTTCATCCACCACCAGCAGGTCATCCGGCCGCTTCTGAAGCAGAGCTTCTATTTCATCCGGCGATTTTGCCAGTCCCGTCGGTGCATTGGGGTTGGCAAGGACAATCATTCCCTTCTCCTGCACATCATCAAGGCAGAATGTCAGGTCCTCCCGAAGGGGAATTTCCCTGTAGGGAATATGGTTCAGCTGCGCATACACAGGATAAAAACCATAGGTGATATCCGGGAAAAATGCCGGATGCTCCTCATCGCAGAACGCCATAAAGGCAAAATTCAGCAGTTCATCTGACCCGTTCCCCGCCAGAAACTGTTCCGGCTTCATGCCGAAATACTCTGCCAGAGCTTTTCTCAATTTCCGGCTCTCCGGATCAGAGTAAAGCTGGAGACGCTGTGCCTCCTCATAAACGGCTTTCAGGACGCCCGGAGACGGCGGAAACGGAGATTCATTGGTATTGAGCTTAATATAACGTCGTTCCTGGGGCTGTTCCCCTGGTGTATAGGGTGTCAGATCCCTGTAACGGGAAGAGAAAAATTGGCTCATAGCCTTTCCTCCTCAAAACGGGACAGGATGCTGCGGGCATGACCGATCAGATCCTCCTCCCCGGCAAATCGAACAATTGACGGTGCAATTTTCCGCAACGCCTCCTCTGTATAACAGGTGAACTGTGACGCTGTGACGAAGTCATCCACGGAAAGAGGAGAGCTGAACTTTGCTGAACCTCCGGTGGGAAGTGTGTGATTCGGCCCGGCCATATAATCCCCCAAAGGCTCCGGACTGAATCTGCCAAGGAAAATAGAGCCTGCATTGCGAATATAGGGCAGATACTGCATCGGTTCATCCGCACATACTTCCAGATGCTCCGGGGCGATAAGATTGGCAATTTCGAGAGCTGTTTCCATCTTTCCGTCGGTCAGGATGATCATGCCGTTATTCTCCAGAGATGCGGATGCGATCTCCCGCCTGGGCAAAATTGCAACTTGGCGTTCCAACTCTGCCTGAACGGCCTTTGCAAGATCTTCATTCCCCGTTACAAGCATGGCAGAGGCATCCGGGTCATGCTCTGCCTGCGCCAGCATATCAGCTGCCAGAATTTTCGGATTGTTCTTTCCGTCTGCTATGATCAGCACCTCGCTGGGGCCTGCCACCGTATCGGTAGAAACAACGCCATGCACCTGCTTCTTGGCTTCAGCCACATAAGCATTTCCGGGTCCTACAATTTTATATACCTTCGGGATGCTCTCCGTGCCGAAGGCCAAAGCAGCGATTGCCTGTGCTCCACCCACCTTATAAATCTTATCAATTCCAGCTACCGATGCCGCAGCCAGGATAGACGGATTCACTTTTCCGCTTCGATCAGGAGGAGTGACCATTACGATTTCATCACATCCGGCAATTCTCGCCGGGATCAGATCCATCAGCACGGTGGATGGGTATGCTGCCGTTCCGTTCGGCACATACATGCCGACCTTCTCAATCGGGCGGAAAATCTTACCGAGAACAACACCGTTTTCTCTTGTGATAAAGATGTTTCTTCGTCTCTGCTCCTCATGATAAATACGGATATTCTCTGCAGCTTCCCGCAACACACCCAGGAAAGCCGGATCCACTCCGGCAAGCCCTTCTTCATACTCCTCGCGGGAAACGGCAAGATCTGCAAGGCGCACATGGTCAAAGCGTTCGGTATACCGAAGAAGAGCAGCATCCCCTTCTCTTCGCACTGTTTCCAGAATTTCAGAAACCGTGCCGGAGACATCCGCATGGCTTCCACGCGGTTTTGTCAGTTCTTCCTGCTGTATCTCGCTGTATTTCAGTATTCTGATCATCTTACCCTCCCGTTTTATATATCCTGTATTTCTCTTCCCAACCGCTCTGCCAGCAAATCTATTTCTGCTCGCTGAAAACGGTAAGCAGCAGGGTTTGCTACCAGCCGGGCACTGATGGGGCAAATCTCTTCCAGCACGGTGAGCCCGTTCTCGACCAGGGTTCTGCCTGTCTCTACAATATCCACAATCACATCGGATAGCCCGAGAATCGGAGCCAGCTCAATAGATCCGTTTAACTTTATCAGTTCCACATCTCTCGACTTTCCGGCATAGTATTCGCCCGCAATATGAGGGAATTTGGTTGCAACCCGCAGGAGCTTTCCTCTGTCATCCTGAAAATCGCCGGGGCCGGCAACACACATCCTGCAAATGCCGGTTTTCAGATCAAGAAGCTCATACAAATCCGGTGAATGCTCCAGAAGAATATCTTTTCCCGCTATTCCGAGATCTGCCGCTCCGCGTTCCACATAAATAGTCACATCATGAGGTTTTACCCAAAAATATCGTACACCGACTTCCGGGTTCTCAAACACCAGACGTCTGTCCGGCTTTTCTATCTCCGGGCAGCCGTATCCGGCCTGCTTCAGCATTGTGTAGACCCGCTCTCCGAGCCTGCCTTTAGGCAATGCTATATTAAGCATGCTGCGCCTCCTTTCGCAGGTCAAGGATTTCTGTATATTGCCCGGAGATTGTTCTCTGCACATCCACAGTCCTGCCCTGTTTGCGAAGCTCCTCTGCAACTTTTTTTAATTCTCCGGTATCCGTCTCTCTGTCATACAGCAGCAGAACATCTGTTTTGCCTGCCTGCTGGTAAAAACCAAGCTGTTCCAAAAGCCCAAGATAGATGGCAAATCCTGCTGCTGCTCCCTTTCGGTTCATTCGGACAAGCAGACTGTCATAACGCCCACCGGATAGGATCTTCTCCGAAATGCCTTTCACAAACCCCTGAAAAACCAGTCCGTTGTAATAATGGATATCATTGATCACGGAAAAATCGAACCGTACCCGCTGCATTTCTCCGTTTGAAAGAGAGGCAAGTGCTTTCAGTTCCCCGAGCACATTCTCATCCATCCAGGGCAGGCCAAGCGCTTCCATCTCCCGTGGCAGGTCCGAAACGGTGCATGAGAGCGACAGCAGTTTCTTTACCGCCTGCAGGCTCTCTTCCCCCCATCCGTGAAGCTCAAAAAGGGCTGTAATCTCATGGAGATTTCGTGCCGCAATCAGCGCCAGAAGCTGTGCCTGCTGAGCTTCTCCTGCCTTCAGCCTTTGAAACAGAGCTTTCAGAATACCCAGATGGGAGAAACTCAGGACACATTCTTCCGACACTTCACAAAGGCTCTTTTCTGCAAGCCGGAGCACTTCATATAAAGAATAGGCATCCAGATCACCGATGCACTCCAGCCCGCACTGCATAATCTCACGAAACTGGTGGGCACTGCCGGAAGGCCGATATACATTTTCCTGATAATAGAGCTTTTCCACATGGTTTTTCCGAAATTGCGCTCCCTTCACAATAGAAAGGGTCACATCGGGCTTTAATGCCAGCAGGTCACCGTTGGTGTCATTGAAGGTGATAACCCGGTCGCTGACCAGAAAGTCTTTGTTGCCTGCGTACAGCTCATATTTTTCAAATTTGCTCATTCTGTACGGCTGATAGCCATATTGTCTGTACAGCATGCGCAAACGGAAAAGAAGTTTCTCTACCGGGAGATATACTTTCTCTTCCGACTGAGCCTCACCTGTATATTGCGTCCGGTCTGTCATGGTTTTCCTCACTTCATCGATTTATCAAGCTAAAGTATTATATGCGTATAACCGCTAAAAGTCAAGAGGGAACCCGCAGCACTTCCGAATAGAAGCGACTGCAGATTCCCTTGTGTTGAGTCTCTTTTAATGCTTATTATTGCGCAGCAGGGTCATCATTCCATATCCCGCTGTGGCAAACAGGACGATTACCGCAAGATAATCAAGAAAGAAAAAAATTATCGGTTCACTGAAATCAAAGAAAACAAACGGAAGCTTCAGGAACATATACGCAGGTATCTGCCTTTTGATGAATGCATAAATCCCGTATGCCGAAACTGCTGAGAGAACCGTCAGCAGTGCTGTTCTCCCCCTGCCCTTTGGCAGCATCGCACCCAGATGCGTTCCTGCATGCAGGCTCATCAGCACAAGGCCCCAGTTTGCCAGAGGCAGATGAATGGCACGCGCAACGGAAGCGAGATTTACTGTGGGGAGAAAGGCAAAGAGATGCTTACTCATCAGAATACCGCTCAAGGGCAGTGCAATCATAATCATCAACAGGAGCAGGTTCAGCATCGTCTGAAAGATACGTTGCGCCGTATATCTTCCCCGAAAGAGATTCTGCAGCCAGGCACGGTTCATCCAGTGGTGCAGAAGAAACAGCAACAGCATCAGTGTTCCCGCAATCTCGTGGAACATTTCTCCGACAAGAGAATATGCCATCAGTGCCGGCAGCAGAATCACCATGCCCGCATCTATGATTCTCCGCTTCGCTTTCATGTCAGAAACCCAGTTCTTCCAGCCACTTGTCAACGGATATCTGCGCTTTATCCGGATTTTTCTGAGCGTCGGTGCCGGCTACAGCCAGGCCTTTTTCTACCGTGCAGTCCGGATATGCCGCAGCAAGTGTCCGATCAAAGCCGCTGAGTCCGCTGCCGGCATGGGTAGAAAACGGGACAAGCGTTTTCCCGGAAAGAGGAGTGCCTTCAAAGAATGTATACATGATCATAGGCCAGTCACCCCACCAGACAGGAGCACCAACGAAAACAGTCTCATATCCGGACAGATCAGGCAACTCTCCTTCAATAGCCGGGCGTGCCCCTTCCCGCTGCTCCTGCAAAGCAACATCGGTCAACTCTTTGTAGGTCATGGGGTAATGGTCGTCTGCCGGTAAAATCTCATAAAGATCAGCCCCGGTTGCCTCGGCAATCATCTCTGCCACGATGGCAGTGTTTCCCTTCTCAATCACACCCACATTATATTGTTCTCCGATGCGAGAGAAATAGACAACAATATTCTTTGCGTTGCCTGAATTCTGTTCATCTGTTAAATCTTCCGGTATACTTTGTGCACTTGCACGTCCGCACACAATCGGGTTGCACAGCAGGACGAGCGCCATCAGCATCAGAATAAGTCTTTTCATACTCATCTCCTTATACCTGACTCTTCGCCCAGGCTGCAACCTGTGCCTCGCTGTTTGCAGCGTCATGCCCCGCTACAGCGAAGCCCTTTCCAAAGGTCGCTCCCTGGCAGATTTTTTTCAGATCGCGTTCACTCCCTCCGAGTCCGCTTCCTTCGTGGGTCATAACAGCCATGACCTTTTTACCCGTCCAGTCAAGCTTTTCCAGCTGTGTGAAAACAGCCATGGGAAATGTTCCCCACCAGCATGGGCCGCAGACGAACACATGATCATACCCGTCCAGATTTTCCAGATAGTTCTTCAGTTCGGGTCTGGCCTTTCTGCGCAGCTCATCCTTGGCCTCTTCAATGCATGTCATATAGCTGGGAGAGTAGTCCTGCACGGTTTCAATCTCAAAAAGATCTCCACCCACAGCCTTCTGAATGTACTCTGCAACTATTTCCGTGTTGCCTTTTTTCAGCTCTTTGAGCCCACCGCTCCAGTAATTTTCGCCTTTGCGGGAATAGTAAAGTATCAGATTTTCAGCCATTTTTCTTCTCCTTAAAAAATTGATTCAGTCCGCCACACATCAGTGCACCGGAAATCTGTATTACCGTCTCCAGTGGAACCTTTTTTCCGTCCGCCACCCATTGCCGATAGCAGCCGACCCCGAACGTGTTGATAAACACCAGCACCAGATTCTGTTCTTCCGGTTTCAGTTTCTGAAACGCCGGAGACTTCTTCCACGTTGCATCCATCACCTTCGCCGCCATCTCCTGTTGTGCTGCGCTGTAGCTTCCGGAGGAGCAGGTGATTTTTTCATAGGCAAGGCCCTGGGCTACCGAGTATTCAAAGAAAATGCGGTTGACCTTCTCAGCGTCTTCCGGCAGATGATAGTCTTTAACCAGCTCAATATAAGCTGTGGAGAGTTCCATCTGCATTTCAGCCAGCAGGTCATCAAGCGTGGGATAGTAGTGATAAAAGGTCTTTTTGTTGATTTTTGCTCTGGCACACAGCTCAGTGACCGAGATCTCGTGGTAGGCCTTCTCACAGATCAAGGCTTCAAAGTTTTCTTTGATGGAGACAATCGTTTTCTGTACACGCAGATCTTCAGTTCCTTTGATCAGCATATGCTCTTCCCTCCAGAGTTAACGGGATTTCTTTTTCTCTTTTGCGAAAGGATTTTAAGCTTCTGTTGCATCATAACCGAAAACCTGAAATTATGCAATCAGAAGTGCATGGGCAAGATCATTCCATTTTCTGTTTTTTCCGAAGCTTCCGACAGAGATGCCGGCGAACCGCTTTTCACCGGTTCCATCGTAACATTCTTCTTGCCGTGTTTACGGATTCCATCATAGCTTTCTTTCACTGCAGTTTCTTAAGTTCTGCAAGTATCATAATCCTCTTTTAGCAACCCTGCAATGGTCAGATTTCCGCAGATCGTTTCTTAGGAAACCATTTTCGCGAAATAGTTTCCTAACTGTTGAAAAATCTTGTACCATACAGGCGGCAGCAATGTCCGGCAGACTCCAGCAGTAAGACTGCAAAAACCTCCCGAAATCAAATTGATTTCCGAGAGGTTTTTAAAGAAAAAGGAAAAAATCGATGCCGTATCACATACGCCGCGCTGTTTTCTTCGCCAGAGCAAGAAACAGCCATCCGATCAGGAGGACAAGAAGCAGCAACACAATGATGCAGTAGAAAACGCCGATGCCGAGTGTCGTGTAGCTTGCCGTCTCCGGCATAAAACCGAACCACCCGGCAGGAGCTCCGTAGTTGAGGAACAGATACGGTGCCGTCATATTGCCTCTGCCCCAACGCACACCGAGTTTCCCGAGAACCAGGATAAACATCAGATAGCAGACTGGCGGGAGGACGGCATACAAAAGATGCTTCTTTTCCCATCTGAATTCCGTGTCATTCAAAAAGAAGTCCGCTATCGTAAAGACCGGTGTGAGAACATGCAGGCAGAAACTCGCATAATGATCCTGCCTGTAGGCAGCAAAAATGCCGCCCGGCATCATTGGTGCAAGGACCAGCAGGTAAACCGCAAATGTTATAAAGATAGACACTGTTGCCGAATACTTCAGCAAAGGGTACTTCTTCCTGCTGATCAGCTGCAACAAAACAACAGCTGCCGCATAGATATTCGACAGCTGTGTAAAAAAGGTAAATCCAATCGGCCAATGCAGCAACATAATTACTGCATAAGCAGTGGAGATTAGAACAGATATTTTAAAAGCAATACGTTTGAAGTTCATCATGACACTATTATCCCTATTCCGATCTGAATGTGGATTGTATCACCCTTTCCGGACATAGGCAAAGCCGCAAGCTCCGGGACCCACATGTGCTCCGATTGCTGCCCCCACCTGCCAGAGTTGGAGAGCAACATTGCCGACATGATGAAGATTCAGGTAATCTGCCATTCTCTTCCCTGCTTCCGGATCACTGGTATACATGACATGGATGGGAAAAGCACTGTCAGGCGGGCATTCCTCCAGTTTTTTCAGCATAAAGCTCATTCCCCGCTTCATCCCTTGTGCCCGTCCGGGAATCGTCACCTGCCCGTCTTCCGTAACATGGAGAATCGGTTTGATGTTGGCAAGTGTACCGAGGGCATAGGCCGCTCTCGATATTCTTCCTCCACGCCGTAGATTCTCCAACGTATCCATGCAGGCATAAATCACGATTCTGGATTTCAGCTCGGAAACTGCATCCACAATCGCCTTGGCAGCCACGCCCACATTTCTAAGCAGCGCAGCGTGTTCCAGCAGAATTCTCTGTCCGCCGGTGGCCGTACAGGTGTCAATGATGTGGCATGCCGCATAATTCAGCATATTTTTCGCCAACACAGCACTCTGGTAAGCACTGCTGATGCGAGATGACATAGACAGGAAAATTGTCTCATCCCCTGCGTCCTTCGCTTTGCGAAATGCATCCAGATATGCCTGGGGTGAAGGCTGAGCCGTCTTCGGGAACTCTGTTTTCTGCTCCTGCAGACGGTAAAACTCCTTCTTGGTCAGGTTGACACTTTCCTGATAGGTCTCATCCCCGAAAGAAACCGATATAGGTACACAGGTAATTCCGTTCTTTTCATATTCCTCGGCATCCATATCGGCTGCAGAATCTGTCATCAGTTGTATCATGGATTAATCTCCTTGTTGTTCAACACTCGATAGACCAGAATTTCTTTATATCATACCACAAAGCCGTTTTTTTCACAAGAAAATCCTGTATTTTTCTCCATCGCCTGTTACCAAAGCCCGGCAAAGAAGGATGCGCCCACCACGGTCAGCACACCGGACACCACAATGGCAAGGCTGCTCATTGCGCCCTCCACCTCACCCCATTCCATGGCACGGGTGGTGCCGATGGCATGGGCAGCCGATCCCATGGCAAGGCCTTTTGCAATCGGTTCGGTTATTCGGAACAGCCTGCAAACCAGATTTCCAGACACATTGCCGAGAATTCCAGTCAGAATAATGACCGCCACCGTTATGGACGGATAGCCGCCAAGCTCCTCTGATACTCCCATCCCGATAGCAGAAGTGATGGACTTGGGCAGCAGCGTAACATATTCCTGATGTGACAGCCGGAACAGCATGGAAAGCGCCAGAACCGACAGGAGGCTTGTCAACACACCTGCCGCCAGCGCGCAGAAAATGGCAAGCGCATTGCGCCGCAGCTTTTCAATCTGCATATAAAGCGGAACAGCGAGGCAGACGGTGGCAGGTGTCAGCAGATAACTCAGGTATTTTGCGCTTGCGTTGTAGCTGGAATAGTCAATATGAAATATCTTCAGCACTGCCACAACCAGAACAATTGCTATCAGCAGCGGATTAAAAACTCCTGCCTTGAAGCGCTTTTTCACTGTCAGCCCCACCAGGTATCCCAGAAGACTGATCACCACACCGAAGGTGGCGGAAGAAAGAATCAGTTCGTTCATTCCTTTTTCTCCTTTCTCCGGAGAATGGCCTGTGCCGTACATCCGGTAACCCCCATCACCAGCACCATTGTCACCGTCATAATCACAATAACCGGCAGCAGAATCGGCCGGAGTGTAGCCCAGCTGTCCATCAGCCCCACGGTTGCAGGGATAAACATCAAGGGCATAATTTCA
>CACYYN010000007.1:71880-72853 GCA_902778665.1 Oscillospiraceae bacterium | reverse complement strand
CAGTTCAGCACTTTTTGATTATTCATGTTCCGTCTTGCTGTCCCGCAAGCCTGAATTCCATTGAATAATTCACAGATCTGTGATTGTAGTGTGACAGCAGATATGATAAGCTGAACGTGTCAGCATAAAGTGCGCATCGATGCTGACACCGGCGCAATTCTGAAGTCCAAAAAAGATTGGGACTGAGACTGAATCTGCGCAAACCACACTGCAAAATAAATTTTATAGAAAGAGGTATGTTCATGAAAAACGAACACAAGTCATCCAGTAAACGAATTCTGAGCGCAGCGCTTGCCGTTGTGATGCTTCTGATCATCGGCATTCCGTGCTATGCTCTTGAAGGAGAGACTCTGGAAAATTCAATGTTCTCCATCACGATGCCGGCGGATTACGCCGGAATATACCAGGCAGAAGTGAATGAGACCCGCATTTCAGTTTATGATAAAGCCTCCGCAGAGGCGAATTGCGGCGGATATGCATTCGGCATCATTGCTTTTGCGAATCCCTCTGACTATGCAGGCATACCCGGGGGAAGAAAAATCGGTGAACTGACAACTCCGGATGGCATGATTTATGACATCGTTCTGGACTTCCCCACCGACGTCCAGTGGGATGTGACGAAAGGTGAAATGCCGGAATCCTACGGAAAGCTCTATCACTCCGCCGAGGAGATTGCCCGGCAGATGACCGGGAACAACGGCAATGTTTTTGTGTATGGTGCAGGTGCGAAGGGCAACGGGCTCTACGGAGATATTCTGAAAAAACACATCACCGCCGTAACGGAGCATTGGGATGCCGACCGGCTGGAAGCGGAAGACATGAGCCCGATGTATGCCGCCATAACAGCCGGGACCGACAAAGATCCGCTAACCGTTATAGGCTATGCCTACTACGATGTGAACGGAGACGGAATTGAAGAATTGCTGATCGGAGAAATTGCGGAAGGCGACTGGAAAGGCGTCATTTATGACGT
>CACYYN010000007.1:0-71871 GCA_902778665.1 Oscillospiraceae bacterium | reverse complement strand
GAATACTCCAACGGAGCCATGGAAAGCGGAACTGCCATTTATGACCTCGCGCCAAACAGCACAGAGCTCTGGCCCCAGGTCAGTTTTGAGATGAACGGTTATGACAATCCCGATCAGCCCTGGACCATTGTTTACGGTTCCGGCACCACGGAAAACGACCGTCTGCATGTGACAGAAGAAGAGTGGGCAGAACGGAAAGCGACCTTTGATGACATCATGCGCTTCGATTATACGCCGCTTTTCAACGCGGCAACACAGCAGACTGAAAACTCCTAAAAAATGAAAAGGCAGGGCACGAAGCCCTGTCTTTTTGTTATTCTAAGGTGCGATTTACCAGATTGCGACGCGGTTTTCCGGGGCGAGATACATGCCGTCACCCTCCGTGATGCCGTAGCAGTTGAGAAATTCATCATACTGCTGAAGCGTGGCGTTGATACGCAGATAGCCCATGGGATGGTTATCATTGATGCGGGCATAAGCCATCTGGAGGGAATCTTTGGTAAGCCAGACCTTGGCATAGGTGCGGAAGAAGAGATCATAATCGAAGTCCGGCTTTTCGGCGGCGAGGAGGAGCATAACCTTGATGCCGGCCATGTCGGCACAGGCCTCGCCCGTCATGATGCTGCCGTAGAAATCCTGGCCCTGCCAGGGGTGCATGGCGTTATAATATTCCACCATTTTGTCATTGCGGGCCTGGAAGGCGGCATAGTCGTCTTCGGTCCACCACATGGTCATGTTGCCGTCTTTATCAAACTGGGCTCCGGAGGAGTCAAAGGCGTGGGAGATTTCGTGGCCGATGACAGCGCCGAGGGTACCGTAGAGCTCTTCATCCGACATAGCGGTATTATAGAGAGAGCCCCTTGCAAAAGCCCCGAGAATGGACACGCTGTTGGACTGGGGGTCGTAGAAGCAGTTGACAGTCTGCGGTGTGGCAACCCACTTTTCCTTGTCGACGGGAGCAGAATAGTCTTCAATGCTTTCACGGAGGTTGTTCAGAGCAATGGCGAGCTCCGCATCCCAGAGGGTGCCTCCCTCTTCACGGGAGGCAAAATTGAGATCAGGGCATTCGTACTTCTCCCAGCTGTCCGGATAGAGGACACGCTTATCAATTGCCTCCAGCTTTTCCACTGCCCGGGCCCGGGTTTCATCAGAGAGGAAGGAGGCATCGGCAAGAATGCCGTGGTATGCCTCCAGAATTTCATCGATCATCAGGGAGATGCGGTCTTTATCCTCCTGCCGGAGGTATGACTCGGTATAGAGGCGGGCAACAGGCCAGGCGAGCATGCCGGACACAATGCCGGAAAAGGCGGTTTCGTCATCGAGCATGCCGGTGGCGCCGGAGATGGCATTGTCGCAGGCAACATCCCACTCGTAGCATTCCCGGTCGAGGCTGCCGGCCTGGGCGATAGCCCCCTTGACAATGAGAAGGTCGCGCATGAGGGGGAGATCTTCATCGGTGTAAAGCTCATTGAGCTTTTCAAGGAAGGCAGGCTCCGTGACGAGATACTGCTCGGCCTCGGGGAAGCCGATGACCTGCTCCAGCATGGGGAGAATAGGGAGAGAGGCCTGGGCGGCTTCGAGATCGGCACGGGAGAAGATGTTATAGATTTTGCCGTAAAAATCAGGGCTGCGGCTGGCTTCGTTGGTATAGATGGCGGGAGCCAGCATAGACTCGAATGCAAAAGCGTTGGCTATTTTAGAGGCGGTCTCTTCTTCCGAATAGCCCAGCTTCATGAGCATTTTGGTGGCGAGCTCGGTGAGGGCGGCTTTTCGCACCTCGCCGCTTGGGGTCAGAGCAGAATACTCCGCACTGTCACCCAGCAGAAGGGAGCCCGAGCCCACAGTCAGGATGTAGCGGGAGGAGTCGACAAAGTCAACCATGGGGCCGACAGAGAAGAGCGAGCCGATCTGTTTTTCAATCGGGGTTTCGGTGAAGTAGGCTGTGAGGGCGTCAACAGAGGTGATAGCGTCAACGGCATCCGTCATCTCCTTGAGGGGTGCAACGCCGAGGGCATTGCGGGAGTCCCAGTCCATCATGAGCCAGAAGAGGTCATAGGCGAGTCTGGCATCGTGAGAGGCAGGTGCATCTCCGAGGAACATATCTTTGATCTCTTTGTCTCCGAGGAGAGCAATGTCCATAATGGTGCCTGCATAGGGATAACCCTCGGGAATTTCAAGACTGAGGATATCGTCCTTATTGACGGCGAGTGCGAAATTGTCCTTCAGATTCACAGGTGTGTCAGGCGTGACGACGCCCTCCAGATCGATATTGGGCCACGGAGTGCCGTTGGTATAGTCAAGAGCAGGGGCGTCCTCGGCAAAGGCTGCAGAAGCAAGAGATAAAAGCATGCCCAATGCCAGAATCAAACTGAGCGTTTTTTTCATGTGTTATCCTCCATACAAATTATTTTTCGATTAACCGGTAATAACATCCTTGAACATCATGTACTGCGTCATTTCATCCGCTATACCTGTTTCCGGCAGGCCTGCCGACCTTTGGAATATCCTCACTGCGGCTTCCGTATTATCGCCGAATCTTCCGTCGGCCACATCATTGGTCAGGCACTGCAGGTCAATCAGCCGCTGCTGGAGAATCCGAACCGTCTCACCGGTAGCTCCCTTCTGAAGCGGAGAAAACATGCTCAGATCGGGAGTGGGTTCCGGGGTGGGTTCCGGAGTGGGAACCGGGGTCGGCTCCGGAGTCGGCACGGGAGTGGGCTCCGGGGTGGGAGCAGGTGCTGGCTCATAAGACGGCATCGGGGTAGGCGCAGGCGTAAAAATCGCCACCGGGCCCTCTGTGGTTTTGGCGGGAAGTACGGGCGGGCTCGAGAGCGCGAACATCCGCCCTATAACGGGGTATGCAAGCCAGACCGTGCATACCAGTGCAATCAAGGTTACAATTATTCCAAAAATTCTGTTCATTGTTGTTCTCTTTCCGGTAAAAGTATCGTGTTTCAGATTCCATACAGCTCACCGCATGGCATCATCGCCGGCAAGCTGTCATTCATAGTATCTCATTCTCAACATGTATCATAATATCACTCCTGCCAATCATAATGCAACCTCTTTTTCATAATGACCAGGTATTGTTTCAACATCCTCACCGGTGACAAACCTCCATTGGTAACCCCCTGCATGGATCTGGGCTCCGGTGCATGCAGCATGGATATTCGTGAAACCTATTAACCGAACGGCTTCACGCTGTGATAAATAAACAACACCGGTCTCTATGCACTGTACTACTAAGAACCAGAATAATTCAAAGAACAATATAAAATCAGACAGTGAACCGTCCCCTGTCTGACCGATTTATTCCTTTCATTTCAGTTGTTTGCAATTTGCAATCAACTGAAATGCGCTGTTCAGTTAACATAACGTCAAAACGTGAAAGTTACCAGCAAGTTAAAGCTGCTCTGTGCACTCCTGCCTGACTGGTTTGCTGAAAACTTTGAAACCATTGTGACGTACATTGTACCAGTTATAGCGTATGACCAAAGCGTGCACCTGAAGCCGGAAAGCACCTAATGTTGTCCCTCTCCCGTACTTCTGATGCCACTCCTTCACGACCTGATCATCAAAGAACTTGTACGACTGAACCGGTGAGTCCGGGACTGAATTCCAGCGGTCAAACATATCCAGCAGCTCCCGATTGACAGGTCTGTCCCGCAGCTCCTCAAAGGTGAGGTAATCACAGGTCGGATCCACCACCATATATTCGTAGCCGTGCTGAATGCAGTATTCTTTCAGGGCGCAGTATTTCTCTATATTTCCGTGGTAATCCATCGCCCCTGCCGATTTCACTTCAATCACAGCAATATGCATATCCCGGGTCAGGACAACAAAGTCAGGGTAATAACTTTTCCCTGTTGAAAAAGCTGAGTTATAAGGGATGCACAGGTTCTGCCCGCCGCATGCATAAATCAGATTGTTGTCGTGCAGATATTTCAGCATTTGCACTTCACTGCCGGAATCGCAGTCAATCCGGTTGCCGTCGATAGAAGTGAAGGTTGCAGCAGGCTGCCCTTCCCTGTGTGTTGAACCATGCGTCCAATCGGCCAGAGCTGAAAATTTTTCATAGGTGAATATTTCTGCACCGCTCCGGTTATTCAGCTTTACGAGAACCGGATCACTGCTCTCTCCTGCCGGTTCCATATACCAGCGGAACTGCTCATCTTTACGATATGTCCGCTTATGATCATAGAGATATCTGTTTACTTTGTTTTTTGCAAGCTGAAGCTCTTTCGCAATCTCCCGGGCTTTCAGACCATCGGAATGCAACAGGAGAAGCTGATTTAACCTTCTGATATCATCATTGTTCATGTGCAGGCATAACCTCTTTTTTACTCTTCCGTTTCATAATAATAGGAATAGTCGATACCCTTCATGAATACTCCGCGGTCATTGATTTTATCTGTCAACGCGCCACTGATCAGGCTCAGGATTGGTGCCTCGGTCACCGGGCTCTGTTCCATTGCCTGAAGGTAAGCTTTCTTATCGATCCGGCTCCAGTCAACGCAAAGAGACAGATTCTTCTTCAGAATCAGATCAATCCAGATTCTCGTGCTGCGGCCGTTGCCCTCCATAAACGGGTGGGCAATATTCATCTCCACATATTTTGATACAGTTTCTTCCAGAGTGCTTTCGGGCATCTGCTCTATTTTTTTCAGATTATCCGATAAAAACCGGGCATTGGCAAATGCGAACCCGCCCTTGCTGATATTCTTTGTCCGGATCTGTCCAGCAAAGTCATAAAGGCTGTCAAAGATATATGCATGGATCTGCTGCAGACCTCTGACCGTGCCGACTTCAACGGCATTGATCAATCCGCTCTCAAAGAGCTCATAAGCCTTCTGTTTGCTCTTTTCATCAATCGAGCTTCCGACGGAAGAGAGCCACCTGAGGAAAACATCCTTCTTCCCGCTCTGTATAACGGCAATCAGCGCATTCCGTGAAGCTTCATCAATGACATCCGTAAGATACCGTTTCCCGTCCCGAGCGGGCAGCTTCAGTTGTTTGCAATTTGCAAACAACTGCGGATTCCTTCTCTTTACCGTTGCCCAGTAAACTCTCGGGTTTGACGTCTCAGCAAGGGAAGCGACAACATCAGCGGCACACATCCACCATTTTGCGGTCTCGTCATCCCAGACGGAACGGACCGGAACATCGTCGAAGAAACGAATAGAGACTTTCAGATCAGCCATTGCCTTTCACCTTCCCGTATTTCTCCGTCGCGAATGATGATGCGCATACCCGGTGCAAAATCGACCATAATACTACCTGCCTAAGAATAATATTAACGCACTTTTCTGTCTTGAAGCGTAGAGTCAAAGTCTATACGAAACCAGAATAATAATACCATTCAACAAAGTTAAAATCAAACCGATTTTCCGCGCTGAACATTATTGAAGATGTCAGATCACAGTTTCTTTATCATTTTTGTACCTTCCCAGATACAGACAACGAATCCAACCACCAGCATGATTATGGCGTACCCAAAATGTTGCCCGTTCCATGCGATGAGGCCGCTAGTCAACGGAGCCAGAGCTGTTGCACAAATGATCTTTCCAAGCTGTGTAGCATAAGCCTTCTTGTCTTTCATCTCGGCTGAATCCGATCTTGGGATGAGGCCTGGATCTTTTGTCGCAATCAGGAGAATACCATACAGCAGCAAAGCTCCTGCAAAGCAGAACATCAGTATCGAAAATGCATGTTCCAACGATTTCTCCTCCCTTCAGTATGTGTCAGTCTGCCAGTCCGTCAGAGCTTTCATCAAATTCTATGCCGGATGGGGTTAAACCGCCTGCGCTGGTGTTGAGGCAGCACAACATTCTCAATTGTTTGCCGGCAGGACTCTAAAATCGTTCGGATCTCCCCCTTTGTAATGTAACAAGGTGTGGATTTCCGTGTAAAGTTCAATGCTATTCCATCTACTGCCTCGTATTCTTCTACCGGGTTGAACAAATAACGAAAAACGTCTGCAATCGGAGACTCCATCACCCGGAACCATCCCGCTTTGAGCGAAGCTTCCTGCGAAGTATACAGAAGAATATACTTTTTCTCTGCTACTTGCTTCATCAGGAAGCCGATCTTCCCTTTTTCCTTTGCGTTTTCGTACGGAGTAATCAGTTTTTCGCCGCTCAGAAAGCTCCTTTTAAGAAGTTCCAGAACCACAGCTCGATTGTTTTCTGTATTGTTTTCAGCATATTCTGCCACTGCGTCCGTCAGAGCCGGAAGGTAGTCCACACCCTCATCCGGATACACTGGGTATGATATTGTGTATTCCCTATCGTTATACAATTGCACTTTTCCTCCTGGATATAAACAATATCAGATTCGTGAAATCCACCGAAGAATTTCTCTTACAATAGTCTTATACGACCGGAAATCCGATTTTACTTTTTGATCTTTCAGTTTTAAAGAAACCTGCAGCGGTGATCATCGTTCTCATCACCGCTGCAGGATTATAGGAACCGGAGCATTGAACCGTGTTCCGCATATTCATTTTTCCGCTCCGGACCATTTAACCGGTTTGGCGAGTCATTTATTCAGGAGGAAGTTGTTTTGTCTTTTCAGTCTGCGCAGCTCCAGACGGTTCCGTCGCTTTCCAGCAGGCTGCCATCGGTATTCATGGCTCCGACAAAGATTGAGTTGTCGTTGTTTCTGTCCAGGATCACCAGCTCACCGCTTTCAGCGACGAAGCAGTTGTAGGTATAACCGATGCGATCATTATCAGGGTACACTGCCATCACATGGTTGTCACCGGTCACATAGAAGGAAAAGGTACCAGCATCCTTGTCCGTCATCTCAAAGGTCTTGCCTGCATACGGATTCATCTCATCGGCGGAAGCCTGCGGTGCAAACAGCGCTGCCACACATGCAACAGCCATAACACCGATCAGCATAGCGGCCAGGACAACACAGGTGATCACTTTCTTTGCAGCAACATAAGTAAGAACAGTTTTGAACATTTTTGATTTCTCCTTTATTTTTCATTTTCTTTTTCAGCCCTGCGGGCTGATTTATTTTTTCTCTTGACTACGGGCACAGTATAGCATAGGCAATATCACACTACTGTCACAGACTTCTAAAGATTTTAAAAAACTCTCAAGATTTCTTTAGTCGATATAAAATCAGAGGTTGATTTCCAATCAACCTCTATATATCTTTTTGTATGCTATAATTCTCTTTGAACAGTCTGGTTGCCTGGTTGAAATACCGGGAACAGTAAGCGAAGCTTTCTCTGCCAAAATTCTTATTCCCGCCACGATAGATGTTAAATACGTTTTTTAGCCCTCAACCATTTGACAATCTATGTTTTCCAATTATAATAGATATTAATTTTTGATAAGCAATATTCACACAAGAGGTGATGTCACATGGTAGAGAATAAGCCCTATCTTGCCCATTTATATTATGATTGGGGTTGAGTGAGAGGAGAAGCAGGTATGGAATTTTCGTTTACATTTACTATCAGGGACGACTCCGGGAAGGTAATGACCTATGAGGAGTTTCGAGCCGAGAAGAAAGAGCGGATCAGGACGATCATGGAGAGACTGGAGGATCTGCAGAGTGAAGTCCAGGACCTGATTGCAGAGGAAGACGAATTCCGGGATAAGCTGCCAGGCGGATCAGCGACTGAAGATCTGATGGATGACTCGGAAGAGATTGGCGGGAATCTGGAAGACGCCTTCAACCTCATGGATGAGAGTCTTGATGCACTGAGGGAAATTCACTGAACGATAAATGCAGACGATTGAACAGGCGCTGGATAAGCTGGAAAAATCAAAGTTCCGTTCCGGCTTTCATCTGACGAAAAAGGAAAGAGAATATCTGGAAGAAAAAGGGATGGAGACCATCCGGAGACATACGGAGGAATTCGTAAGAATCAAGCTCTCCCCTGCCCATCCGTTGAATGACGGGAAGCAGACCCCCATGCACGGGCACCCGGCTTTCAAGGGTATGCATGCAACAGCATGCTGCTGCAGAGGATGCCTGGAGAAGTGGTATAAAATACCGCAAGGTAAGGAGCTGACCGAAAGCCAGCAGGCGAAAATTGTGAATCTGATACTGGCATGGATTGAGAGGCAGAGGGAATAAACAGAAACCGAGATGCCGGATATTCCGCCTGAGGATAAATAAGACGGAAGAATCGTCCCCGTGTCTTTTATGAGACAAGTTTATGAGGAGGAAATGAAAATGAAAAAAATTATTGCGTTGGTTCTGATCTTGATGATGTTATGTGCTCCGGTGGCAGTGTATGCTGAGGAATGGGATATGTCGATATCAACTGAAATCACGGATGAGATTCAGGCGATGTTTGACAAAGCTATGGATGGTCTGACGGGTGTGAACTATACACCGGTTGCAGTTCTGGGCAGATCGGACGATACAACCTGCATTCTCTGCAAAGCTGTTGTTGTCTATCCGGGGGCAGAACCCTACAATGCCCTTGTATATGTGAATGAAGATGGGATCCGGAACATCTATGAACTCTGGATTGATAAACATGCTGAGAAGGAAGAATTTGAAGACGGAACATCAAACTGCGCATAAATAGGAGACCTGCAGCTATAGAGATTGCCGGCGATGAATTCAGGCCTGACGGAAAGGGAGGATAAGCCATGTTGAAAGCAGGACCGTTCAAACGGCTCAGCCTGTGTTTCCTTGTTATCCTGCTGGGCCTGTGTTTACTTCCCATACCCGCAAGAGCTGAAGAACAGATCACTCTTTCGTCTTTTGAGGAACTGAGGGAAGCGTGTTCCGACACTTCCCGGGGTGCTGCATCTTTTCTCTGCACGGCAGATGATTTTATTATTACAGAAGATATCGAGATTCCGGCGGGATTTGTCATCACATTCCGGAACTTCACGGTTCCCGAGGGAATAACACTGACGGTTACGGAACATGCCGAGATCAGAACGTATTGTTTCACTGTGCAGGGTACGCTCAGCAATCTCGGGAGGGTCGTTCAGCAGGATCTCTCGGCGACCTGGGCGGACGAAGATATGAGAAGTTTCGCTCTTATTCCGGGGCATGTTGAGAATAGAGGAGAGATGATTCTCACAGATGTCTTCGGGAAAAGAAACATTAACCGGTTCGGCGGGAAGCTAACCATGTACGAGAGCGCATTATACGAGGAAAATCGCAGAATTGCCTTCGGTGACGAAGATCCGCCTCCCGTAATGGACACCCCAACGCCTGCACCTACTCCGCCAGAGAAAGACACAGTTCACAGAATATTTGACATTCTGGCGAAAGTTCTCCCCAGGCTTGCGTTTTTCCTGGTACTGGCATGTTTCTTCGCAGTTTTTAAGCTTGGAATCTCCTCCTCCCGGAAAGAGAAACGGAGAAAACAGGGTGCTGCCTTAACAGATGCGGCGGAAGATCTTTTACCATCCCCCGGAGAAGACCATTTCCAGCGAGATAAAAGGAAGCGAACTGAGCAGCTGGATGCGTGGCTGAAGAACGGATTGATTGATCGAAAAGAATACGATGAACTGAAACGCAGATACCGTGAGGAGTTTAAATGATCGTGAAGGAAGCAACCTTTGTTTACATAATTTTTTACCACTCATGCTGAAGGAGGACTACGGAAATGAGATTGAATCGCAAACTGAGCACAATTATTTCTCTGCTGCTTATTCTGATGTTTTGTCTTCCCTATTCCTATGCAATGGCAGACGGACCGGTACCGATGATCACAAAAAATCCCACCAGCGAGGCGATTGCCATAGGTGGTAAAACCTGGTTCATTGCCCATGCGGACCATGCGACGAGCATGACATGGGGCATGGTGGATGCGAACGGAAATATCTATTCTCTTGCCGATGCGATGGTGATGCATCCGGGGCTGAGGTTGGAAGCTCTTGAGGGAGACACGATTGCCGTGAGCAATGTGCCGCTTTCAGTGAACGGATGGGGCGTTCAGGCTACCTTCTATGGAGCGGGCGGAGCTGTATCCACCTCCCCTGCTTATATCTATGTGGGAGACTTTCTGAATTCCTACAGCAGTGTTATCGATCAATACAGATACGCCGCTTCACTCGGTGCAGACATTAACGCCCAGATAACATATGATCTGGGCATCAGCGAATGCGTGACATACAGTGAAAACATTGGGTATGCACTGAAAGATCTTGATAAAAACGGGATTCCGGAGCTGATGATCGGAGGGATCAACTACTATTGGGAAGATGCTCCGATGGTGTATGATCTCTATACATTGAATTCTATGAACCAGCCGGTGCAGCTGTGTGTAAGCTGGCCGAGATCCCGGAACTATCTTCTGACCGATAATCGCATTATGAATGAAGGCTCCGGCGGAGCATCCAGCTCCGGATTTATTCTGAAAAAAGTCAACGGAACGAGTCTTGAATTTCTTGAGGGGTACTGGTCCTCCAACAGCACCGACAATTCAGGCACTACGATGTATCATACGACTGTGGAGGATAATGGCTTCTTTGATATCTATGACGATACCATGCCATCTCAGCAGGGGTTCGCTATCGGCGAAGCACTGAAAGAAAAAGCCTGGATGCCGCAGCTGACACAGATTGCTTAAGCCCTTAACGGCACCTGAAGATTTGCTGAAATTTAAGAGGAAAAGTGAAAATGAAAAGAATGAAGAAAAACCTGTCTCTGATGCTCCTTGCCATGGTTCTCCTGCTATCTGCATGCGGGCAAAAGCCCGTATTCGGCGTGAGCACAAATGAAGACAACAGCATCAGCATCACTGCTTCGCGCGGACCCAAAGACAGCATGGGGCTCGGTTATCTTACCGTTGGCGAAAACGAGCAGATCGTAACAGATGCGACCGGCATGGATAAGGACGGGAAGCTTTCCCTTCGCTTCATGGCAGGCGTACTCGGCTCAGACGATTTCTCCGAAGAACCTGCCTATGAAACATCTGTCAGCGGCGGGGACAGCGCAGTCTTCACCGCTGAACCCGGCGAATACACGGTCACAGTAATCGCGCTGAGTAAAATTACGGGAACGGCACGGATCTGCACTGAGGCAGCGGATGGGACGGTGCAGGCGGCTAACTCCTCCGAAGCTGCTCCCACAAAATGATGCAACCCTTTGCGGCCTTTTAAGGCTGTCAGTGTACTCCGGCAGAGAATGAAAAAACAGACCTGAAGAGATCATTTCAGGTCTGCTTTTGTTTTATTCAGCTGAAGGGGGTGAGGTCTGCTCTTCCTTCGGCGGTTCGGGGGAAGCAGATTTCGGAGATTCAGGGGAGGCGGGTTTGGGGGATTCCGAGGATGTAACTTTCGGGGTTTCCGTAGATGCAGCTTCCTTGCCGCTCTCCGTGGATGCAACTTCCTTTACGCTCTCCGTGGATGCAGATTTCTTCGCGGAGGATTTCTCCTTCCTCTTCGCCATTTTCGCCTCACGGCGTTCCCTTTCCAGGAGGAAGAGGCACACAGCGGTAATAATGCCTTCCAGAATCATCGTAACACCGGTAAAGACCCAGACATTGATCAGTGTCATTTCTGGATTCAGGACGATGATAAAACCGAAGACCAGATAGATCAGAGCACTGGACGCCGGAAGATACCAGAGACTGAGCTTCATACGGAGGAAATCGACCGTGCGCTGCACCTTGCTGAAGCCGAGAAGCAGCTGAAGCAGGCCGTAGATGACGGCGAGCGTCGTAAAGGCGGAGAGAAACCAGCCTGTAAAGAAAATGCAGAACAGACCGCCGAGAATAGCGATCAGGCCGATGAAAAAGTCCTGCCCTCTGGCAGCCGTCTCAGGATCGGTGCGGAAGTAACGGACAATACGAAGAGCTCCCAGCACAACAAGGAAGACGCCGGCAAGCTTGACAAGCCCCATTGCAAATGCAACCGGGTTGATCAGAAGAAGGATACCGACAACGATAAGAAAGAGAGCGGTGATAATATCTCTGAGATATCTCCTGAAAAATAAATGCATTTCAACGTCTCCTTTCAGAGTAAAAAGGGAAGAAATCAGATTTCGATGATCGCTTCGATTTCGACAGGGGCATCCATCGGGAGCTGGTTGACGCCGACAGCAGTCCTAGCATGGCGGCCTGCCTCACCGAAGACATCATATAGCAGCTGAGACGCGGCATTGACCACAATATGCTGCTGATTGAAGCCGGTTTTGCTGCTGACAAAGGCCTGCACCTTTATAACATTCTTTACTTTATCCAGATCGCCGAGATAGACACGAAGTGCCGAAAGCATATTAACAATGCACTGGGCAGCTGCCTCCTGTGCCTGCTCCAAAGTCACCTCTTCACCCACATGACCGGGATGGAGCATAACACCGTCTTTCACCGGGATCTGTCCTGCGACAAAGAGCAGATTGCCGGTTTGCTTGACGGGGATGTACATTGCTTTCGGAGGGGAGGAATCGGGAAGAGCAATGCCGAGTTCTGCCAGTCTTTTTTCGATATTCATGGGTGACCTCCTGTTTATGATGGATTTATTTATCTGTGTTTTGTCCAAACCATGATGCCCAGTATGAGAAGGCTGCCAACGGCGAATCCGCTAACGTCCAGCCAGACATCCTGAATCATCGGGCCGCGCCCGGAAAAGATCTGGATGGTTTCATCCAGAAAGGCTGCGAAAAAGCCATGGGTCAACGCGAAGAGGAAGGCTTGCGGAAAGAGAGGTTTTCTATAGGCAAAGAAGGTCAGAAGCTCTAACCCCAGAACAAAGAATTCCGTAAAATGGGCGAGCTTTCTCACCAGAAATTCCGTCACATTTCCCTCTCCGACGACCATCTCCAGGACCGGTTCCAGCAGCTCCATAACAAAACCGCTTTCCTCCGAAGAGGCCTCTCGGCCCAGAAGGGAATGCCCCCAGATCAGGGCAAGGGTAAGGATGATGAGGACCGTCAGAGGACGATGGCTGCCTTTTGCTTTCATCATTTTCAGCTCTGCTCCTGATCCACCAGAATCCAGGAAGTGTTATCCGGGAGGTAGTTGATGACAACCGGGACGAAACGGTTTTTGATGCTGCCCACGGTGCACAGGGGCTCTATATCCTGGACGTTGAAGGTATAGGCATATTTGTCGGTATTGTAGTAAACACGGTCATAGAGCTTAAAGAAAAGCTCCGCATCCTGGCCGTTGGCAGTGTCCGGACGAACCAGCGCCGTGGTGCTGTTAATGTAGATTGAAAGGTATTTTCCCTCTTCCCTGTCAGACAGCTGCTCCGCCACATTGACTGCAAAACCGCTGACCGCGCCGAGGGGTGTGGGCGTGGTGGACATCTCTCTGGTATAATAGATGGTCTGGACGCTGGTGCCGTCATCATTCTGAATGGGTTCGGCAACGGGGTGCATGACATTGTTGAGGACGACCTCGTCAAAACCGAGGTCCCAAAGCTCTTTCACCAGCTGCACGGTATAGTCACGGATAACCGGATTGTACGGATCGAGCCAGTAGTTGGTGCCGTCATAATAATTCATGCCGTTGATATCCTTGAGGCAGAAAGCGGCATTGCGGGCACCGAGGAGGGCGTCGACACAGCAGCTGATCTGGGCGGCGACGTAGACCTTGTCCGCCTTGAGGGATGCCACGATGGACCGAAGAGTCTCTTTGGTCTCGGGGAGCACCATGTTGAGGTTATAGCTGAAGGCGACGGCTGAATCGGAATACCAGGCCAGGTAACCGTCAGCTCGCTTGAGGTCAAGCAGGAGGGCATTGCCCGAGGAGAGACGGTTGGCATAGCCGGTGATTTTCTCCTCATTGACGTCATCATAGGGGACGAAAATGGCACGGATCGGCCGGATGCCGCGACCTGCAACAGCCGCCACGCCGGAATAATCGGCCTCTTCAAACTGGACCTCAACCGAGACGGGCTCAAACGAGGTGACCGCATGGCCGGACTCATCATAGGTGACGTTGCCGGAGGAGAGAATCGGAAGCTCAACCGAGACCCCGTCATCCGAGACGACGGCATACTTCTGGGTGCTGTAGAAAAGGACTATGCCGACGCTGAAAAGCAGGAGAAAAGCGATGCCGGGGATAATGGCATAGTTTCGTTTTTTGCGTCGGCCCTTATAAAACTCTGAGCGGCGGGCCATATCAGAGCTGTTCTATTTTCGAGATTCTTCTGATGTGCCGTTCGTCCTGCGAGAAGGGCGTATCGAGAAAGATGTCGGTGATTTCAAGAGCCTTTGCCTCGCTGATCACGCGGGCACCCATGCAGAGGATGTTGGCATCGTTGTGCTCACGGGTAGCCTTGGCTGAGAATGCATCGGCACAGACCGCGGCGCGAATGCCCTTCACCTTATTGGCTGCGATGGACATGCCGATGCCCGTACCGCAGATCAGGATACCCTTTTCATATTCACCGGCGGCAACCGCGTTCGCTACAGGCTTTGCATAGTCCGGGTAATCACAGGAATCCGGTGTGAAGGTTCCAAAATCTTTATAGGCAATACCTCTGTCATCCAGATGCTGCATCAGCATCTGTTTGTACTGGTAACCGCCATGGTCACAAGCTATCGCTATCATAGCACGCCTCCGAAGTGTTAAATTTATACATTGAAGCGGAAGAGCGTAACATCGCCGTCCGCCATGACATACTCTTTTCCTTCCGACCTGAGAAGGCCCTTTTCCTTTGCAGCCGCCATGCTGCCGCATTCCTTCAGGTCTTTAAAGGCAACGATCTCGGCACGAATAAAGCCACGCTCAAAGTCGCTGTGAATTTTTCCAGCAGCCTGGGGAGCTTTGGTTCCTTTTTTGATGGTCCAGGCCCGGCACTCGTCAGAGCCGCATGTGAGGAAGGAGATCAACCCGAGAAGGTCATAGGAGCACTTGATCATGCGGTCAAGCCCCGATTCGGAAAGGCCCATCTCCTCCAGGAAAAGCTGACGGTCTTCCTCGTCCAGCTCTGCCATTTCCTCTTCCATTTTGGCACAGATCGGAAGCACCTTTGCCCCCTCCGCCCCGGCGATTTCCGCAACAGCCTGATAATAGGCATTGTTTTCATAATCCGCTATGCCGTTTTCATCCATGTTGGCGGCATAAATGATGGGCTTGATGGTAAGGAGATCGGAAGCGGCAATAATCTCCGCATCCTCCGAATCACATTCAAACGTCCGGGCACTTTTGCCATCATTCAGGTGCTGCTGCAAGGCTTTCAGCACCTCGGCCTCATGAAGAAACTTTTTGTCGCCCTTTGCCGCTTTGAGAGCCTTATCAATCCGGCGTTCGATCATCTCCATATCTGCCAGGATGAGCTCCATGTCGATAATGTCAATATCACGGCGTGGATCTGCACCGCCCTCGACATGAATAATGTTTTCATCATCGAAGCAGCGAACCACATGGACGATGGCATCGGTATTGCGAATATCTCCGAGAAACTTGTTGCCGAGGCCCTCACCTTTGCTGGCGCCTTTCACAAGGCCTGCAATATCCACGAATTCGATCACCGCGTTTGTCACTTTTTTGGGCTGGTAAAGCTCTGCGAGAAAGTCAACCCGCTCATCGGGAACGGTAACCATACCCACATTGGGCTCAATTGTGCAAAACGGGAAGTTTGCAGACTGTGCACCTGCATTGGTAATCGCATTAAAAAGTGTGGATTTTCCGACATTCGGTAAACCGACAATACCCAGTTTCATTTTTACTCAAATCTCCGTTGTATTTTTATTGTTCCAGATATTATATCACGTGAATCTGATTAAGACAACAATCAAATCATGCGGGCGAGGAGAATGGTGGCATCGTCTTTCGCAAGGCGGAAGTCGGTTGCCCCATCTGAGGTTCGCTTCTGAAGAGAGAGCAGGTCACCCTCATAGCAGGAGGCACGGAAGATGACATCCATCTTACGGATGGGCGCAGACTGCAGGTCAGCATTTTTAAGACTGCCGATGAGGGCACAGATGTAGGCAGCGTTATTCATATGACCGCCAATATCGATATCTGTAGAGCGAACACGGTAATCTGCATAGGGCTGAGCGCCGTCAAATGCATCCGGAATACGGGCAAAGGGCTCCGGGCAGAGGGAAGGGCGGGAATAATCCAGCGACTCCGGATAAACACCGGCGAGAGGCGTAAGGGCAAGCGTGTCACGGTTGATGAGTGCCCACTCCGTTTTGCCGGTAATGAGGGTCTGACCGCCGGAAGAAATCTCATAGCAGCGGACAGAGCGCATTCTGCCGGGCTTATCCAGCCATGTGCTGACAGATACCGTGTCCATAAGCCGGGGACGGTGAAAAACGCAGATCTGTGTTTTCACGGTGAGCCAGAAGAGCCTTCTCTCAGACATCTCCCGGAAGCCGATATTCAGTGTTTCGGCATGCTCGGAAGCGATGTCCATAAAGAGGGAGAAGACGCTCGGGATACTCAGATGGCCCGAGGCGTCGGAAAGGCTGGGTGTGATCACGAGGGATTTCTGATAATAGTTTTCCATGTTTTCTCCTTTTTAGAGGGCGTTAACCGGGAAACATTATAAACATCTGTAGGGAGAAATGCAAAACATTTTTACGGAAAGGCGTATGTATAAAAAACAGCCGCAGGGCGATGAGAGCCCCACGGCCTGTCGTGTGTTAAAACCGGATGGTGATATTGACCTGTCAGACTTCGCATGACTCGCAGTCATGCACGTTTTTGAAAAGCTCGGGATCATAGGAAATGCCGTTTTTATCGTAATAGTCCTTCACGGCAGCCTTGACTGCCTCTTCGGCAAGCACGGAGCAGTGGAGCTTATAGGCAGGCAGTCCGTCCAGTGCCTCGACAACCGCCTGGTTGGAGAGCTCAAGCGCATCTTCCACCTTTTTGCCCTTGATGAGCTCGGTAGCCATGGAGCTGGTGGCAATAGCGCTGCCGCAGCCGAAGGTGTTGAACTTGCAGTCTTCAATGATACCGTCTTTAATCTTGAGGTACATGCGCATGATATCGCCGCAGCGGGCATTGCCGACTTCACCGACGCCGTCAGCATCATCAATTTTGCCCACGTTGCGGGGGTTCTGGAAATGATCCATTACTTTTTCACTGTAAAGAGCCATAATTGTATTCTCCTTGTATAATTTGAATTAAATGAGGTGGGGCCTGAGGCCTTTTTCCAGCTCGTCCCACACGGGGCTCATGTTGCGAAGGTATTCCACCACCTGCGGGACAGTTGCAATAATATGGTCAATCTCCTCCATGGTGTTGTATTCACCGATGGAGAGGCGGAGAGAACCGTGAGCGACCTCATGCGGGAGGCCGATGCTGAGAAGAACATGGCTTGGGTCGAGTGAGCCGGAAGTGCAGGCACTGCCGGAGGAAGCGCAGATGCCCTTCATGTCCAGCATGAGGAGAAGGCTCTCGCCCTCAATGCCCTCAAAGCACATATTCACCGTGCCGGGCACATGGTGCTCCAGACTGCCGTTGATTTTGCTGTGTGGAATCTTGCCGAGCTCGGCAAAGAGTTTGTCGCGCATGGGGATGATTCTGGCATTATTCGCCTCCATATTGTCGCAGCTCTCCTTGAGGGCAGCGGCAAGAGCAACAATGCCTGCCATATTCTCGGTGCCGGCACGCTTGCCCCGTTCCTGAGCGCCGCCTTCAATGATGTTGAAGAGAGGCATATTGCGCTTTGCATAGAGCACACCCACACCCTTTGGCGCATGGAACTTGTGGCCGGACATGGAGAGCATATCAATATTCATGTCTTTTACATCGATAGGCAAGTGGCCGGCGGCCTGCACGGCATCCGTATGGAAGGGGATGCCCTTTTCGCGGCATAGAGCGCCGATTTCCTTCACGGGCTGGATCGTGCCGATTTCATTGTTGGCAAACATAATGGTGACAAGGGCGGTATCTTCCCGAATGGCGGCTTCCAGGTCTTCCAGGCGGACGACGCCGTCTTCATGCACATCGAGCAAGGTGACCTCGAACCCCTCCTTCTCCAGCTTTTTGAGCGTGTGGAGGACGGCATGATGCTCAAACGCGGTGGAAATGAGATGCCTCTTCCCTTTTCTCGCTCCGGCTTTGGCCGCAGAAACGATGGCCTGATTATCGGCCTCGCTGCCGCCTGAAGTGAAGTAGATCTCCCTTGGTTCGGCATTGATGCACTCTGCCACGGTTTTGCGGGCAGCTTCGAGGCCCTCCTTTGCCTTCTGGCCAAAAGCATAAAGGCTGGAAGGGTTGCCATACTGCTCGGTGAGATAGGGCATCATGGCATTGAGCGCTGTTTTGCTGACACTGGTTGTGGCAGCATTATCGGCATAAACAAACATATATCTCTTCTCCTGTTCTGTTTTAAAGTGCTTTGAGACAAAAATGATTTCTGAGTAGTATAGGATGCGCGAAACTGTGAGTTAACAGAGTAAAACCCCTAGTCCAGAGATATTATATCCTATTAATACCTATCTTTCAAGTAGGGAAATATAAAAATAGAATAATCTTTTTGCGCATGGGTGAAAATGAACTGTACAGCGTGTTAATACGGCAACCCTTTTCTTGACATGACTGGAAGAACTGATATATAATTCTTATATTAGTAACAAAGAAAGAAGGCTGAAATACCATGCGTGAAAAAAATCCTGTTGCCGGCAAAAACGGCAACCGTTATATCCCCTATGACAAGCGCACCGGAGAAAGCTCCGTTGTGTTTTTCACACGTGATCTGTCTGAAGAGGGTCTGAAGAAAATATACGATCGCGTATCCTCCGTGCTGGAAGGACGCGTCGCCGTGAAGCTGCACACCGGTGAGGCGGAAGGACCCAACATTCTCCCCCGCCCCTGGGTGAAGGAGCTGCTTGCATCCCGCCTTCCGGAAGCAACCATTATTGAGACCAACACCTATTATAAAGGCACCCGCTACACCACCGAGGAACACCGCAAAACGCTGGAAGTGAACGGATGGACTTTTTGCCCGGTTGACATAACTGACTCCGATGGTGTAACCACACTCCCAGTCAAGGGTGGCAAATGGTTTGACGAGATGCACGTCGGCAAGACGCTGCCCACCTATGATTCTCTGCTGGTGCTGACACACTTCAAAGGCCACACCATGGGGGGCTTCGGCGGATCAAACAAAAACATCGGCATCGGCTGTGCCGACGGACGTATCGGCAAAAAGGAGATTCACTCCTACCCCAACGGCGGGATGTGGAGCATTGCCGAGGAAGAGCTGATGGAGCGTATCTCCGAAAGCACCAAGGCTACCGTGGACTATTTTGCGCCGCATGTGTGCTTTATCAACACAATGCGCAACATGTCGGTTGACTGTGACTGCGCAGGGCCCGAGGCTGAAGGTGTTGTGACACCGGATATCGGGATTGTGGCATCACTGGATATTCTTGCGGCGGACAACGCATGCATCGATCTGATTTACAATCTTCCCGAAGGCGGTGGAAAAGCTCTGATTGAGCGTGTGGAAAGCCGCCACGGCCTGCGCCAGCTGAGCTATATGAAGGAGCTGGGTATGGGCAACGATCGCTACACGCTCATAGACATTGACAACGGTGATGCAGAAATCTCTGCATCAGAGGCTGTGAAGGACATTGCTCCCGTATGGAAGCCTGACCGCTATAACGTATTCTGGGGCAGAAACCGCCACTGAAAGATATCGGAAACCCGGGGCGCATCCGCACCCCGGATTTTGCCTATACACTGACACACAGCATCGGATGAAGCAAACATGAAAAAAAAGACAAAACGCAGGGTTCCCTTGGCTTTAAAACTGAATAGGCTGATCGTGGCCATCATCTTTTTCGTTGCTGTGGGGCTGATGCTGATTTCCTACTTCGTTCACGGAAGGCAGGTAGACAGATTTTATTACGATCTGACAGAGCGAGCTGCACTTACGGTGCGGCAGAACATTGACCCGGATTCCGTTTCGACGCTCTGGAAAGCCGTCAACACCGATGAATTCCATAATCTGCGGGAAAAGGCAGTTGCAGCGAATGATGAGCAAATGATCATCGACTGGATGGAGACAAAGCCGTCTTCCTATGGGGAGGCAGCAGAAAACTTCAGCCTCTGGGATGAGTACAGCGCCATGCTCTATCAGCTGGAGCAGTTCCAGGATATCTTCGAAATGAAATCTGTTTTCCTCCAGTATGATTATCACGGCAACACCTATAACCTGGCAGACGCTTCTGAGGGGATTTTGTATCTCGGAAGCATTGAGCAACCGCTTGATGCGTTCCTCGATTACGGCGATAACGCCTATGTCCCTGCAACGGTCTACCACAGTGTATACGGATGGCTGTGCACATCCTGTGCCCCGGTAGGCTGGGAAGGCGAAGACACGGTAGGGTTTGTCGGCGCAGACAAGGATATGAACGAGATTTTGGAAGAGCGGAACTGGTTTCTGCTCAACAGCGTTATCTTCATCCTGCTGGTGACGGCGGCCGGGATTGTCTGCAGCATCCTTGTGATTAATCGCATCGCCACCGTGCCCCTGCACCAGCTGCAGGAGGGCACATGCGGATTTATACAGGGAAAAGACGGCTACACCATGGACGATGTGATAGACCTGAAGCTTTCCGGCAATGACGAAATCACAGATCTGTATGATGAAATCCGCTCGATGCAGACGCACATTGTGCACTACACGCAGGATCTGACGCACATCACGGCGGAAAAAGAACGCATCAGGACCGAATTGGACCTGGCAGCGAAGATTCAGCAAGCTATGCTGCCAAAGATCACTGCGGAATTCCGCGATCGGAAGGAATTCTCTCTTCTTGCATCCATGGACCCGGCTAAGGATGTGGGAGGCGATTTCTATGACTTTTTCTTTCTGGATGAAAACCGCCTGGTGCTGGTGATTGCCGACGTCTCCGGGAAAGGCATTCCGGCTTCTCTTTTTATGAGTGTTGCCAAAAACATGATCGGTACCCGTGCTGCCACGGGTGGAACCCCGTCGGAGATTCTGACAGCCGTCAACGCACAAATCTGCAAAAACAACAGCACCCACATGTTTGTGACGGTATGGCTCGGAATACTGGACTTACAGACGGGCTTGCTGACTGCCGCCAACGCAGGCCACGAAGACCCTGCCGTACGGGGTAAAAACGGAGTATTCCGTCTCTGGGAAGAAAAGCACGGCTTTGTGCTCGGCGGGCTGAAAAGCACACGCTATAAAGACTATTCCATCACCCTAGCTCCGGGAGATGCGCTGTTTTTATACACAGACGGTGTGACAGAAGCCACCGACACACAGGAGCAGCTTTTCGGAACAGAGCGCATGCTGGACGCGCTGAACAAGCCGGGGCTCAGAACACCCGAGGAGATGCTGCGCATTGTGCGCCAGCGTATTGACAGCTTTGTCGGTGAGGCAGAACAGTTTGACGATCTGACCATGCTCTGCCTCGTCTATAACGGAAGAAATCTTGAATCAGAAATCTCATCATAAGGATTTGGAGGTATACACAAAATGATTATCACAACACAGAAAAACGGAAAGACGCTCCTGGTCGTCCCCGAGGGACGCATTGACACACAGACAGCGCCGGAGTTTGAACAGAAGCTGAGCGAGGAGCTGGGCGATGCCACGGAGCTGCAGATTGATCTGGGGCAGGTGAATTATATCTCCTCGGCAGGGCTTCGCGTTCTGCTTGCCTATACACAGGAGATGGATGAACGCGGCGGAACCATAAAAGCGATCAATGTGAACGACATCGTACGGAAGATTTTCGACCTGACAGGTTTTCTGGATATTCTGGGCATTGAATAAGGAGCCGGGATGAAAAGTATTTTACATACCCTGCAGGAATATACGACAAGAAATCCCAATGCGCCGATTCTTTTTGATGATGTGCACACCACAGGCGTGACGTACGGCCAGCTGGATGACCGAACAGGACGGATCTACCACTGGCTGAAGGATCAGAAGATCGGCCGGGAGGATTTTGTGCTGATTAATCTGCCGAGAGGCGTGATGCCGATTGCGGCAATGCTCGGCGTATGGAAGGCCGGAGCCGCCTGGGCATTGGTGGAAGACACCTATGCTCCCGATCGCATTGACTACATCCGAAAGGACTGCGGCTGCAAGGCCGAGATCTCTTCCGCCAACTGGGATGACATTATGCGCCTCGTTCCTCTGCCAGGCTTTGAGGAGGCGGATGAGCATGATGCAGCCTATGCCATCTACACCTCCGGAACAACCGGCAACCCGAAGGGCGTGCTGCACGAATACGGCAACCTGCAGCGGGCGATTGATTCCATACGACTCAACGGTGAAGTCCCCTTCACCGATAAAGACCGGCTTGCCACACTCGCACCTATGAATTTTGTGGCAACCGTTATTGTGATTTTATGCGGGTTGAATGTGTTTTGCGGCAGAAACTATATAGTGTCCTACGATACCATTAAAAACACGGCTGCACTGGCCAAGTTCTTCCTGACGAAGCGCATCACCATCACATTTCTTACCCCCTCCTATGTCAGGAAGCTGGGGAACAACACCGGGCCGTTTCTCCGTATGCTCTTTGTGGGAAGTGAGCCGGCCAACAATCTCTACAACAAAAATCTGGATCTGATCAACATCTACGCCGCGAGCGAGAGCGGCTTTGCCGTAGGTGTCTTTCTTATCGACAGGGCCTATGAGGTTTGCCCCATCGGGAGACCCCAGGTGGATACCTCCATTTTCCTTCTGGATGAAAACGGGAATGAGGTTCCGGAAGGTGAAACCGGCGAGCTCTGCTTTATCAACCCTTATGTACGCGGCTATATCAACCTGCCGGAGGAGACCGCAAAAGCCTTTGTGAACGGGCTCTACCACACAGGTGACCTGGCACGGAAGGACGAGAACGGGAACCTTATTCTGCTGGGCAGAAACACCGATATGATCAAAATCAACGGCAACCGGATCGAGCCGGCTGAAATTGAGGCCGCCGTGAAGGAAGCCCTGAAGATTGACTGGTGTGCTGCTCGCGGCTTTGAGGATGAAGAGAAGAGCTATCTCTGCGCCTACTACACCGCAGATATAAGCTTTGACCCGCAGGAGCTGCGGGAGGAGCTTATGAAGCGCCTGCCCTATTATATGATCCCGGCCTACTTTATGAAAATTGACACCGTGCCGCTCAAAGCCTCCGGCAAGTTGGACAGGCGGGCACTGCCTGCTCCCGATGCCAGCGATTTCCAGAGCAATTACGTTGCGCCGGAAAATGAGACCCAGGCAGCATTGTGCAAAGCCATGGCTGGGGTTTTAAAGCTGAAGCGCATCGGCATCCATGATGATTTTTATGAGCTGGGCGGTGACTCGTTAGGGTCAATCGATCTGGTGAGCCAGTGTGATCTGCCCGGGCTGAACACCGCAATGGTATTTCGCGGGCGGACACCGGAAAAGATCGCAGAGCTTTATGCCGAGATGCTGCAAAAAGATGACGGTGAGTCGCCTGATGAAAAGAACGAGCGGGCTCTCGCCACTGAGCACCCGCTGACTGCCGAGCAGCTTTATATGGTGGACTATCAACTCTACACACCGGACTCCACCATGTATAACCTCTACACCATGATGCGCGTTGACAAGGACATGTTTGATCTGCACACACTGGCCGAGGCTATGGACAAAGCAATTCATAACCACCCTGCCCTGCTCACCACCTTCCATTTTACGCGTGACGGCACGATCGTACAGCGGTATACACCGGAGGCTGCCCGCGAGCTGTATGTGGAAAAACTGACTGACTGGGAATTTCGCAATGCGATGAAGGACACCCTGGTGCAGCCTTTCCAGATTATCGGCGGCACTCTGTACCGCTGCCGCTTCTTTGAAACAGACAAGGCAGGCTATGTCTTCTTTGACGTGCACCACACTCTCTCTGACGGCACATCCATGAAGGTGTTCATGGCAGATGTTTTCAAGTCCTTTATGGGTATGGAAATCGGGAAAGACTATTATTATTTGACACTTCAGCGACGGGAAGATCAGGTCAGAAGCGATTTCTACGAAGAGAGCAGAAAATACTTTGAATCGCACTATGACGGAGATGAGTGGAGCTGCTATCCCAAGATCGACCACGAATCACGGGATAATGAAATGGGTGAGTTGTTCACCCCGATGGGTATTCTCCAGCCGCAGATGACTGCCATGGAACGGACATACAAAATAAGCCGCAATGAATTTTTCATCACCGTTGCGGGGCTTGCCATCTCCTTCTATAACGATTCTCCGAATGTAAAGATTTCCTGGATTTACAACGGTCGTGAAGATATGGAGACGCTCAATACGGTGGGGCTGCTCTTCCGCGATCTTCCGGTCGCTTTTCGCTTCCATGACAGCGACACGCTGCGCAACATATTTGCAGATGTCCATAAGCAGGTGCGAGAGGGGATTGAGCATAGCTGCTACCCCTATGTAGATCTCCACAATCAGGTTGCCCGGTCGGAGTCAGCGTATCTGCTGTATCAGCAGGATATCCGTGACACCTCATCCATGGATGCGTTTCATATAGAAACCGTCGATATCCGCCAGAACCAGGCAGCCTCCCAGACGATTCTGGACATGGAAGTGCTGGATGGCTCAGACGGCCTGCAGCTGATGATAGACTTTGCCGCCAGCCGGTATGAGGAGGAGAGCATTGAGCACTTCCGCGATCTGTTTGTGAAAATTGCTCAGTCGCTGGTCACCCACAACTCACAGGCAGACATCACAATCGGCGAGATCAAGGATAAAATTTTCGACCGGAAGAACTTCTTCCAGGCGCTGCGCGGCATTTTCTCCAGAAAGAAGTAAGGACGGATGGATCAGGAAAAAGAACTCGGACAGAAATTTACATTCTGGTCACTTGCAAAGTTTGTAGCGCCCAGCATCTTCACCTTTGTTTTTATCGCGGTTTACCAGATGGCGGACGGGTTGTTTATTGAGCGTTTTGTCGGAGAGATGGCTATCAGTGCCATCAACCTCTACTACCCTGTTATCAGCCTGTTCATCGCCATCGGCATCATGATCGGCACGGGCGGCAATGCCGTAATCGTAAAAAAAGTCGGTGAGGGAAAGCGGAAGGAGGCCGGACAGACCTTCTCCCGGATCATCACCTTTTCCGTGCTCTGCAGCCTGCTGCTGACTGCAATCTGCCTTGTTTTCGCCGACCCGATTATGCGACTGTGCGGAGCGACCGACGGCAACATTGAATATCTGCGCCCCTATTACATGGAACTGAGCACGTTTTCGCTGGCGATTATCCTGCAGTCTGAACTGGGGATTCTCATTATCGGCGAGGGCAAGACCGTGGTGGCAGCTGTCGTGATCATGATAGGCGGTGTGCTCAACTGCGTGCTGGACTATGTGTTCATGAAGTATCTGGGGCTCGGCATTCGCGGGGCAGCCCTCGCAACCGTGATCGGCTACTGCAGCACGATACTCTATGCGCTGTGGTTTTATGTGCTGGCAAGGAAGAGCAGCTACTATCTGGAGCTGGCGAAGCCGGACGTGAAGGAAATCGGCGAGGTATGCTTTAACGGGTCCTCTGACATGGTGTCGAACCTGGCAAGCGGCGTGACTGCACTGATGATGAACCATCTGGCTTACCGCTGCTACGGAGAGGCAGGCGTCAGTGCTCTGACGGTAGTCACCTATGTTCAGGTGCTGATTATGATGGTGTTCATGGGATTTACCTCTGCGGTTGAACCGGTTTTCTCTTTCCACTACGGCACAGGAAACACCGACATGCGAAATCTGGTATACAGCCTATGCATTCGCTGGTCTGTCATTCTGGGGGCATGCTCCATGGCACTGCTGGCTGCTCTGCGCATCCCGATTATTGACATATTCTTTGACCCGGGGACTGACTTTTTTGACATCGCTTCACGGGGATTTCTGATTTCACTGCCCGCCTGCCTGTTTGTGGGCGTGAATATCTTCGGATCAGGTCTGTTCACAGCTTTTTCGAACGGAAAGGTATCTGCAATTCTGTCGGTGACACGCACGTTTGCAGTGCTCACGGCATGCCTTTATATTCTGACGGCGCTTTTCGGAGGCGACGGGCTTTGGAGTGCCTGGCCTGCTGCCGAGCTCATCAGCCTGATTGTAACCATGTTTACGCTGCGCAGATATCGGGCAAAGTATCAGTATTGAGAAGCATTCTGTCATCAGAATCCGATCAGGAAGGAGAAGATTGCTTTGAAAGAATTGACAATGGAAGCGCTGGTTCAGAACATTCCCGCTGCGACGGATTTTGTTAACGCCCAGCTGGATGAAGTAGGCTGTTCTCCTGCCGAGGAAATGGAGATTGACGTTGTGCTGGATGAGGTACTGAGCAACATTGCAAACTATGCCTACACTCCCGAGATTGGCCTGGTGACCATACAGGTGGAGACGGAGAAGGATGCGCCTATGGTGACTATCTCCTTTGCAGACGTGGGCATACCGTACAATCCGCTGGAACAGGAAGCACCCGACGTCAATGTTCCCCTCCAGAAAAGGAAAATCGGCGGGCTTGGCATTCACCTGACGAAAAAGCTGATGGACCACGTGAGCTATGAATACAGAGAAGGAAAAAACATCCTGCACATTCACAAAAAGCTGTCATAAGAAAGCATAAGAGGGAGCTCTTTGGCAGATACAGAATAGGAATAGTCTCTAAAGGAACGTGACAACACCGGAGATGCGTTTGGGCATCTCCGGTGTTTTTGCTGGATTTGAATAAAAGATTCAGAAATCAAAGAGATTGATCTGGCTGGTCTCAGGCAGAGAGCCGAGTGCGCCAAGCTTTTTCAGAATTTCCATATGGGTCTGGCTGACCTTAGGGCAGGCAGCTGCCACCTCTTCAATCGAGACAAATTCTTTGCCTGTCTCCCGGCATTTCACCAGATCCAGTGCGGCAGATTCCCCCAGCCCCGAAATGGAGACGAAGGGCGGGAGAAGCTTTTTATCTTCCGTAATCAGGAAGTGCGTGGCATCGGACCGGTAGAAATCAATGGGGGCAAAGGTGAGGCCTCTCATGTTGAACTCATACACCGCCTCCAAGGTGACAAGAAGATCCTCCTCGTTGGCTGTCAGGTCAGACCTGCGGCGGAACTCGTTGATTTTTTTGCGGACACTTTCGGTGCCGCCGGTCATCATCTGGGCGTCAAAACCGCCCTTCTGGCTGCGGCGATAGAAATAAGCACTGTAGAAGGCCAGAGGTTCATGTACCTTGAACCAGGCGATTCGAAAGGCCATCATGACATAGGCCACGGCATGAGCCTTGGGGAAAAGATAGGCAATTTTGCGGGCGGATTCGATCCACCAGTCGGGAACCTCCATCTGACGCATCAGTTCTTCTGCATCGCCGGGGAAGCTGCCGCTCTTTTTCACCTTTCCCTTTCGGACTGCCTCCATGGTTTTGAAGGCGAGGGACGGCTCCATGCCCTTACTGATGAGATAGATCATAATGTCATCACGGCAGCCGATGGCATCGTTGACTGAGGCAATGCCTCCGGTGACCAGATCGCGGATGTTGCCTGCCCAAACGTCGGTGCCATGGGAAAAGCCGGAAAGCCGGATGAGGGTGTCAAACTGCTTCGGCTGCGTGTCCACCAGCATCTGGCGGGTGAAGGCAGTGCCGAACTCCGGCACACCGATGGTGCCGGTTTTGCCGATGATAGGGTCCTCATCCGGGAGGCCGAGAGCTTCGGGCGATGTGAAGATAGACATGGTTTCAGGATCAGAGAGAGAGATCTGCTTGGCATCCACCCCTGTCATGTCTTCCATCATACGGATCATGGTGGGGTCATCGTGACCGAGCTCGTCAAGCTTGAGGAGGTTTGCCTCCATGCAGTGATATTCAAAATGGGTGGTAATGATGTCGGAATTCGGGTCATCCGCAGGGTGCTGCACAGGGCAGAAGTCCGTCACATCCATATCCTGCGGGACGACGACAAGCCCGCCGGGATGCTGGCCTGTGGTGCGTTTGACACCCACGAGGCCAAGGGCCAGGCGGTTTTCCTCTGCCTTGGTGGCTTTGATTCCCCGCTCCTCCAGATACTTTTTGACGTACCCGTAGGCAGTTTTTTCTGCCAGGGTGCCGATGGTGCCGGCACGGAACACATGGTCGGAGCCGAAGAGAACTTCAGTGTATTTATGTGCCTGCGCCTGGTATTCTCCGGAAAAATTAAGGTCGATATCAGGTGTTTTTTCATTGCCCGGATAGCCCAGGAAGGTTTCAAACGGGATATTGAATCCGTCTCGATTCATGCGTGTGCCGCACTCCGGGCAGTCTTTTTCGGGCATGTCAGCGCCGCACCCATAAGAGTTGTCCGTGATGAACTCGCTGTGCTTACACTTCGGGCAGACGTAATGAGGCGGCAGAGAGTTGACCTCCGTGATACCGGACATGAATGCCACGATAGAGGAGCCGACGCTGCCTCGGCTGCCTACCAGGTACCCATGCTCGAGGGAATTTTCCACCAGCTTCTGGGCAGACATATAAATTACGTCATAATGGTGGTCAAGAATGGTGTTGAGCTCTGTGTCAACACGGTTCTGTACAATTTCAGGCGGGTTTTCGCCGTAGATGCGGTGCATCTTTTCATACACCAGGTCACGCAGCTGCTCGGCAGAATGCTCTATTTTCGGCGGAAAGAGGTCCTTCGGCAGGAGCTCAATCTCCTCACACTGCTCGGCAATGGCCCGGGGCGAATCGATGACGACTTCTTTTGCAATATCAGGCCCGAAATAGGCAAATTCGGCAAGCATCTCATCGGTGGTGCGGAAGAAGATGGGGCAGGAACGGTCTGCATCGGAAAACTGCTTGGCAGCCAGGAGAATATGGCGATACTGCTCATCTTCAGCATCCAGAAAATGCACATCGGACGCAGCAACCACCGGCTTGCCAAGCCGTTTGCCCAGATCATAGATTCTTCGGTTCCAGTCCTGCAGCTCGGCTTCATCCTTCGCCTTCCCGTTTTCCACCAGAAAGGCGTTGTTGCAGATCGGCTGGATCTCAAGATAATCGTAATCGGAGGCAATTTTCTCCAGCGCCTCATCGCTCTCGCCCCGAATAACGGCACCGTATAGCTCGCCCATGCCGCAGGCCGAGCCCACAATCAGCCCCTCGCGATAGCGGGTGAGCATGCTCTTGGGCACAATCGGCGTGCGGTGATAATATTTGAGATAGGATTGGGAGATCAGCTCATAGAGATTTTTCAGGCCGCGTTTGTTCTTCACCAGAAGGATCATATGATGGCTTTTGCCGGAATCTGTGCGCTGGAGAGAGTGGCAGATGCCGTCGATATCATCAATGACCTTAGCGCCGCGTGCACGGAGCATCGGAATGAATTTGCCCATAATCCGCTGCACGACAGCGGCATCATCACTGGCACGGTGATGGTTGAACTTGGGCAGATCTAAATGATCTGATACCACGTCCAGCTTGTGCCGTTTCAGCTCAGGCAGCAGAGCGCGAGACATGGCAAGGGTATCCAGCACAACGGGGGTATAGCGAATGCCGTGCCGTGAGGCCGCTGCTCCGAGAAAACTCATATCGAAGGACGCGTTGTGGGCAACCACAGGGCGGTTACCGGCAAAGGCAATAAAGGCCCGAAGTGCCTCTTCTTCAGTAGGAGCACCGGCAACATCCTCATCTCGGATGCCAGTGAGCTCGGTGATTTTTTCGGGAATATGCATCTCCGGATCGACGAAGGTGTTGAAGACTTCCTTCACCTCCCCACCGCAAAAGATGCAGGCGCCGATTTCGGTAAGCCGCTCGGATTGGGCGTTGAGACCCGTGGTCTCCGTGTCAAAGGCAACAAACTCGGTGTCCAGCGGGAGCTGGCTTCTGCCGGAGACTGCGCTGGAGCCGTCCATGTCGTTTACATAATACGCTTCCAAACCGTAGATGATCTTCACATTGTGCTTCTTGCCCGCCTTCCACATATCGGGAAATGCCTGTGCAACACCATGATCCGTCACCGCAATTGCCGGCATGCCCCAGTAGGCTGCCCGTTCCACAACTGCAGCGGGATCTGTCAGGGCATCCAGCGTCGAAAACCGCGTATGCAGGTGAAGCTCCACTCGCTTGACCGGTGCATTATCGGGTCGAACGGTTCTCTTTCCCCGCATGATGCACCTGGGTTCTATCACCATGTCATCATCGTATTTGGAATAGACCACATCCCCATAGACGGTGAGATGGTCACCCAGGGAGATGGCTTCTATGATAGACTGGTCATCGCTCTCCCGCAGGAATTTAGTGATCCGGATGGAGTTGGTGCGGTCGGTGATGTCAAAGCACAATATGGCACTGCCACGCTTGGCCAGCGTGCGGGATGTGACGGCAATCACGTCCCCCTCCACGGCAACTTTACCAGATTCCAGCGTGAGCGTATTCATCGGCACTGTTTTCAGCCGGAGCGGCCTGCCCATGAGAATTTTTCCCGTTGGGGCAGCAGCTTTCGGCTGCCCGGTCTGTCCGGACTGTCCGGCAGGCGCCGGCGGAGAGGCAGCAGTGCTCTCATTTACCTCGGGTGCCGGGAACTCCGCCTGTATGCTGCACCGTGACAGAGCAAACTCCGTCCGGATCTGCTCCTCCAGTGCTCCCAGATCCGTAAGCGACGGGGCTGAGGCGAAATGCACCCGCATGGTGATGGTACGCGCTCTCTCATCCACCGAAGCATCCAGAAGATAAGCCTTATCAAGCCCTCCTGCCGCACGGCTTCTGTCAGTGCAGAAGGGAAACATTGTCAGAAAAGATGTATTTGCCAAAACGGTAAACCTCCGCTGCAGCAGGCAATGCATTGCATCGGGCATCTGCTGCTTTAAATGGTAATGAGAGGGCAGAATATCAGAATTCTGTCCTCTGTGTATGCATAATTTTATCCTTCAAATTTCAGGCGATAGGTGAGATCTCTGAAACAGTATTTTGCTTCTTCCAGTCTGTCTTTTCCCGTAAACTCCAGATAATGGTTGTCAGAAATATATATGATAACATGTCTGGTACCGTCCGCATCCTCTGTTTCATCCAGTCCTGCTACTTTTTCTCCGCCGGATTCGAATGTGTAATCCGATTCCTTTGGATTCTTTCCTGCATTCTGAGCAAGAAGGAAGCCTCTGTTGTCCTTCACCGTATAGGTCAGAACTGCACAATGCTTCTCATAGTCCACAGATGAAACTTTAAACAGTGCCGTAGACCAGCCGTTCGTGTCATCCCTGTTCTGGTAGATATAGGTAAACACTCCGTGGGGATTCCATCGATACGCCTGTTCCACTGGTTTTTCCGACACGGAGACAGTCTGATTCTGCTCGTCCCTATATTCTTCCTCGAATGCAGATGCGTCCGGCAGCGTCCAGTTGACAATCCGGGTCTGATTCTCTTCCCTATTTCCATTTCCGCAGGCGCAGAGGATAAGGGCCATGATGATACAGATCTGCAGGAGACGATTCTTTTTCCTTTTCATTGCCCTGTCATCCTCTTTTGGTGTTTTGGTTATTATACCTGCTCCTGTCGGAAATAGCAAGAGTACCGGCAGGAGAAAACGGACGGATACCGGACCCTATTCACTTCGGTTATAGATCGCTTCCACGTGTCTTTTTCCGCCGCCGATGAAAATCACTGCTGCCACAGCACAGAGAAGCATCACAGCCAGCATTACAGCTCTCTCGGGATATTTTACTGCCAGCAGACCTGCAGCGAACTCCCCTGCCAGTGCTCCGACGGTAGAGAGCATATTGAATGCTCCGTTAAAGCGACCCTTTTTCTCATCCGGAACATAACTTTGCGTCGCTGAGATGCGGATGGTGTAGCTTGTCACACCTCCGATCCCGATGATAAAGCACAGCGCCATCATCACCGGGAAAGAAAAGTAGAGATAAACACCTTCACAAAGCGAAATGATGACATACACGGCAAGCGCCGTTGCATATCTGTATTCTGCAGGAATCTTCATCCTGTAATGAATCATCCCTCCGATTGCCCTGCCTGCCAGCGAGAAAGCCATTACAAACATATACCAGTATTCTCCGTTTTCAAATGTATTCTTGAAATACGGAAGCACCAGGACAGACGAGACCCCGCCGCATATGGCAGAAAAAGCAAAGTATGCCGCAACAGCAAGAAGTCCTCTCTCCTGTGAGAGATAGAGGAATCCCTCCTTTGTGTCTGCCATAACCTGCCGAAAAGGATGACCGCCTTCCAGCTTTGTTTTCTGCTGCTCAGCAATGTAATGCTCTTCTGCGCCGATCCGGGTTTCCATGACAGCCGCTATGAAAAAGCAGATTCCGTTCACCAGCAGAAGCGGCGCAAGCCCGATTCTGCCATATAAAAATGTGGACACAGGAACCATCACTGCCGAGAGAGTCTCCAGCACGCTGGCAATGGAGTAGGCTTTCTGGAAATTCCCTTCGCTGATCAGCAACGGATAGAAGCTTTCATATGCCACCATATAGGTGCTCTGAATTGCACCGAGAATAAAGCAGTATACGGCAAATACAGGAAATGAAAACCAGCCCGCAGCAAGAAGCGCAGCCATCAGTATATACAGGAATGCGGAAACAAAGTCCAGCATATAGATGGTTTTCTTCCGGGAAAAACGATCCAGCAGTGCACCGGATACAATCGGCATAAAAAGCTGCGGGAGCGTAAACATTGCAATGTAAACAGAATAGAGCAGGGTGGAGTCGGAGATGTCCAGCACCATAAGGCTCATGGCAAAGCCGGACATGGAGTTTCCGAACATGGAAACCACACTACCGAGTGTTATTATGGTAAAATCTCTGGTCCAGAGGCGGGCTGCTTTTTTCTGATCAAGCATACATGTCTCCAATTATTCCGTACTGATGCAATCAGAGACGAACTGTTTCAGCCGTCCCTGATTATGATTGCCTTGTTCTGTTAAAGAAAGTCTGCCTGCATTTGCTGCCCTTCACGAGGCAGAAATATGCAAATTTTGATTATTCTTCGCTCTCTATCATGTCCATCAGGACGTCCAGAAGACGGTCATAGGGATAGGTGCCGACAACTTCACCCTTCTTGAAGATCAGGCCCTTGTCAACCCCGCCGGCTATGCCGTAATCCGCTTCCCTGGCTTCTCCGGGGCCGTTGACAACACAGCCCATCACCGCAACGGTGATGTCCTTCTGTATGGAAGAAACACGCTTTTCCACCTCAGTTGCAAGGCCGATCAGGTCAATCTCCGTTCTGCCGCAGGTAGGGCAGGAGACGAATTTCACGCCGCCTTTTCTCAGTCCCGCTGCTTTCAGAATGGCGATGCCGGCAGTCACTTCCTTCACCGGGTCCGCCGTCAGGGAGACACGGATGGTGTTGCCGATGCCCTCACACAGCAGTGTGCCGATGCCGACCGCTGACTGGATGGTTCCGTTATACTCGGTGCCGGTCTCCGTAACGCCCAGATGCAGGGGATAATCAAAGGTCTCGGCTGCCAGGCGGTAGCAGGCAACGGTGAGAGGCACGGATGAGGTCTTCAGGGAGAGGCAGATGTCCTCAAAGCCGAACTTCTCCAGCAGGCGGGCATGATCCCTCGCGCTTTCCACCAGAGCTTCCGGGCAGGGGTGGCCGTACTTCTCCAGCAGGCGCTTCTCCAGGCTGCCCGCATTGACACCGATACGGATGGGGATGTTTCGCACCCGGCATGCCTCAGCCACAGCCTTTACATGCTCTTCTCCCCCGATGTTGCCCGGGTTGATGCGGATCTTGTCGATTCCGCGTTCAGCTGCCATAAGAGCCAGTTTATAGTCGAAGTGGATATCTGCCACGAGGGGCATATCCGTCCCCTCTCGGATTGCGGAGAGAGCCTCGGCCGACTTCACATCGGGCACTGCCAGACGCACGATATCGCACCCTGCCGTCTGAAATGCACGGATCTGCTTCAGTGTTGCCTCCACATCCCAGGTTTTCGTGTTGCACATGCTCTGCACGGTAACGGGAGCATCTCCGCCGATTTTCAGGCCGCGGACGGTAATCTGCCTCGTCTGATTTCTCTTATCCACCTCTTACAATCCTCACTATATCATTCAGAAATACAAAAGCCATCAGCCCCAGCAGCAGGACCATGCCCGCACCGTGGACATATCCCTCATACTTGGGATCCAGCTTCTTGCGTGTAACCGTCTCGATCAACCATGTGATCAGCAGGAAGAAGACTCTCCCGCCATCCAGTGCCGGGATCGGCAGCATATTCATCACCGCTAGGTTCACGGCGATAAATGCCCCGAGATAAGCGATGTTGAAAGCAGCCTCTGCCTTTGTTTCGGCACTCTCTCCTGTCTCGGCCATCATATCCACAATCCCCACAGGGCCGGACAGGTCCGTCACCTTCGCCTGACCCGTGACCAGCTGCTTCAGGCTCATCCACACCAGACGGACAAACTCCATGGTCTGGTCCCAACTTGCCTTCAGGTGGTTGGCAAAGGTCGGCTCAAGATAGTCATAGCCGAGCCGGAAGCCGAAATACTTCTCCTCGCTGCCCTCATAAGTCTGCTTCTGCATGGCAAAGTCATTCAGGGTGAGCTTCTGTCCGTCGCGGACGATCAGAAAATCCTGGGGCGTATTCTCTCTCAGAAACTGAGAGACATCACCGGTAGAATAAATCCGGTGCCCGTCAATCTTCAGAATCTGATCTCCCGGGAGGAATGCCTCCTCCGACTCATAAGGGCATCCCTCCATGAAGGAGGCGATCATTGGCACGGGATAGCCCGCCGCCCCGGAGTAAATAATGAAGACGATGACGAACCCGAGCAGAAAGTTCATGGCAGACCCTGCCACAAGCACCAGCAGGCGTTTCCACACCTTCTGGTTCACAAATGCACGGGGATCTTCCGACTCGCCGTCTTCCCCTGTCATAGCGCAGTAGCCGCCGAAGGGAATGCAGCGGATGGAGTAGAGTGTCTCCCCCTTCTGCTTTTTGAAAATTGCCGGGCCCATGCCGATGGAGAACTCCTCCACACGGATGCCGCAGGCTTTTGCCACTGCAAAGTGGCCGAACTCATGGATGCCGACCAGAATACCGAAAAACAGGACGGCAACGATAATGTAAACAATCATGCAAAATACGCCTTTACAAACTCTCTTGCGTTCCGGTCCGCATCCAGGATCTCATCCAGATCATCGGTGTGCCGTGCCGGAATCGCCTCTACTGCTGCTGCCGCGACGTCATAAATTCTGTTGTACCCGATTTCTCCGCGCAGGAACATGTGCACCGCCACCTCGTTGGCAGCGCTCATCACGCAGGGAGCCGTGCCGCCCGTGCGGGCACAGTCCATTGCCAGCTTCAGACAGGGGGTTTTCTCAAAATCCGGTGCCTCAAAGGTGAGCCCCTGAAGCTTTGTAAAGTCCAGATGCTCAAACATAGACTCTTTCCGTTCCGGATAGGTCAGGGCAAGCTGAATGGGCAGACCCATGTCCGGCACGCCCAGCTGGGCAATCACAGTGCCGTCAACCAGCTCCACCATGGAGTGGATCACGCTCTGCGGATGCACCACCACCTGAATGTCATCCGGCGTGACGGCGAAAAGGTGCATGGCCTCGATAAATTCCAGGCCTTTGTTCATCATGGTGGCACTGTCCACCGAGATTTTTGCGCCCATATTCCAGTTGGGGTGCTTCACTGCCTGCTGCGGGGTAATATTCTCCAGTTCTTCCCGTCTCTTTCCCCGAAACGGCCCGCCTGAGCCGGTGAGGAGAATTTTTTTCAGTTCTCCCTTCTTCCTTCCCATCAGACACTGAAAGATGGCGGAGTGCTCACTGTCCACCGGGATAATCTCGGCCCCCTCTTCAGCTGCTGAGCGCATCACCAGGCTGCCGGCACACACGAGAGTCTCCTTGTTGGCAAGGGCAATACGCTTTTTGGCACGGATGGCAGCAAGGGTAGGCTTCAGGCCCACAGAGCCGGAAACAGCTGTGACCACACATTCGCTCTCCGGGCCGGCAGCGGCTTCAATCAGCCCCTCCATACCGGAAACAACTCGCACATTCAGATCAGCCACTGCCGTGCGAAACTGCTTAGCCGCATCCTCATCGTAAACCGCAACGAGTTTAGGCTTCAGGCGTCTGGTCTGTTCTTCCAGCAGATCGATCTTCCGGTTTGCCGACAGGGCAGCAACCGGAATGCCGGCATGCTCCGCCACAGCAATGGTCTGCCTGCCGATGGAACCGGTGCACCCAAGCACCGAGATGGAATTAACCATTTTTCACGCCTCCGAAACGTCTGTCTCTTCTGTTGAACTCCGCAATTGCTCTGTCCAGTTCGTCCGTTCCGAAATCAGGCCAGAGCACATCGGAAAAATAGAACTCACTGTAGGCACACTGCCACAGCAGGAAGTTGGAAATTCGCTTTTCTCCCCCCGGACGGATCATAAGATCCGGATCAGGAATACCGGCAGAATACATATAAGAGGAGAAACCGGCTTCCGTGATATCACCTGAAGCCCTGCCGGCTGCAAGATCAGCTGCATAGCGCTTCGCTGCCTGAAGGATCTCCGCCCGGCCCCCGTAATTGAGGCAGATATTCGCCTGGAACCCCTCATAACGACCTGAAATCTCATTTGTCTCTTCTATTTCCGCCCGCAATGAGGGAGACAGTGCCGACACATCACCCAGAATTTTCATCCGGATATGATCCCGCTCCATGGTGGCAATCGCCTCATGGAGATAATTGTCCAGCAGCTTCATGATGGACTTTACTTCCTCTTCCGGTCGAGACCAGTTTTCGGTGGAGAAGGCATAAACCGTGAGATACTGCACACCGATATTTTTGCAGTAGGTGGCAATTTTGCGGAACGTCTCCGCGCCGGCAGCATGCCCGGCTGTTCTCGGCAGGCCCCGCTTCTTCGCCCAGCGACCGTTGCCGTCGAGAATAATTGCAATATGACGGGGGATAATGATTCCCCCGTCCTCCTTAAGCTGATTGATCGCTGCCATCAGATTTCTTTGAGTTCCTTCTCTTTGGCAGCCATGATCTTTTCGATTTCCTTTGTGAAATCGTCAGTGAGCTTCTGGATATCTTTCTCCACATTCTTGTAGTCATCCTCGGTTATCTCAGAGGCCTTCTGCTGCTTTTTGAACTTTTCAATGGCATCACGGCGGATGTTGCGGACGGCCACCTTGGCCTCCTCACCGTACTTTTTGGTCTGCTTAACCAGCTCGTTACGGCGCTCCTCGGTGAGCGGCGGGAAAACCAGGCGGATCATTCTGCCGTCATTCTGCGGATGAATGCCCAGATCGGAAGTGAGGATGGCCTTCTCAATCCCTTTCAGGATAGAAGCGTCCCAGGGCTGGATCAGAAGAGAGCGTGCATCCGGAGTAGCGATAGATGCAACCTGGTTAATGGGAGTGGGAGAACCGTAGTAATCCACGGTGATCTGGTCCAGCACGGCTGCATTGGCACGACCTGCACGAATAGTGGCAAACTGAGACTCCAGTGCCTCACAGGTTTTTTTCATTTTCTTTTCAAATTCCTGATACTCTGACATGATAATACCTCCCTGATAATGATTATATTTTTAATTTTATAATTTATACGCGAACGAAGGTGCCGACCTTTTCCCCGCACAGCACACGGTGGATATTCTCCGGATCGGCGAGGGCAAACACAACGGAGGGGATGTTGTTGTCCATTGCCATGGAGGTTGCAGTGCTGTCCATCACCTGAAGCCTGCGTTCCAGCACTTCGCTGTAGGTGATCTCATCAAACCGGGTAGCTGTGAGATCCTTCCTTGGATCGGCAGAATAGACCCCGTCAATATTCTTTGCAAGGAGAATTGCGTCGGCATGGGTTTCCAGTGCGCGAAGCACAACCGCCGTGTCGGTTGAGACGAAGGGCAGCCCGGTTCCGCCGGCAAAAAGCACCACCGTGCCCTCCTCCATCAGGCGGATGCTTTTCAGCGTGTCATACCGCTCCCCTACACCCTGAATGTCCACAGATGTCTGCACAGAGGCGGGAACACCATTCTGGCGGAACACATCCGCGACAGCAAGGCAGTTCATGCATGTGGCCAGCATGCCCATTCTGTCTGCGCTGACACGTTCCACATAACCTGCGCCGTCTTTCACGCCGCGCCAGAAGTTTCCTCCACCAATCACAATGCCGACCTGCAGGCCCTCTGCCATGCAGCTTTTCACTGCACGGACAACTGACGCGACAAAGTCAAAATCGTAACCGGTGTGCTTCTCCCCTGCCAGCGCCTCTCCGCTGATTTTCAATACCACTCTTTTATAGATCATGCCGATATTCCCCCGGGTTATTATTCACAGGCCGCACGCACCCAAAGGAGCAATACCCCTGTAGTTGACGGCCTTATATTTTATCATGTTATTTTACCATACGGTTTTGCTTTTAGCAATTACCAAATCATGAACAAACGGCAAAAGCGGAAAAGAACTGCCCTGTCTCTCTCTTTTAACACTTTTGTTGTTGACGTTGTCGCCAGGTTTCCGATAAAATATTATTTATTAGTAGAAGGACGGAAAGCAGCCATGAATGAAAAAATGAAAAACAGAAAAAAAAAGATTCTTTGGCTGCTGATTTTTGTGGCGGTCAATGTTCTGGTGGTGGGCTGGACCGCCTACAGGGAATTCCATGTGGAGGATGAGCCCGTCCGCCTTACGTTGGGAGAAAACGGATGGGGTTACCTCCTGCTTGGCTTTCTCTGCATGGCTGTTATTCTTCTGGCAGAATCCCTGAAGTTTCTGCGGACGGCCTCCTGCCTGCAGGAACAACTCTCTTTCCGGGATGCATTTGAAACCGTAGTTCTCGGAAAGTATTACGATGCGATTACACCCACCGGAGGCGGCGGACAGCCTTTTCAGATGTACTGGCTGCATAAAAAGGGCCTTTCAACCAGGGGTGCATCCAACGTGGCGGCAGCCGGGTTCATCACCCGCCAGTTGGCGGTGATTCTGCTTGCGATAGCAACCTTTCTCCTTTGGAAGGGCGATCTGCAGATTGAGGCGATCCGCTATGCAGCCTATGCCGGGCTTTTCTTCAACGCGATTCCTCCCCTGGTGGAAATAGCTTTTTCCATTAAACCGGAGGTCATCAAAGCTCTTCTGGCATGGGTCTTCCGGCTGGGTGAAAAGCTGCATCTGCTGAAGGATGCCGAAGCGACACTTAACGCCGTGATTGAGACGCTTTCTCAATACCACGACGGTTTTTTCGAGATTGTGAAGGATAAACGGCTGCTTTTTGAGCTGATGCTGCTTTCCTTTCTCTGCCGCATTGCTCTGTGCAGCATTCCCTTTTTTGTTCTGCGGGCTCTGGGGTGTGAAGCAACTTACCTGCACATTCTGGCCACAACCATCTACATTTATGCTGCTGTCACGCTGATCCCTACACCCGGCAATGCCGGTGTGTCGGAGGGAGCCTTCTATCTGGTTTTTTCCGAAGTCGGTTCCTCCGGCATTTTCTGGGCCATGCTGATCTGGCGAATGATCTGTTATTATTCTCTTCTGCTGATGGGACTTATTGTTCTCGGAAAGCACACCCAACGCTTTATAGTGAAAGACAAAACATCCGATGAGAAAACAGACCCTCCGGACTGATCCGGAGGGTCTGTTTGATTCAGGTGGGTTGGAGCTACAAAAAACAGGTTAGTCGATCAGGCCGATCTCACGGTAGTAGCGGGCAGCGCCGTCATGAAGGGGCACGCCTGCCAAGTCCTCACAAGCTTTGGCGGGATCTGCCGCTTTCAGTGCGGCGAAGTTTTCCGTCAGGCTGTCCCAGTTCTCCCAGAAGACTTTGGTCATCTGGTAAGCAGTCTCCTCATCCACATCCGGTGTGAGGAAGAGTGTCAGTTTTACAGCAGAGGTGGGTACGTCCTCATCCTGGTTGGCATAGGTGCCTGCAGGAATGGTGTAGGCTGCATACCAGGGATAGTCTGCCTTCAGTGCATCCACCACTTCCCCCGGGATGGGCAAAAGCTTTGCATCGCTGCTGGTGAGAATCTGTGTGACGCCGGAGTTGGGAGCCCCCGCCATAATCCATGCTCCGTCCAGCTGCTTATTCTGGATGGCATCAGCCGAGGAGGCCACATCCATATACTCTGTCTTCATGTCGTCCAGAGTCAGGCCGGCAGTTGCGAGGTGATGTGCAGCCTCATCAATGGTAGTGGAGCCTGCAGCTCCGACCGAGAAGTGCTTGCCCGCAAAATCGGCAAAGGTTTCAATGCCACTGTCCTTCGTCACAACAACCTGGTTGGGGTTATAATAAAGGCCTGCAAAAATGCGGATGTCCGGGTTGGCATCGCCTTCAAAGGCGTCCGTACCCATCATGGACTGATACACCAGGTTTGCGTTGGCAATGCCGATCTGAGCTTCGCCGTCTTTGGCCTGGTTCAGGTTGTCCACACCGCCTCCGGATGGCGTTGCAACTGCGTGCATGCCTGCAATGTTGTCATTCCAGAGCTTTACAACCTCTACGCTGATGGCATAAAACGTGCCGGACGTGCCGGCAGTGACAAAGTTAATATCCGCTGCCAGAGCCGCTGCGGGAAACGCTGCCGTCAGAACAACGATGCTGAGAATCAATGCGATCCACTTTTTCATAGGGGTTTTCCTCACTTTCTACTGTTGGTAAATGATCTATTGACTCAACGCCGGGAAGGCGCATCATCCGTGGTTTAAGCCGGAGATATGGGTTTTGAGCGGGAAAGCACTGTTTTCTCCAGCAGAAACTGCAGGGCAATAAGGGCAAGGGCAATACCGTCCGTGATGAATGATGGATTAATAAACAGAATGCCCGCTGCAACCAGAAGCCCCCTGCAGAAAAGCCGAACGGTTGTTGCCGAGGCGGTATACTTTTTCGTTGGCAGGCCAGCAAGCCCACTGGCAAGAGCCAGCACACCGACACAGGCTGTAGCAAAGGAATAAACCGTGGTGCCGAGGGCTACGCCTTCCGTGCTGCCAACCAGAAGCACCGGGTTATCAAGAAAGAAGAAGGGAACAATAAATCCGGCAATGCCCAGCTTGATTGCAATCAGGCTGGTTTTTGTCATGTTGCTGTCGGCAATGCCGCTGGCCACATAAGAGCTCATTGCCACGGGAGGGGTAATGTTGCTGAGGCAAGCATAGATCAGGCAGAACATATTGGCCGCCATTTCCGTTGCTCCAACGCCTCGCAGTACGGGTACAGCCACAGCATACACAATCACGTAAGCCGCCACCCCCGGCACGCCCATGCCGAGGATGATGGACATCACCATCACCATGAGCCCGCCCAGGAAGAGCTGACCCTCACCTACCACCTTCAGAATCAGGTTGCCGAAGTTCACCCCCAGGCTGGTCATATTCACCGAACCGATGATCACACCGATGATGACGCAGCTTACACCCACACCGATCGCACTGCGGCTGCCTTCTGTCACAGCCTGAAGAATCACAGCAGGCGTCATGCGGGTCTCCTTTCGCAACCAGGAGACAGGCACCGTGACAAAAATAGAGATAATTGCTGCATAAAGCGGGGTGTAGCCGAGAAACATCATCACCAGCAGCACAACGAGCGGAATCAGCAAATGCCCGCGTGTTTTCAGCACCTCTGCCGCCTTTGGGATGTTTTCCGGAGACATACCGGAAAGTCCAAGCCGCTTCGCCTCCAGATGCACAGACCAGAGAAGGCTCACATAATAAAGCACTGCAGGAATCGCGGCAGCCATCATCACCTTGGTATAGCTGACGGCAATAAACTCCGCCATCACAAAACCGACCGCTCCCATAATCGGCGGGGTGAACTGCCCTCCGGTGGAAGCCACCGCTTCCACCGCACCGGCAAATTCTTTTTTATAACCCGTCTTTTTCATCAGGGGAATCGTGATGGTGCCGGTGGTTGCAACGTTCGCGATGGCAGAGCCGTTGATCATGCCCATCATGGCGGAAGCTATCACCGAAACCTTTGCCGGCCCACCGGGAGACCTGCCCACAAGGGTCAGGGAGATGTCGTTGATAAACTGGGAAAAGCCGCTGTACTTCAAAAATGCTCCGAAAAGAACAAACACAAAGATATAGGTGGCGGAAACGCCACTGCCCGTCCCCAGAATGCCGATGGTATCCCACACAATGGACTTGATCACTCGCTTGAGCGGAAAGGCCGTCGTTCCGAAAACGCCGGGCACATATTTACCCCACAGGGCAAAGTAGGAGAAGAAAACCAGTGCAATCACCGCCAGGTTGCCGCTTGTTCGTCTCGCAGCTTCAAAACAGACCGCAAGACACACAACACCGACCCATACATCCGTATCATTCAATCTGCCTGTTCTGGCAAAGGCATCATACCGCCTCAGAATATAGGCAAAACAGAATACGGCCGCTGTACACAGCACAACATCCCACACCGGCATAAATTTTCTTCTTCGCCGCTCTTTTTTATAGGTGGGATAGAGCATAAAGGCGAGAGGCAGAAGCAGCATAATATGAGCAGCTCGCAGCTTCACAGCGCCAAGCGTTCCGGTCAGGTTCGCCCATAGCTGGAAAGCTGCAAAACAGACAAGAACCACCGTGATCAGGTGCTCCATCACGCCCGTATATTCCCGGATGCGGCTGTCGGAATCCGTTTCCTCCATCAGCTGCCGGGTTTTTTCCTCCATTTCCTGAGGCATCAAAGGTTCTCTCCCAGTTTTAATTCATCGTTTTAACGTGTTAAAGAATACAGAATTCTTTTTTGTTTGTCAAGAGAATATTTTTCCCATTCGCCTGACGGCTTCCTCCAGCTGAGCAGTGTCTGCTGCGAAGGAGAGGCGAATGCATTTTTCTCCGCCCTCGCCGAAGGCAGTTCCCGGCACAACCAGAATGCCGGCCTCTGCCAGAATATAATCCGCCAGTTCCTCAGCACTCATTCCCCGGAAATCAATGCGGAAGAAGGCGTAAAACGCTCCCTCAGCCCGTGGACAGAAAACACCGGGAATCGCGTTTAGCCCGTCGCAGATCAGGTCACGCCGCTTCAGGTAGCTAAGCCGCATGGCTTCTGTCTCTTGGTGGCAGTCGAATGCCGGAATAGCGGCCTGCTGCACAAAGGCAGCCGTGCAGTTTACGGTGTTGGTCTGCAGCTTCATCATCGCCTTCGTGAGAACCGGGTCTGCCGCAGAATACCCGATACGCCAGCCAGTCATGGCGGCGCTCTTGGAAAGGCCGTTGAGCGTAATTACTCTTTGTGCGATGGAGGGAATGGCCCCAAGGCTGTAATGTACTCTCCCGTCATAAAGCAGCTTTTCGTAGATCTCATCTGAGATCACAAGAATCTCGTGTGCCTCTGCATAGGCTGCAATGTCGTCGATCTCTTCCCTCGAAAGCACGTGCCCGGTCGGATTGCAGGGATTGCAGAAGATGAGCATTTTTGTTTTCTCCGTTGTCCTCTCCTCCAGCATCCGGCGGGTCAGGCGAAATCCGTTCTCAATCTTCAGGGGCACGGGAACGAAGGTCGCGCCCGCCATGCAGATAATCGACCGATAGGAAGGATAGGCAGGGGTCGGCACAAGGCACTCGTCTCCCGCTTCCAGAAAGGCCATCAGCGCCTGGAAAAGGGCCAGCTTCGCGCCAGGAGTCACGATGATGCTTTTCTCATCCGTTTCGATGCCGTTTTCTTCCCGCAGCTTCTGTGCTATTCTGCGGCGAAGTGCTGCGATGCCCGCTGCAGAGGTATAATGGGTCTGGTTGTCGCGAATGGCCCGGATCGCTTCTTCCTTGACCGCCTCGGGGGTGTCAAAATCGGGCTCCCCGGCAGCGAAGGATAGAACATTGATCCCCTGTTCCTTCATTTCAATTCCCTTCGCGTTCAGAGCAACCGTGGGAGATTCGCCGGTACCTTTTAAACGCTTTGTCTCAAAATCTCTCATGTCTGTTGTTTTCCTTTCCTTATAGTCGCGAAACCCTATAAGAATACGGCAATTGATACATTGCCGTATTTCATATCTGATTCAGTTATCGGCTGTTCTCAGCCCATGCATGAGCAGAGATGGTACCCCAGAGACGGCCATTCCGCAATCATGGATGTGTCCCCATAGAAAGAGGCTTTCTCTCCTGACGGCACAGCCGCATACAGAGAGCAGCTTTTTTTATGGATAGTATCTGAGGAAAAGTCCATTCCGTAGGTTTGCAGCTTCAGATCATCCGTCACCACGGTTGAAGACCGGGTATCATAGAAAATGCCGGTATAGAAGCTTGCTCCGTTGCTGTAGCGGAAGGAGAGCCCCGGCTGCACATTGTAGATATACACGCAGTACTGATGGCTTCTGCCGTTATCCTCTACCGACATGGCCTCCATTAAAATCCCGTCCGCCATCAGGTTGCTGCCCCGAAAGAAGGGCGTCACCCGATATAGCACATGATTATTGATGTGATGGTCCAGATAGTCTGCTGTATCCTCCTCATACACCAGCATCGTGTCGGAATTCATATAGCGTGTGCCGGTGATCAGGTTTTTTTCATTGGCATTTTCGGCAGAAAGCATATACCCTGCCAGATGAGCACGGGTCATAACCGTTTCAGAATCTACGCAGTCATACCGGGCTTGCTTCCAACCGCTGGGGTGGATGGAACTGATGCTGCCTCGCTTCTGGCCGTAGGCGGGCATAGTGTCTCCGCTGAGGCAGTCAAAGGCGACCGTGCATCTGCCGCGGGAGTCAAGATCACCGTAATACTCAAAGCTGCCCTGCTTCGCCAGCCTGATTTCCGCCTCAGTGAAAAATGGCACATTTCCGTTCACGGTGAGCACCGCTTTGCCGTGGAAAACAGGGATATCTTCAACAGAGAATTCCCTTGGCAGCACCTGAGAAGGAGACTTCACAGAAACGAGAAAGTTGGAGGTATCAATCAGATTCCCGTTGGAATCATACCGCACTTGCCCGTTTTCCCCTGCCAGAACATAGGGGATTTCTTCCTCAGTCTTCTGCGCTGCAGGCTTTGCCGTAGGGGTGGATTTGGGCATAGCGGTGGGGCTTGCCGTGTTCGCCGCTGACGGAGACGCGCCAGGCTTTGTTGTCGGTACAGAAGAAGGTACAGGAATCTCCTGAGCGGGGGCAGCCGTCGCCAGTGTGGCATATCCGGGCACCTGCTGCATCTCCTGCTGCTCCTGAGCCCGAAGATAGAAATAATATAGTCCCAGCAGCACAAATGCCGCCACGAAAATAGTGTTCCTCAGCTTCTGAGGGTTCTGCTTCTTTTTTCCTGCTGAAGTCTGCTGTCTCTGTTCGTCCTTCATATGTTACATGCCGCTCGTGTAGTTGGGCGCTTCCTTTTCTGTTGATTGGTATAGGTTATAGCACAAGGTCTCTGACAATACCAGAGACCTTGTTTATTATCGTGTGGAGATGAAATGTTACTTCAGCAGGCTGTTGAGAAGGCCGCCGATCGAGCCGATGTTAAGCCCGGAGGACTGCTGATTGGAAGAACCGCCCAGCAGAGAACCCAGCATACCGGAAGAGCTCTGCTGCTGCATGCCGCCCATGCCGCCCAGAAGGGAGCCGAGGAGGCTTGCGGAGGAGGAGGGCTTGAAGTTGCTGCCTGTGCTGCCGGAGCCCAGGGCACTGCCGAGCAGAGACCCGAGCAAGCTGTTGTTGGAATTGTTTCCGCCGTTGAGAGAATTGGCAAGAACGCTTGTGAGGACAGAAGTCATCAGGTTGCCGCTCGATGAGCTGTTCATCCCGCCGCCGAGAAGGGAATTGAGCAGAGATGCCGTACCGGAAGAGCTGTGAGAATTGCTGGTGGAGTTGCCGAGCATGTTCATAATCAGCGGTGCCGCTGCTGCCAGAATCAGGCCCACATTGGCAGAGCTCAGGCCGGCTCTTTTTGCTATAGCGTCTTCCGCTGCTTTCTCATCAGTGCCAAGCAGATGGCCAACAATTTTGCCGCCCTCTTTCAGGTCGACTTTTTCGGGGTCTTTCTGTGCATGGTCCGTAACTGCTTTGTAAAAGCTCTCGGTGGTTGCAGCGTCAGAAGCCTGGCCGTTTGCCCCGTTGAGCATAACAGGAAGTGCTGTTGCAAGAACAGACGCTGCCTCTTCCTCGGAAACACCGGCTTTGCTTGCTACGGCTTTAATATTCTGGTCACTCAGAAGTGATGACATGAGGCTGGTAAGATCCATAATGTTTCTCCGTTTCCTGTTTATTTAGTTTTGAGTTTAACCTTTGTCTCAGGTTGGTACAATTATGCACTTTTTCTTCTCTCCCGTCAAGAAAAGATTGCGGCAACCTACCGGAAATTGTTGAATTCTCCTCAAAAAAGAGTATAATAACATTAATCTGAAAATAGGAGGCTCATCATGGCTGAGAAAAAAACACCTGAGCAGGACGCCCCTGAAAAGAAAGCTGCTCCAAAAAAAACAACCGTTTCCAAAACGCCAAAAACTATTACGAAAGTTGACTCCGCAGCGCCCTCTTCCCCTGCTGCAAAGCCTGCAGCCAAGTCCGCTGCTGCAAAAAACGCTCCCGCTGCCAGTGAGGCAGATAAGAGCAGTGCAAAAACAAAGCGCATCCTTGCCATCGTCTTCTGGGTTCTCGCAATTGCGTGCGAGGTTCTTGCCCTTCTCGTCTTCATCGGCAAGATCGATCTGCGTTTCACCTCCCAGATGGTGCAGCTGATTGCATTCCTCGTGATCGACTTCATTTTTGTCGTTATCGGCGCACAGTTCTGGAAGCGTGCCAACCATCTCGACCCCGTTTCGGAACAGAACAAAGTCAAATTCTGGCTCTGGAACAACATGGGCGTCATTGTATGCTGCTTTGCCTTCATCCCCTTCCTGATTTATGTGCTCTTTGTAGACAAGGAAGCTGACCCGAAGATGAAGAAGGTCGCTTCCATCGTTGCAGCTGTTGCTCTGGTGCTTGGCATCGGTCTCAGCTATGACTGGAATCCGGTCTCTCAGGAGGGAAAAGCCCAGGCAGAGGCAACTCTCGGCGACACATCCGTTTACTGGACCCAGTTCGGCAGTGTCTATCATCTCGACACGGAATGCCAGCATCTCAACCGCAGCTCGGAACTGTTTGTAGGAACTGTCTCCTCCGCCATTGGTGCCGGCAAGACCCGTCTCTGCAAGACCTGCGCGAAGAACTTCGGTATCGAAATTGATGAAAACGGTGCCATCACCAGCATCGCTGCCGCTCTCACTCCTGCTGCTGAAGAGGCTTCCGAAGCCGTTGAAGAGGCAGTCGAAGCACCTGCAGCATAACCTCTCACCAAGTCAATCCTATGAATTCACCCGGCCTGTCCCAGGCCGGGTTTTCCGATAGATCAGTTTGTTCAGGATACGACATATGATAAAGCTAAAATATGGAAATACAAACTCGTTTTATTTCAACGGGCTGCTTATCGATACTGATTACGCAGGAACGCTGAATGCTTTTTATAAGGCAATAAAGAAAAGTGGTATCGAAAGTAAAGATATCAGATTTGTTTTGGCTACGCACTATCATCCCGACCACATGGGAATAATCGGAGAGCTCGAAAAACAGGGCGTGAGACTTATCCTGATGGATGTGCAAAAGGATTCGATTCACGCTTCTGATTATATTTTTAAACGAGATAAGTTACCGTTTGTTCCTTTAAATGACTCACAGGCAACCGTGATTTCCTGCGGAGAAAGCAGAGCCTTTCTAGCCAAGCTTGGAATATCCGGTGAGATCATTCATACCCCAAGTCACAGTCCGGACAGTATATCTCTTGTACTGGACAGTGGAGACTGCTTCGTAGGAGATCTTGAGCCTTTTGAGTATCTGCAAGCTTACGATGATAATGAGCAGTTAAAGGCAGACTGGAAACACATCTTTTCACTTCACCCGAAGCGGATTTTCTTCGCGCATTCGCCGGAAAGAAACGTGTAGGATAATTCAATATCTGAAAAGATAGACATGGCAGGCTTTTGGACTACTAAGGGATGGCGTCGTGAAACACGACGTCATCCCTTTTCACGTCTACTCATGCTATTACTTATTCTTCGAAAGTCCAGCCATGTTCTCCGTGATAGATCATCAGCTTCGTCATACCGCCGTCGATGCAGATATTCTCGCCGGTGATGAATCCTGCTTTCTCAGAGCACAGGAACAGCACCATCTCGGCGATGTCTTTCGGCTTCCCGACACGTCCCACCGGCTGCTGGATGGCGTCAGCCCCTGTAATATTGGAGCTGGTTGTGTCAATCCAGCCGGGTGATATACTGTTTACCCGTGCTTTTTCCGCCAGGCTGATTGCCATGGCATGGGTCAGTGCCGCTATGCCGCCTTTGGCCGCAGTGTAACTCTCTGTCTGTGGCTGACTCATTCGGTCGCGGGAAGAGGATATATTGATAACAGAAGCCCCGTTTGCAAAGTGCGGGGCAAGCAGCTTCGTCAGGTAAAACGGTGCAGTCACACCAACAGCCAACGCATAGGAGAACTCTTCCCAGCTGCATTCGTCAATACCTTTCATCAGCGGCAGAGCGTTATTGATGAGAAAATCAACGTGCCCGCTCTTTTCAAGTACTTCCGCTGCAAACCGTTCCAACGTTTCCTTATTGCTTATGTCACCGACGAACCAGTTGCCGGGTGTTTTATCGATAATGTGCACAGTTGCGCCTTCATCGGTAAATTCGTCAGCAATTTCTTTTCCGATACCGTGCGCGCCGCCGGTGATGACGGCAACCTTATTCTTGAATCGCATAGTACCCCTCCATTCACCAAAGTCCATATGATATACCCACTCAAACTGTCAAAAATCTGCTATCGGCAAGGGCAGATGTCTATCTTGTTCTGAATCCCCGTTCCTCTGGCTGAGTGGGAAGCGTCTTCACATACATATTCTCAATCCGAATATACCTCCCGGCTTCTATTGCCAGGATCACCTGATCTATCGCATCCTCTGTTCCCTGAATCTCCATACACACCGTGCCGTCATACTCATTATGGATCCATCCGGTACAGCCATAGCGTTCTGCGGCATTCCTGGCGCGATAGCGAAAACCGACGCCCTGTACCCAACCGTAGAAGATGATTTGTTTCCGGATCATGGAATCATCTTTTCTCCCCGTTCAGAAGGACGACGTTCATGTTGTCAACCTCAATCCTCTGCCAGACACCTTCAACCACATAGGGCTCATTGCGCAAATATTCATCGAGGGCAGTACGATTCTCAAACTCCATAATCAGCGCAGAGCCCTTCATCTTACCTGCTTCGTCCAGCAAACCGCCGGCACAGATAACCTGCTTACCCAGGTTCTTCATTCCTTCCAGATGTCGTGGACGAACTTCCATCCGCTTCTCCAGCATGTTCTCTCCATCATAGGCCTTAACTAAGAATTGCATTCTCATTCTCCTTTTATCTGCATCAGAATCTGTGATGATTGTATCATAAGGTGTGTGAATTGACAATATGACAAGCAGATGGTGTCGGGAAACACGACGCCATCCCAATATAGAAACCAAAAAGGATAGCTTCACTTAAGAGGCTACCCTTTCGATCGTTATTGTGAATTTTTCTGATAAGGCATCAGGAGAGGAGGACGGCGTCGGTCTCCTCCTGGTGGCCGGCAACCTCTGCAAATTTGTCCAGCAGCTCCTGCTTTGTCAGGTGCTGCTTTTCCTCACCCTCAATGTCAAGAATGATGTGGCCGGCGTTCATCATGATAAGGCGGTTGCCGTGACGAATAGCGTCGGTCATGTTGTGGGTAATCATCAGTGTGGTGAGATTATTCTTTTCCACAACACTGTCGGAGAGCTCCAGCACCTTGGCTGCCGTCGCAGGGTCAAGAGCCGCTGTATGCTCATCCAGAAGCAGCAGTTTTGGGCTCTTCAGGGTGGCCATCAGAAGCGTCAGTGCCTGGCGCTGTCCGCCGGAAAGCAGACCCACCTTCACCTGCAGGCGATCCTCCAGGCCAAGCCCCAGCTCACTGAGCTTTTCCCGGTAGAGCTCCCGGTCCTGTTTGGTGACCATCCATTTCAGCTTGCGCTTTTCACCGCGGCGCATGGCGATGGCCAGGTTTTCCTCAATCCACATGTCGGGTGCGGTGCCCATCATAGGGTCCTGAAAGACACGGCCAATGAGCTTTGCCCGCTTATATTCCGGCAGGCCGGTAATGTTCTCTCCCGCGAGTTCGATGGAACCGGAGTCCACCGGCCAGACGCCTGCTACAGCGTTGAGCAGGGAGCTTTTGCCTGCTCCGTTGCCGCCGATGACCGTGACGAAGTCTCCCTCCTTCAGGCTGAGGCTCAGGCCGTCAATAGCTTTCTTTTCATTGATGGTGCCGGCGTTGAAGGTTTTGGAAATGTTGTTTACTTTAAGCAATCACTTCTCCCCCTTTCCGTCAGCCGCATGCTTAGCCGCCCTGCTGAAAGACGTTTTTGCCTGATTCTTTAAATAGGGTACCGCAAGGAAGATGGCGACAATAATCGCCGTGAAGAGTTTCAGATCATTCGGATCCATCTTCAGCCAGAGGATGACAGTCATGGCAACATAGTAGAGAATACCGCCGAACACCACAAACATCATTCGGATACCGAAATTGGCACCCTTGCGGAAAAACAGATCACAGAAGACTTCACCAATGATAATGGCGGCAAGACCGATAACGATGGCTCCACGCCCAATGTTCACGTCTGCCGTGCCCTGGAACTGGGTCATTAATCCGCCGGATAGGGCGACAATGCCGTTGGAGAGGGCAAGGCCGAGCACCTTCATGTTGTTGATGTTGATGCCCTGTGCGCTTGCCATGGCATGGTTAGAACCGGTTGCACGGATAGCACTGCCCTGTTCCGTGCCAAAATAGGTATAAAGCGCAAAAATGACGATTCCCGCAAGAACAAGCCCTACCGCAATCGCAGCGGGGATATAACGGGAGGAGACCAGAAAACCCTTGCCATTTTCAAAAAACATGCCGTACTTCTTCAGGCTGGCAGTCTGGTTGGCCTTCATGCCCATGATATGCAGGTTGATGGAATAGAGTGCAAACTGGGTCAGGATTCCCGACAGGATAGCCGGGATGCCCAGCCTGGTGTGCAGGAGGCCCGTACAGAGTCCCGCTGCCACACCGGCCAAAATAGCAACAAGCAGCGCCAGCCCTGCCGGGCAGCCGCCGATAATCAGCATAACCGTTACCGCACCGCCGGTAGCAAATGTGCCGTCAACACTCAGGTCGGCAATGTCCAGCACGCGGAAGGTAATATAAACTCCGAGGGCCATAAGACCCCAGAGGATGCCCTGGGCACAAGCCGAGGGCATCCTGGAGAGAAGGTTCAGGAAATTCAAATTCATCGAAACTGTCTAAGTTCTAACCTTTCTAAATTTGGTAGAGGAGATTGATTACTCAACCGCTACGTAGTCGTCAGAGAACTCGAGGCCAAATGCTTCGGCAAACTCCGGAACGTACTTCTTGACAGGATTCGGGAAGTACTCAATGGGCATGGTGGAGATATCAGCCTCGCCCTTCAGAATCTTTGCTGCCATCTTGCCGGTGGTAACACCCAGATCATAGTAGTTGATGGAAAGTGTTGCAACAGCGCAGCCTTTTGCAAGGCCTTCTTCACCGGCGATGATGGGGATCCCTGCTGGCTCAGCTACATTGCTGATGGCCTCGGTGCAGGAGGCAGCCGTGTTGTCGGTGGGAATGTAGATAACGTCAACTTCATCGCAGAGAGCCTGGGTAACAGCAGCGACATCATTGGAGTCAGCAAAGGTAGAGACGACGACAGTCAGGCCTTTTGCTTCCAGCTCATCCTTCACAACCTTAGCCTGGTAGACGGAGTTTGCCTCAGAGGAGCAGTAGAGAATGCCGGCTGTCTTTGCTTCGGGGAAGAGATCCACAACCATCTGTGCCTGCTGATCCAGAGGAGCAAGGTCGGATGTACCGGAGACATTTCCGCCCACAACACCGTTAAAGTCATCGATGTCAAGGGCAACGCCGTACTCGGTGATGGATGTGCCGAGAACAGGAATGGTGTCGGTAGCGGCAACAGCAGCCTGAAGAGCCGGAGTTGCATTGGCAAGGATCAGGTCAACACCGGATGCTGCAAAGTTGTTGCAGATGGTAGCGCAGGTGGAGATATCACCGGAGGCATTCTGGTTGTCAAAGGTGACTGCGTCGCCCAGCTCTTCGGTCAGAGCATCAATGAAGCCCTGGGTTGCGGCATCAAGAGCCACATGCTGAACAAGCTGGCAGATACCGACGGTATAGCTCTCATCTGCAGATGCAGTCGGGCCGAATGCACCGAGAGCAAGAATCATGGTAAGAGCAAGAACAAGTGAAAGCAATTTTTTCATTTTTGAAGTTCTCCTTTCAAAGATACTGACTGAATTATACCACTCTCCCTGCAAAATACAATTCACCAATGTCAACAAACATCAACGTGCACTTTAGCTATTTTAATGGTTAAAGTGACAAAGATTTTTCTTCCCTGACGGAATTGCTCCCGGCAGTGTCTTTCAACACTTCCGGGAGCAGAATTACTTGTACGAGTGGGTGTAATATTACGTGATGAGATCCTCTGTGCGGCAGGCGGCAGCAGTGATCAGATCATCGGGAGAGATCTCGATCTGATATCCGACCTTTCCCGCGCTGACAAATATTGTATCATAGAGAATGGCGGTTTCGTGCAGAAAGGTCGGAAAGGGTTTTTTCATGCCCAGAGGCGAACATCCGCCATGGACATAGCCTGTTAGCGGCAGCAGCTCCTTCTGTTTGATCATGGCAATCGCCTTTTCTCCGGAAGCCCTGGCAGCTTTTTTCAGGTCCAGTTCTTCCTTTACAGGGATGACAAAGACATAGTGCTGCCCGGTTTTGCCTTGCGTCACCAACGTTTTGAATACCTTGTCCGGATCCTCCCCGAGAATTGCTGCAATTTCCTCCCCGGTTTTTGTGGCATCCGGCTCGTAGGTATGGCCGATGTAGGAGATTTTTTTCGCATCCAGAAGACGCATCACATTGGTTTTATCATTGGCTTTCATGGCCGGTCACCTGCTGTGAAGGAAGCTTTCGACCGTGGTCAGAATCTCATCAGAATACAGGCGGTCATCCGCATGAATGCAGTTTTCCACTGTGATGAAATTTACATGCTCACTGCCGTAGAAAGCCCGCAATGCTTCAGCCAGGTTGACGGACTGCTGCATCGGCACCGTGATATCCGCCGTGCCATGAACAAGCATGACATCCAGACTGCGGTTGGCAGGGCCCCGCTCCGCGATTGCCAGAACACTGGCAGCATTTCTGTCCTCGTCCGTCCAGTCTTTATAGGCTTTCCTCATCCAGAATTCTTCACAGGAGGAATAGCCGTTCAGCTTTCCGGCCGTCCAGAAACTGCTGACCGTGCGTATAAAACGGGATATACCCTGCTGCTCAAACTGTGCCCCCATGACTGCAAGTTCATAGCAGCCGTAATAGCTCACGAGCGTGGTGATCGGTGCATCAGTCTCGGTAAGAGCCTCTCGTGTGGCGAGATAACCGCCCGCAGATTCACCCCAGATGGCAATATTCGAAGCATCATAGCCATATTTCTGCGCATTCTGAGAGAGGAAGACAACCGCATTATGCACATCATCACAGGCTCCCGGGAAGGGCGCCTCATCCGCAAGACGGTAATTCACACTGGCACAGGCAAATCCCCTGTCACGGAAAAAGCGGTACATGAACTGTGCCTGACGGGACTGGGCGTCATTTGCGACAAAACCGCCTCCGTGCACAAGAACGAACAGCCGGGGACTCACCGTGTCGGACGGAATATAGAGATCGATAAACTGCGCATCGGAATCACCGTAGAAAACACGCTCATATTTTCCGTTTCGCCAGCTGAAGGATTCATCCAGCTTCAGCTTTGGCGCTGTCATATTGCAGAAAAGCACCTGCAGCAGGCTGAGGTTGGCGACAATGGCAAACAGTGCCAGAATCAGAACGCTGAGCCGTACAATCTGTTTCATTTTCATAGACGAACCTCCATGGAATGTCTATTGCTTTAGAATTCTCCAATGCGGTGGCGGGGTTTTGAATACCCCGCCCTTTCCGCACGGAAACAATGATGGAAGAGGCAGTTCAGGAAACTGCCACCGGATTGCTCACAGCAATTCCGCCTTCCCCGATACCGAAGTGCCAGTGGCCGGAAGGCAGCTCAAAGCAGGTGGTTTCAATGCCGTTGTGTGTGACAGTGCCGGCAACTGCAACAGTATCCGGGGCATGCACTTCACCCGTTGCGGGCAGATAGAGCATAGCAGAGGTGTTGGCAGGCACCCACACGTCATAGTTGGTCATCGCACCGTCTTGCGCAAACCAGCCACTGAGGATCGTTCCGTAGGGGGATTCAAAGGTACCATGGGCATAATCAAAGCTTCCGCCCACTGTAGGCTGAAGGATAAAGTGCTGATATCCGGGCATGGCAGGGTCTGCGGCAATTCCCAGCTGATAGGCCATCATCCACTCATAAACAGCGCCAAAGGAATAGTGGTTAAAGGAGTTCATGCTGTTGTTGCCGTTAAAGCCCAGCTCGTTGGTGTAGCCGTTCCAACGCTCCCAGATACTGGTGGCGCCCTGTGTGACAGGATAGAGCCAGGAGGCGTACTCGGTAGACTCGAAAAGGCGGTATGCCATGTCGTTAAGGCCATTGTCTGAGAGTGCATTGAGCACATTGCCTGTGGCGTTAAAGCCGGTGGTGATGGTATAGGCAGGCACTTCCAGCCCGTCACTGTCCACAAGGTTCGGCTCTGCTATGGTCGCCTGATAAAGTTCCAGCGCTCTTGGAAGATTCTCATCGCTGATCACATGGAATCGAAGCGGAGTGGCGTAGGATGCCTGGGTATTCTGGATAACGTCCTTGGCGTTTCTGGTCATACCGGATTCCGGATCGATAAAGATCTCATTCCAGGCTTCTCTGGCTTCAACAGCTGCTGCACTATATTGTTCTGCCTTTGCCGTGTCTCCGAGAGCCTCGGCCATCAGAGCAGACTCGTCCAGGCAGGCGATATACACCGCGTTACCCAGGCTCACGCCGTCAGACGGGACACGTGCAAGATGGTCGCACAGGGTGCCGGTTTCGCCGGTGAGGCGGTCATCCGTCTGCTTGTCACCGTTTGCATCTTTATACTTCAGCGGGGTGTCCATCAGGTGGTCCACATAGGTATAGATATTGTCGATATTGTCTCGCAGGATGGCTTTATCCCCCGTCTGCATATAGAGATTATAAGGGATAGTAACAACCAGGCAGTTCCAGGTAATGCCGAAACTCTGGCCTTTATGGGGGATGACATCATCCGCTTCGATATCGTAGTTTACAAATGCCGGGCAGTACTGGGAGGAGAGGCCTGTGGGGCCGCAGTCAGCACGCACGGTGTCCATCCACTGCCGCATAAAGTTATAGGTGTCTGCAGCATAGGAGGCAGACAGGGCATAGACCTGAGCGTCTCCTGTCCAGCCCATACGTTCATCACGCTGGGGGCAGTCAGTCGGGAGGGAGATGTAGTTGCTGGTGGTGGAGTTGACAATGTTGCGGAAAAGCTGATTGGTCAACTCGTTGGAGGATTCATAGGTGGCAGAAGCATTCAGTGAGGAGAGGACCTGCATCTGCACGCACTCTGCAGGCAGCGGCTTGTCAAGTCCTGTGATCTCCACATACCGGTATCCGTGGAAGGTGAGATCCGGTGCAAAGACGTTGTCTCCTTCCTTCATGGTGTAAAAGTCTGTCACCAGTGCAGTACGGTAATTCTCTACCATCAGCAGTCCGTCTACGCCAGCAGAGGTGTATTCCTCCAGTTCGGGATAGAGAATCTCGGCATAACGGATGGTCAGTGTTTCATCCGCCTTTGCGTATTCCGCCGGGATAGTAATGACCGGCACGCCGGAGACATTCTCACCCATGTCGTATAGCCAGGCCCCGCTGTCCTCTTTGGTCTCGCCAAGGGCTTCAGCAGCCGTAACCGTGCGGATCACATGCACAGGCTCGTCATACCGTGTGACAAGAGAAGGAGAGGCAAACTGCTTTCTCGTCTCCACGACAGCAGCAGCCGGCCAGATCGGCAAGCCGAAGTCCGGCTCGGTCCAGCCTGCAACGGCGGCTTCGCGTGTGGCATCGTACCGCTCGCCCTGGAAGAATGAGGCAAGACGCACAGGGCCATCGGTATAGCAGAACCAGGAATCCGGATTTGTAACCAGAGTCTGGCTGGAACCGTCATCATAGGTGACTACAAGCTTTGCCATGAGGGCAGGCTGATCACCGTAATAGTTGTTGTTGAGGCTCTCGAAGGTTGTCATGCCTGTCCACCAGCCCTCACCGAGGACAGCGCCCATCACATTCTCACCGGCAGTCAGATAATTCGTCACATCATAGACGCCATAGGCAAGAATAGAGTCATATTCTGTAGAACCGGGATTGAACCATTCATTTGCAGCTATTTCCTGCCCATTGATGTAGAAGTTGTAAATGCCCTGCGCTGTGAGATAGAGGCGTGCTTTGGCTACTTCCCTGCCCGTAGTGTTGAACACCGTGCGGAGCATGGGAGCCGCAGCATAACTCGGGTCTGCATAGGAGAGGACGCCTGCATCTCCGCCGGCAACGTTAATAATATTTCCGTCAACAGTGATGCCGTCAAGTCCGTCAAAGATGGCATAGGTAGCACCGGTTTCTGCACTGAAAAGTGTACCGCGTGCAAAGCGGCCGCCATTTTCAATGGTGTAGTTGGTAAAGGTTGCGCTTTCACCGGCTCTCGCAGCAAAACCTACACTGTTGAGGTTCGGGTAGGTGTTGACAGCGGAACCGAGAGGGCTAATCACCACATTGCATGGATTGGAAAGTGTAGTACCATCAATCGTAAAGGACAAAGTGCTTGCCGTGCAGAAGATGTCGATATGGTGCGCATCGTACTGGTTGGTCTTGTTCAGCAGCGCGTCCAGATCCGCATCTCCCTGCACCACGGCAAAGGGCACTGCCGGGTCGTCCTCAGGCAAATATCCCACACGGTATACATTGATTTTTACACCGCCCTCAGGCGTTGCATCTGTATAATCAAGCTCAACACGCACATAGTTTTCCCCTTCGGCAAGCCATGGGTTGAAAGCTCTGTTCTCCAGGCGAAAGTCACCAGCCCCGAGAATAAAGGAAGCCGTGCTGCTGCCTTCTGCAAGGGTGACATCTGCCGAAATGTGGAATACAGCCTTGGAGGGTGCATCCAGCGGCAGGTCAGGTGATCCGATCCACTCCGCTCCGTCCCATGCCTCAAAGGTTGCATCCAGCAGGGATGTTTCAAAAAAAGCTGGATCGGCAGTGAGTTCCCTTCCATCCCGGTCAGTGACTGTGAGCGTCCAGTTGTATTCTGTTGTCGGCTGCAGGGCCTCCCCTTCATAGAGGATGCCGACGGATACGGGGCTTTCAACAACGCCTGTATCCCACACAGTATTCCCCTGCTCATCCGTCACAACAATATGATAAGCCTTTTGTCCAGCTCCCACTGCAGAAGAGAACATCTGCCAGGAAAACTCCGGCTGCGGCGTATCAATGCCGATAGGGTTAACGCGCCCATTGGTTTTCAGATTCTGAATAATAGGCTGCTCACTCTCATCCGCGAAAGCAGCCGTGCAGCTGATGCTCAGCAGGAGGAGCACAGCCAGAACAAGAGATAGAAAACGTTTCATAAAATGCTCCTGATTCACCGTGTATAGTTGCTTATTCCGGTCTTTTCTTCTGAAAAAGGGTGCCCGAAATGAGCACCCTTTTTGCTTTGAAAATTCAGGTAAAATCTTATGTGATGGGGACCCAGATATTCTGCTCCTGAGCAATGTCAAGAATTGCCGGGGTGTCGCCAGCCATGAAGCCGGTCTTGTCTTCAAGAACGGTGTAGGTGGTTCCGTCATAGGTGGTGCGGGTCATCTGATCGTCGCCGTAGAAATTGCACTCGAGATAGTACTCGCTGTTGTCTGCCTTACGGGAGATCGTGCAAACCAGGTCAGCCTGGATATCCTCAATGGTGTATTCAACTACGGTGTATTCATCGTAATCAGGGTTCGGATCAAACTCAGGCTCGGTGGGAAGATCAGCTGCAGTTGCACCAGCTGCTGCGGGGGCTGCTTCAGCCTCTGCATCATCGTGGAACTTGATCCAGATGCCCTGTTCCTGGGCCTTGTCAAGGATTGCCGGAGTGTCGCCAGCCATGAAGCCTGTCTTGTCTTCGAGAACGGTGTACTCTTTTCCGTCATAGGTAGTACGGGTCATCTGATCGTCGCCGTAGAAGTTGCACTCCTGATAGAACTCGCTGAAGTCAGCCTTTGCGGAAACGGTGCAGACCAGATCTGCCTGAATGTCTTCGATGGTGTACTCAACAACCGTCCACATGTCATACTCTTCGTTCGGATCGAACTCAGGCTCGGTGGGGAGGTCAGCAACGGTGAACTTCTTCTCGCCTTCGGCTGCAGGTGCAGCTTCAGCAGCTTCGCCGTTCATCGGAACCCAGAGATTCTGCTCACGGGCAATGTCGAGAATAGCGGGAGTGTCGCCAGCCATGAAGCCGGTCTTGTCCTCGAGAACGGTATATGCAGAGCCGTCCCAAGTGGTGCGGGTCATCTGATCATCGCCGTAGAAGTTGCACTCGAGATAGAACTCGCTGTCATCTTCTTTTGCGGAGATGGTGCAGACCAGGTCAGCCTGGATGTCTTCAATGGTGTACTCTACGACGGTCCATTTGTCATAGTCGGGATTGGGGTCGAATTCGGGTTCGGTGCTGAGGTCAGCTTCGGTTGCGGCAAATGCGCCTGCGCCCAGAGCCAGAACCATTGCCAGGGTCATGATGATTGCCAGGAACTTTTTCATGGTTTTCTCCTTTAATATGTATTTTTTAGCCACACGGCTATGGGGAACTTTTTGAGTGGGGAACGCCGGTTTGTTTCACGGCGTTCCCTGAATCTGAACCATTAAGCCTTCTGCCCTACCGGGAGGAAGGATGCCACAAGTGCCACAACGCCTGCAGCAAGTGTGAAGCCGGCGAAAATGAAGTAGGACATGATTGTCTCAACACCGTCGAGACCGGCGATCACGTAGCCGATCTGGTTGACCATCAGCATGGAACCCCAGACAATGGCAGAGAACAGAAGCACAGACATGCACACCGGGAAATAGTTTGCAAACTTCGGCAGTGCTTTTGCAAGCAGAAGTCCAAGAACAGCAACAACAGCTGCGCCGATCAGCATGTAATAAACCGGTTTGAACTGATACATCACCGTGCGGTACAGAACGCAGGCCACGATTGCCAGAATGCCTGCCACAATGGCCATATAAGCGCCGAAACCAATTTTATTCTTTTCCATTGGTCAATTCTCCTTTGCTTTCTTTTTGCCCGAAAGCACATCATTGCGGATGGAGAGGATGAGGAACAGAGCGGTCAGGATGCCTAGGCAGATCTCTGCACCGAGAATTGCATTGTCAACCCATGTTCTGACATACACAATCTCAGTGGTGGAGCTGATGCCGTTCATGGCATTGCTCTGAGCGATGTTGTAGACGAAGTATTTCAGGCTCTGCTTCATCTCTTTCTGGAAGTTTGCATCCTTCTCAATCAGGCTCTTGGAATTTGCCATAGCACCGATATCGGAAGTGTCATAAGCAGAAGAGGTCAGACATCCGCCGCCGCCGTTACCGACAACATCACGCCAGTTCATGTAGTCGGCACCGTTGATCATGTCGGTGACGAACCAGCCCATGTAGCCCCACTCATTACGGGCAATGTTGGTTACCAGAGAACGATACCCGCCGGAGTAGGATGTGCCTGCACGGTTAAAGGCCGTCATTACGCCCTGAGCAGTGTTGTTGCTCATGCACATCTGGAAGCCTCTCAGCTCGTTTTCACGGGCTGCCTGCTCTGTCATAAAGGTGGAAAGGCCGGAACGGTTGGATTCCTGTGCGTTAAAGGCAAAGTGCTTCGGCTCTGCCATCGTGCCCTTGCTCTGCAGACCGGTGCAGACCGCATTGCCCATATAGGCCATCAGCACGGAGTCTTCGGAATAATATTCGTGGTTGCGTGCACAGTAAACCGTGCGGTGCAGGTTCAGACCGGGAGCAAAGATAGCGCTCTCTTTAGAGTAAAGGCCGTCTTCACCCAGCAGTTCACCTTCGCGCTCTACCAGCTCTTTATTATAGGTTGCGGCAACCATCGGCTCAGTCGGCATAGCTGCCATACGATAGGTTGCGAGAGGATCGGTCTCCGGTGTGTAGTACGGGTTCACATCCTTGTCGTTGGCGGTCCAGCGTACAAAGTAGCCGCCTACCTGGTCACCGGTATAGCCGAGAGGACCGTCATTGGCGTAAACCTTCGCCAGCTGAATGGAATCAAGGTTTTCCAGGTCATCGCCTGTATTGGCGACAAAATTGATTGCTTCATCCAGTGTAACCTGATTCAGCAGTTCATCCCAGAAGGGGTCATCAAAGGCGATAACACCGGTGGGTTTGTCATTTTCATCAAATGTGAGAGCGTCTACAATTTTGTAAGGTCCGCTCTGTCCCCAGGTCGGCATGTCTTCATCATTCTCGGTGAAGGTGTAGAGCTGATCTCTCAGGCCGACCATCATGGCGTCAGTCGGGGTGAGAGTTTCAATTGTCTTCCAGCCCTTGGTCCAGTCGGAACGGGTTGTGTATTCCGCCGTGCCTTCAATGAGTTTGTTGATATCCATATCCTGCAGCTGGTTCTCAACATTGACAGAATAGGTTTCAATGTCGGTCTTATCCAGATTCCAGACGATGGCATTGTCAGCATTGATAGACTCAGTATCGGCAGTCATAACCAGTTTGTCTTCGCTGCCGGTTTTCTTAGCGAGCACATTGTTCAGTGCTTCGTGAGCACCGTTGCCGATGGCAAAGTAATAATCGCCGTCTTCCAGCACCCAAGCGCCCTGTGTGCCGTTTTCTTTCACAGCGTTTTCATCATAGCTGGCGAAATAAGCAGGGTCAAACTCAATTGTCACTTCCTCGGAAGCACCGGGCTCGAGAACGCCGGTCTTGCCGAAAGCGACAAGCTGAATGGCGGATTTTTCAAGGCCGCCTGCTTTGTAGGGAGCCTGCACATAGAGCTGTACAACACTCTTGCCTGCCACATCACCGGTGTTGGTGACGGTGGCTTTTGCCGTGCCGACGCCGCCCACATTCACCTCAACAGAATTCAGCTTCTGCTCAAAGGTGGTGTAGCTCAGGCCGTAGCCGAAGGGGTAGGATACTTCGTCTTCATAGACCCAGCCGTCGCCGATGGCACCGGCTGCAGAATCCGCATTGGCCTGTCCGAGGACTGCATCTTCATAACGGGTCTCATAATACTTGTAGCCGTTGTAGATGCTCTCAGTCTCAACAAGGTACCAGTCACCCTTGTTATTCTCTGTCAGCATATCACCTTTGCCGCTCTTGGAGTTGTTGGTGTAAAGATAGACACCGAAGTTCACCATGGCAGGAGCAGATACAGAGCTGACAGCATAGGTATCTGTCAGGTGGCCGGAGGGGTTCACCGCACCGGAGAGTACATCCGCCACGCCCAGGAAGCCGTTCATACCCGGCTCGCCGCACCAGACGATGGCTCCGATGGCGTCATCATTCTTCAGCTCTTCAATCTCAATGGGGTTATTGGCATTGATGAGCACGATAACCTTGGTGGAGTGCTCTTTTGCCAGAGCAATCATAGCCTGCTCATTGGCAGACAGAGCCAGCGGACGCTCATAGGTATCTGTGGTCTGCTTGTTGGCAATGTTCTCCATCACCGGGTTGTAGTCAGCCGCTTCAGAGCTGTCGCGGGAGAGGACAACCAGAGCAACAGTGCCGTCGGCAGAGGCAAGAATGTCATCCGTGTAGATGTCAGCCGGTGCTTCACCGACGTTGTATTTGGACGCATTTTCATACATCTTGCCAAAGGACGGGGTAAGGGAATGGCCGTTCTTTCTGCCGTAGGATTTTGTCATGTCATCGGTGTCATAGAGCTTGATCATCTGCTCGTTGAGCTTGAAGCCCTTTTCCTTTAGGGAAGACACCAAACTCCACTGGACCTGACCGGCATCAGCAGAAACGGAAACAGAAGAACCGATCATACCGCCGAGGGTGGGATGCACGGAGTTGAGGCCCCAGAGAGTCACCGTCTCAGCAGTATCGATTGGCAGTGCCTGATCGTTGTTCTTCAGAAGGACGGTACCTTCGGAAGCAATCTCTTCTGCCAGGGCATTCTTAGCCTCAACCAGATCTGCCAGACTGGAGAACTCGGACTTATAATAAATAGAGTCCGTCTTCTCGCCGTCACTCTTGTCCACGATTTTGTAGTTGGTAATGCCCAGCTGCCCGTTGATAAACGAAGCATTGGCCTGGACTATACTCTGAGCTCCGACAACCAGAGCCAGCAGGCTGGCAAAAATGGCTGTCAGACCTCTCCACAATCCCGTGGAACGTTTTTGCGTGTTCATAAAACATTCCTCCTAAGATTTATATAAAGAAGCCATATCACTATGACATCTTTCCGGTGTAAGACACTTTTTCAACAAGATGTAGCGTCTGAATTAGCAGTATTGTACCACAGATTTTGGGAAAAGTCTATTTAATCTGCTAAAGATTTTCCCGTTTTTCATTTGGTTTCCGGTATTATTTTGTTAATGATACCATAAGCTTTTTCCATGTCCGTTCCGGTCGGCGCGAACGGTTTAAAATTTTGCGCCAACTGTTAAGTGCACAAACGGAACGCGGCACACAGATTCTCTTTTTCGAATCTGTGTGCCGCAGATATCTCCTGTTTCTCAGGCTGCTGCAGCAAGCACACCGTCAAGCCAGGTGTAGGCTTCCGTCACATCGTAGTCACCGGCGTGAGGCTTCAGCCAGGCAAACTCAAAGCTCATGTCCTTGATGCTCGTGTTGTTAGACATGCTGTAACGGAGAATCGTCTCCACGGCAAAGGAAGAATCACGGTCATTCATGCCGTAGCGCACATACCAGAAGGGTGCTTTGACTCCTGCATCTTCGCCTTCATGATCATTGAGATATTCCACCGTATTGCTCATGCGCATCTGCAAAGCAAGATACTGCCCTTCTTCTGTGGCCATGAACTCATCCCAGGTGAGGCCGGTATCGTCCTTACCACAACCGTTACCCTCCACACTGTCATGATCCCAGGACCAGGGTTCAAATGCGCTGTATTCATAGGCTGTGGTACCGAAGAGGCTGTCTTCATTGGTGGCTGCCCAGGGAAGCCCTTTATTGCTGAAGGCGCAGACAACCTTCAGTGCCTTGTTTGCGCAGATCCAGTTCAGATGTTTGGCAAAATCATAGGTATAAGTTCCGTCCGCATTGAGAACGAGCCAGTCCTTAGCACCGGCTTCGCCCTGCTCATTTTTAGAAGCAGCTTCAATATCCGCCTTCATCTGCTCAATACCGATTTCTTCAACGGATTCTTCAATCTCTGTCTTCATAAGGCCGATGATGGCATCCTTCAGATTTTCGCTGGAGAGAGGTGTGCCGTCTTCCAGTTTGAGGCCGAGAGAATCCACATAGGTGCAGTAGAGATCTGCAAGATACGCTGAGACTTCAGGATTAACGGTGCCTGCATCTGTGGTGTAATTTTTGATTGGTTTGCCGTTCGGGTCGGTATTGAAGTCGATATCCTGCAGAGCGAGGCGAGTGTCGGCATAGGTCCACTCATAGGCTGCGTCAGCGTTGGGCAGGTCGGTGATGGGGCAGTAGGCAATCACACCGAACACTGCGTCACTCAGGGTAGAGACATAGCTGTCGCCGTCCTTTTCCATACCGGCAGCACCGATATCATAAAGGTAAGGGTAGAAATCCGTGCTGTCGCCGCTGGCGGCAATCAGGGTGGAGAGTGCACCGCCGCCGGAAGTACCGGTGATGATGATTCTGCCGAGATCGCCTGCCGGGAGAAGCTCATTATTGGCACGCAAATACCGGATAACAGCCTTGGTGTCTGCCACTGTTGCAGGAGAGTGTCCTTCATAGAGTCCGTCGTCACCCGGTTTATCGATTCTGGAGCGGCAGCCGTAGCTGACGAGCACATAACCCTTGGACAAGATCATGCCCACCTTGTCTTTGTCATCATGGGCGGAGTACTCGCCCACGGTTTCCGGATCATCTTTTGCAACCTTGGTGCGGCTGGCATAGCTGTTGGCCATCCATCCGGAGTTATTGACACAGAGGATCACGGGACTTTCTTTGGTTGCTGTCTCCGGCACATAGATGCTGATGCGCTGTTCGGTTGAGAGGGGCTCAGCGAGGTAATAATCCTCATACTGGGTTACCTTCAGCGGATCGCCGTCGATGGCTACGTTCAGCTCTCTGGTGATTGCGTCAGAGAATTCCAGATTTCCGCTGGGCGGGAACACTTCAGGGGTCTTGTCCTTCTTTGCCGCAAATGCGGGAGTTGCGATGCAGCTAATGAGCAGCATCAGGCAGAGCATAAGCGGTAAAACTTTCCATGTTCTTTTCATTGTTGACAGGTCCTTTCTGTTTTCGTTATTTTCATGGTAATTGTATTTTAGTCTTTTTTTTAAGGGAAGACAGTGTTAAAATATGACTCGTCAGTACTGTTTCTTAATCTATGCAGTGAATGAGGTGTCCGGCTATGCCATACTCCGGTTTCTTGGCATCGCGGTTTGAAAAGATTTTTCTGGACGAGCCGCTACGGAAGTATTTATATGAAAACAACATCACCGCAGAGAACTATCTTTCCCATCAGGAGTCACTGAAAGCCCTCTTTCCGGATGAGGAATCATTCCGTGCGTTTATAGGGGCATACCTGACAAAAACCGGAATGCTCTCCTATCATCAGTTTTTACGTGTACCGCAGAAGATTGATCTGTTCCTCCATCCCCGCTACATCCAGCAGGATCTGCACATCCATGATTTTTATGAAATCAAGTATCTTCTTCAGGGGAGCGGCACTGTCCATATCGCTTCAGATATCATTTTTCTTAAGCAGTCAGACTTCTGTCTGATTTCTCCCTATGTTCCCCACAGCAGTGAGGTCTACACGGATGATGCAATTATGATAAACATTGTTCTGCCCTCGGAACACCTTCCTTCTATTCTTCCCAGGGTGCTTGGCTTTTCAAATATTTTCCGGGATTATTTTTCTCAGGAGCAGACCTTCTCGGGCGACAGGCGATTTCTTTCCCTCAGCACGAAAGATAACCCGGAGATCCGGCAGAGCATTCAGTCTATGCTGGATTATTATTCCGCTCCGGGCGGACGATCGGTGCCCGGATATCTGATGACGGAAGCCGCTCTGGAGCAGGTTTTTTTGCGTATTCTGGCTCTGCAGCCGATTGAGAATAAAAAAGGTGAAGAACCTGATGAGGAGCATCCTTCTCTCGATTCCATCACCGGATATATACGGGAGCATCTGCAGAATGTCTCTCTGGCAGATGTAGCCGCTCTTCTGCATTTCAGTGAGTCCTATACCAGCCGATATCTGAAGAAGAAAACCGGCTACACGTTTCAGATGCTGCTGCTGATTCTGCGCATGGAGCAAGCGGCAAAGCTTCTGAAGGAGACAGACTGGCCTGTGGATCAGATTGCCAACGAAGTCGGTATGAGCGGAAGAACCAATTTTTACAAGCAGTTTCGCAGCTTTTACGGTATGAGTCCTGCAGAGTTCCGGGCACATATTCCGGATTCAACACCCGTTTAACCGGGCTTATTCAATCCCAGGCAATAAGAAAAGGAGATCTTTTGAATGTATCAATGGCAAGACTATGAATTGGGCGTCTGCTACTATCCCGAGCAGTGGGAGGAATCTCTCTGGCGGGAAGATCTGCAGCGCATGAAAGATACCGGTATTACCACCGTCCGGGTAGCCGAATTCTGCTGGGCTATCTTTGAGCCGGAGGAGGGCAGGTTTGACTTCAGCCTCTTCGACCGCTTCCTCGCACTTTGTCAGGAAGAAGGCGTGAAGGTCATTCTGGGCACTCCCACAGCTACACCTCCCGCCTGGCTGACTGCAAAGTATCCAGAGGTACTCAATGCTCTTCCGGACGAGACGTTGCTGCGTCATGGTGCTCGCCGACATTATAACTATAATTCCCGGGTCTATCAGCAGCTCTCTGCCCGCATTGTTGAGGAGCTGGCAAAACATTTCGCTTCTCACCCGGCGGTAGTCGGTTGGCAGATTGACAATGAGCTGAACTGCGAGACGGATGAATTTCATTCCGAAGCAGATGACAAAGCATTCCGTGTCTTTCTTCAGAAGAAGTACGGTACGCTGGAGGCTCTGAACCTGGCATGGGGTACAGTTGTCTGGAGCGGAATCTACACTGCCTGGGAGCAGATCACTACCCCACGTCCCGTTCTCAATGGCGGCTACAATCCCCATTATCTGCTGGATTATTCCCGTTTCATCTCCGACAGCTGCATACGTTTTGCCTCCATGCAGGCAACGCTCATTCGAAAGTACTGTAAACCGGGCGATTTTATCACCACCAACGGTCTATTCGGCAATCTGGATAACCATACCCTGATGCAGCATGCTCTGGATGTCTACACCTACGACTCCTACCCTGATTTTGCTCTGGGGCTGGACCGCACACCGAAAACATCCACCGATCTCAATGACCGTAAATGGTCCCGCAACCTGATTGAAACCCGCTCTGTGTGTCCCCACTTCGGGATTATGGAGCAGCAATCCGGAGCCGGCGGCTGGGCAAACCGGATGGAAATGCCAGCTCCCCGCCCTGGACAGCTTACTCTGTGGGCCATGCAGTCAGTCGCACACGGAGCGGACTTTGTCTCCTTCTTCCGTTGGCGTACGGCTCCCTTCGGCACCGAGATCTACTGGCACGGTATTCTGGACTATGACAATCGTGACAACCGCAAGCTGCGGGAGGTTAAGTCCTTCGGACAGATGCTGCAGAAGATCAGCCCGGCATGCGGAGCGGAGCATGTTGCTGCCTTCTGTCTGCTGAAGGACTACGACAAGGTGAATCACACCCCCTATGATATCGTCTATCTGACAGACGAAACTCCTCTTTCAGACCTTGTGCGTTTCCCGGTTATCTTCTACCCTCACCCGATGATTATGACGGAAAAACGCGCCTCCCTGCTTTCCAAATATGTAGAAAACGGCGGCACCCTCATTGTGGGCTGCCGTGCCGGCCTGAAGGACATCAACGGCAAGGCTGTTATGCTGCCGCAGCCCGGTCTGCTCCGTTCCCTCACGGGCACCGATGTGCAGGACTTTACCTTTGTCTCCCCTGCAGAAGACATGACTCCCCTGGAGGGCACCAAAGTCCTCACCCGATATCAGACGAGTTATTACGCCGGTGAGGCCAGCCTGACGGAAAAGAAAACTGGAAAAGGCAGAACCATTCATCTCGGCAGTGCATTCTCCCGCGAAACCGTGAAAGAGCTCTTCTCCTATACCGGCATTCTGGAACCCTTTGACGAATGGATTAACGCGCCGGAGTGTGTGGAGCTCGTCCTGCGGGAGAAGGAAGGCAATCGTTATCTCTTTGTGCTGAACTACATGCCGGATGCACAGACGCTTCTCCTGAAGAAGCCTGCCTTCTCTCTGCTCGACGGGGCAGAAGTCTCCGGCGAAGTCACGCTTCCTCCGTACGGCACGGCGGTTTATGCGCTTTCATAAAAGGCTCACTCAAGTATCTTTTCATCACACCGAAAGGAACTTTCAACGATGGAAGTTATCACCAAAACTCCTGCCATGGATCCCTCCGGGTTCGTTCTGCTGGCAGATTATGTGCCTGAGATCATACAGGAGATACGCTATTATTCCACTTATAACTTCATCGGCGACCGGATTGACGGTTATGAGGAGCCCTGCGCCCTTCTGACCAGAGAGGCTGCTCGAGCCCTGAAGGCAGTCAGCAGTGAGATGAACGCCTTAGGATACAGGCTTAAAGTGTTTGATGCCTATCGCCCTGTCTGTGCAGTAAGACGATTTGTCCTCTGGGGGATTGACGACCTTGATCTGCGTATGAAGCCCTTCTTTTATCCGACTCTGGATAAGAAGACGGTTTTTGCACGAGGCTATATTGCCACCCAATCCAGCCACAGCAGAGGCAGTGCAGTGGATCTCACATTGCTGGATATGCAAACCGGCAAAGAAGTGGACATGGGCAGTCCTTTTGATCTTTTCAATGAAATCTCTCACCCGGACTATAGGGGAATCACGGAGGAGCAGTATTATAACCGGATGATTCTTCAAACTGCCATGCTCCGCAACGGGTTTAATCCCATTGACTGCGAATGGTGGCACTTCTCTCTTGCAAACGAGCCCTATCCTGACACGTATTTTGAGTTTCCCGTCTCCTCTGCTTACCTGAAGTTATAAAAATGCTACGAAAAAACAGTGCAGCTGACTTTCATTTCTCTCAGCTGCACTGTTTTTTACGGGCTTACAAGATACGCATCCAGCATCTGCTGTGTTTTCAGGGAATCAACCTTCAATAGGATGCCACGTTCCAGGAGAGCATCCATCACCATCTGCCGGTTCTCAGCCGCTTCCGGGTAGCTTTTTTCTTTAAAGGATAGCTCGGACAGATAATAAACTGCACCGTCTCTCTCATCGCGTATCTCCCAGATCTCGATGTTTACCTTCCGGTTGAGGTATTCTCCCTTGTATCGATTGAAAAAGATGGGACCTACCATAACTGCAGATTCAAACAGATCACTCCCACGGTGCTCCCCCTTCCAGTCTTGTTCCTGTTCAGGCATGTTTTCAAGCATCATGGCAAATCCATCCTCGGGATTGAGATCTGCTATCGTTTTCTTTCCGCCTGTCGGGACGGCAGCTTCCGCTGATAGGCTCAGCGTCATGCCGGTATAGCCCCAGTCAATCTGCGGCTCCCAGAGTCCGCTTAGCAGGTCAAAGCCCTCTGTTTCGGCAAGATGCACCGCAGCCGTTAAATCATTTTCCGGAACGGAATACCGTTTCTTATAGGTCAGTTTAAATTTATTCTCGGCATCTTCCTCATATTTCAGACGAAGCCGATTGATCCATCCCTCCTGGAAGAAATCTCTTTCCTGCGTTTCATAATACGCAAGGCTGAATGTCTGATAGCTGTCATCTACTTCAAACAGGTCAAGAAATTCCTGCTTCAGCAGATGGTTTTCATCCAGCACAAGGTCTGAATCCAGCATCAGGTGGATTTCATACGAATCCGGATTCCATACTTCCTGCGATTTCTCCGCAGAAGCAGTCGGCTGAAAAACACCGGTGGAGAGCAGCAGGATCATGCCTAATAATAAAGCCAAAACTCTGCTGTATGTTCTTAGCTCACATTTCTTCCAGAGTGTCATATCCATAGTCCTCCATATCATGAGAGTTTTTCCTTCGGTCTGCGTGCAAGCCAAACATTGTAAGCGATGATAGACACTACGACTATAACAGCGCCGATCATGGAAATGGCCCCGATGAGAACGCTTTTATTGAAAACAAGCTTTCTGCGCGTCAGGAGAAGAAAGATCCCGATTACAGCGGCTCCGATCAGATTTCTTGCTCCGTTAATGGCAAGTGCTGACCAGGGAATCAGCTTGATAAAAAGCCCGCCCGTGCTGAAGCAGACAGACGCCAGAAACACAAACAGTGTTGAACGGATTCTGGTTCTCTCGGTTATTTCCGGCTTCATCATTTTCTTTTTCCTTCCGTCATGAACAGAATCGCAAAGCAGAGCGCAAGCTCGGTCAGAAATGCGGGCAGACAGCTCTCTACGCCGGCAACAGCATCATAAAATAAGCTGCTGTGCACAGCAGAAATGCGAAAAATTGCCTTCTCTGAAACCATGCCGGCAACAGGCAGGCCGAACACAAACGTCTGCGCATAGTTCCATGCCGTGTGAAACGCGATTGTCATCCAGAGACTCTTGCAGCGGCACACCATCAGGCCGAGCACGACACCGGAAATCAATAGCCGCAAACATCCCAACGCTGTCAGGCCTGGATTCAACAGATGCATCGCCGCAAAAATGCCGGCACTTATGAGAACTGCACCCCAATCTTCTCTGTTCAGCCGGATTACACCCAGCAGATATCCGCGAAACACCAGCTCCTCCGCTCCTGCCTGTATCAGCACACACAAGAGCCCGCCAAGCAGATAAACAACATGGAACCCGCCGGCAGCCAACTCCGCGCCTCCGTGGAGAAAAGCAATCAGAATACAAAAACCGATGATGCCGGCGCCCGCCACAATTCCGAGGAAAAAATGCGAGGCTGTATTCCCAGGCATTCCTCCTTGCCTTCGGCTGAAAAAGCTTTTCCAGACCTCTTTTTCCGCCCAGGCACAATAGATGGCAGTCAGCAGCAATACCCCGATAAATCTCAGATACATCAGCAGGAATGCCATGTCCTGCCGTACTTTGGGAAGAAGAATGAGCAAAGGCTTCAGCAGCAGATCACCCAGCATTCTTCCGAAAAGCAGCAGCGCTATGGATAGCGCTGCTGCAATCAAAGGGTGATGCCTTTCCGGCATCTGCTGCCATTTATGCAAGGTCAAAAGAGACGAAATCGAAGGTTCCGCCCTTGCCTTCTACACTGAAGTAGAGGGCTTCTTTTTCGCCGAGGCCTGCCGGCAGCTCTCCGGTGAATGCCTGCTCCTGCAAGGCCGTGTCTACCTGAATGCGAAGGATCGGCTCGCCGTGTTCCTGCGTACGCACGGTGACGGAGCAGCCTTTGCCGTAGCCCTGGAGATTAACAGTGATTTTCCTGGTTTCCCGCAGGTCAAAATACTTGAAGCCAACCGTGCAGTCAGTGCAGAAGTTAGAGATATACTGGTCCGGGCCTTTCTCCCTGTCTCCGCCTTTCTGGGTGATGAACGGGTTGAGACCTTTGCGGTATTTGATCATGGACATAAACTTTGTTCCATTTTTACCATACACATTGCAGGCAATATAAGTCGGATAGTGCCCCTTTCCCTCCAGCGGCTTGCCGTTTAGGCCGCAGGAGGTCATCTCCGCCTGATAAAACTTTCCGTCCTCAAAGCGGATCTCCTCTGCACATGCCTGACGGGATGACTGCTTGCGGTTGGTATGACGATGGTAGAAGATATAATACTTGCCGTTGATCTCAATCAGGCTGCCATGGGTATTGCCCGTGCACATTCTGGCATGCTCTGTATCCGGAACGCCGGGCAAGCCGATGTCACCGCAGCTGACAAGGATACCGCCGTATTCAAAACCGTGATCCGGATAATCGCTCACCGCATAGCAGAGGTTATGGCTGTTGAGAGAGCTGTAGATGAAGTAGTACTTCCCGTTGAACTTGCGCATGGAGCTGGCTTCTCCGAAGGGCTGCTGCTCATAGGGGGTGCCCTTGGCCTTTTCTCCTGTAAGCACGCCGATATATCGAAGCTCATCACCGGAAATCACCGTCATCATGTCGCTGGTGTCAATCTCGAAGAACATGGGGCCGTCCTTCGTGGGTTGGGATCCGTCCAGAAGGATGGGGTTCCCGCCGAAAGCAAAACCGGTGTATAGATAAAGCCTGCCGTCAGTATCCATCAGGCAGCCTGGGTCAAACTGGAAGGGCTCGTTCCGTTTGCCGATGGGAGTGCCGTCTTTATAGTGCACATAACCGAGAAATTCATATTTTCCTGCCGGCTCGTCGCACACCGCCACAGAGATCATCTTGGTGCCGCCCATGAAGTAATAGAGGTAATACTTCCCGTCCGGACCTACCACCATGTCGGGTGCAGCCAGACCGTTGGTCACGCGAACTTTCGGAGCCGCAGGGTCCTGCTCTCTTTTAAAGATACAGCCGTGATATGTCCAGTTGCCGAGATCATCCACCGGAGCGGACCAGCAGACGTAATCGCCCAGGCAGAAGTTGATGCCGTTAAAAAGATCATGGGAACCGTAGACATATACTCTGCCGTCCACAATATGCGGTTCGGCATCGGGTACATATTCCCAGCTGGGAAGATAGGGGTTGAAAGCCTGTTTTTTCATACATCTTCTCCTTTTTTGCGAATAATAGCAATGAATTAATTGAATTGTACCATATCATAAACAAAAAGAAAAGTTGCATTTTTCAAATAGCGGTGATAAGATTTTTTAAACATTTTTCCTTAGGAGGAAAAGATGGAAAACAATCACATTCGTGCGGCGATTGCAGAGGATGACCCGGCATTCAG
>CACYYN010000006.1 GCA_902778665.1 Oscillospiraceae bacterium | reverse complement strand
TGCCTCAGCAGCAATACAGAATCTGCGGGTACCACGGCACCGCAGTGCCGTGCATCTCTTTTATTTATTTTGCTTGTCTACCTTGACAGGGGCTGATCACTCCGGAGCGGTCTTTTTTTGCCCTGTTTCGCCCTAATTATGAACTTTTTGTAAACAAGAGAAAAAACTGTCTGCAATTTTCGATTTTTCTGACACTAAGAAAGTAAAGGGACTTTTTTATCGGAAGGGGGAATGCCCGGTGAGAACACCGGAGGAACGCATCCGCGCCGTGTACGCACGGGCGGAGGAACTGACCCGCGCCCGGGAGAGACGGAAGACAGGCTTTCTCGGCGCCGGGGGTGTGCTGCTTGCCCTGTGCCTGGTCCTGGTGATCAGCGCAGCGGGGATGCCTCACCTCGGCGGCACGGCGACCATGTACGGCGGAGCCACCCTGCTCTATGAAAACGCGGGCGGCTATGTGCTGGTGGCGGTTCTGGCCTTTATGGCCGGCGCCGTCATCACCGCGATACTCATGAAGAAACACTTCAAAAACCAAAACGACAAAAGAATGTGAGGGAATGAAGATGAAAACATTCAAAACCGCACTTTCCCTGCTCCTGGCGCTCTGCATGGCTCTCAGCCTCGTCAGCGTGACGGCCTGGGCGGAGCAGACTGTTATCAACCGGGACATCACCGCAGAAGGACTCGGTTGGGTTGTTGGTATCGGATCAGAACCTGGTACTAAGTCTTATGATGAAGTAGATCTAATAACAATCCAAGGAACAGTTGGCGGGATGAAAGTCAACGGAAATGTTTCTGCAACGTCAGATGGCCCTGCTTCTACCACCCACTCTCGTGCTGATGGTATATTTGCAGAGGGTGGTCAAGATGACATTACCGTGAACGGGAACGTTTCGGCAACCGCAGAGGGAAATGCATATGGTATGAACATCAGCACTGATTTTGGATTGAACACGGTTGTGACAGTCAATGGCAATGTATCTGCAAAGAGTGATAGTAAGGCTTACGGAGTAGTAACTGGCGGCATAGGTAATAAACAGGTTAACATCAATGGCGATGTCATAGCAAACAATGGCAATTCTGGTATAGGGATTGATGCTAATCAAAACAGTAGCATTAGCGTCAACAAGAATGAAGACGGAAATGGCGGCAATGTTACTGGCATTAGTACTGGGGTGAGTACTTACGGCACCGGCACCAGTGTTGAGGTTTCGGGGACTGTCTCCGGCGGTGACACCGGCGTCAATGCCAGAAGCGGCAGTGAGGTCACCGTCGGCCGCGATGTGACCTCGACAAAAGGCACGGGTGTAAGCGCCAACGGCGAAGGCACAACGGTCGAAGTCACCGGCAGCGTCAGCGGCAGCAACACTGGTGTCATTGCCTTCTCCGGCAGTGAGGTCACAGTCGGCGGGAATGTCGAAGGCACCAGCGACACGGGTGTCGCTGCATCCGACGGAAGCAAAGTCACAGTTGGCACCATAGACGAAGCAGGCAACTTCACCGGCAGCAACGTCACAGGAGGCAATCACGGGATCGGTGCAGGAGGAGAAGGCACAACCGTGAACGCCGGAGATGTTACAAGCAATCCTTCAGAATTCGGCACCGGCATCTGGGCATATGACAGCGCCAGCGTCACGGCTGGTGATGTCACGACCAACGGCATCGGTGTCAAATCAGACGGCGGAAGCAGTGTCATCGCGGGTGATGTTGAAGCCGGAAGCACAGGCATCTCTGCAGAGAACAGCACGGTTACAGCAGGCAATGTCACTACAACAGGGGAGACAGCCGTTGCTGTGAGCGTAACCGGCAGTAAAGTCGAAGTAAAAGACGTCACCGGTGGCATGACCGGTATTATTGCAACAGGTGACAGCAACGTAAAGGCCGGGAAAGTCGAAGGTGATTCCGGCATCATGGCAAACGACAGCACAGTCTCCGCCGAGTCTGTAACCGCTACAGATGGAATGGGCGTCCGTGCTGAAGACGGCAGCACGGTTAAAGTTGGCACCACGGATGAAGCAGGTAACTTCACAGCCGGTGACGTTAAAAGTGAAAACGGAATCGGGATCAGGGCAGAAGGCGGCAGCACCGTCACCGTCGGCGATGTTACCGGAGCGTCCCGCGGCGTTTCTGCAAATGGCGAAAATACTACCGTCAATGCAGGCAACGTCAACGCAGACAGCGGCGTCGGTGTGAGTGCTTCAGACGGCAGCACCGTGAACGCAGACAGCGTATCCGGCTCCGGAGTTGGTATTTTGGCAACAGGCGCTGACACAACAGTCAACATCACGGGTGATGTTAGCTCAGCAAATGACACCGGTATTATGACAGGCACGGGCACTACCGTCAATGCAGGTAGCGTAAGCGCAACCAACGGCATTGGCATTGATGCAAGAGGCGGCATTGTCAACGTCGACGGGAACGTCGAAGGCGCGACGGCGGGCGTCAGGATGGCCGGCGCAGCAAGCGTCACCATCGACGGTACACTGACCGTCTCAGGCGGCACGCCGATCCTCCTCGGTGATGCCGTGACCGAGTCGGAGGCAGGAAACATCAACATCACGGTCTGGGAAATCCAGGGACAGGCAGCCGACGGCAGTGTTGTCTCCGGCGGTCAGGAGGGCGCCGCGGAAGCCGTGCAGCAGAAGATCGATTATGTCGTCAAGATTGCGCCGGATGAGACCTCTCAGAGCGTCTTCAGCGGAAATCCGGACACCATGAAATCCGGAGAGCAGCAGATCAAGGTCACGGTTCCAGAAAAATATACTCTAAAAGAAGCTTTCGCAACAGATGGAACCGCGGTGGCAATCACGAAGGGAGAAGACGGCAACTACTATGCCACCATCCCTGTCGGCGGCGGCATCTATCTGCACGCCACGCTGGAAGAAAACAAATCGGAACCGGAAACCGAACAGGAACCCGAACCCGAACCCGATCCGGAACCCGAACCGAAGCCGGAACCCAAACCGGAACCGAAACCCGAACCCAAACCGCAGCCCGAGCCGGAGTTTGTTGTGTATATCTCGGTGGTGGACTCCATCCCCGCAACTCCCGCAGCACCGCGCGCTACCGGCACGGATGCCTTTGACGCCTTCATGCAGGCAATGCTTGCAGCGGTCAAGGCTGCTCCCGCAAACAGCGTGGTGGAGATCGACCTGCGTGAGACGGGTTGGACGAATTTGAAGCGAGACATTTTTGAGGCTGCCGCTAATCGCGGAGACGTGACGATTGTCATCTATTACCGCCAGTGGGGGCAGGACCATACCCTCACCATCCCGGCAGGGACGCAGCTGAATGATGTTGTCAGCCAGGCGCAGTATCTGGATGTGACGCAGCTCGGCACGCTTCTGAATCTGCGGGCGGTATAACGCGCAGACAGGTAAAAACGGATCAGATGAAAACGGAAAAAGCAGGCGGAGAGCCTGCTTTTTTCATTATGCGTGCCTGATACACTGTGATTTCGGATCGTTAGAGCGGGATTGTTCAGCGCAGGTTTTTTGTAAACAGGGTCCGGATGGCGTTGAGAACGGCCAGCACCATCACGCCCACATCGGCAAAGATGGCCAGCCACATGCTGGCAATGCCGAATGCACCCAGAAGGAGGCAGAGCAGCTTGACACCGATGGCGAAGTAGATATTCTCATAGACAATCCGCATGCACTTCTTCGCTATGCGAATGGCAAGAGCAATTTTCTTCGGGTCGTCATCCATCAGCACAATGTCAGCAGCCTCGATTGCGGCGTCAGAACCCATGGCTCCCATAGCGATGCCCACATCCGCACGGGAGAGAACCGGAGCGTCATTGATCCCGTCGCCCACAAAGGCAAGAACACTCTTTTTCTCTTTCTCGGAGAGAAGCTGTTCCACAGCGGCAACCTTGTCAGCAGGCAGAAGCTCGGCATGCACCTCGTCAATCCCAAGCGTCTCCGCAACAGCGGATGCCACAGGAGCGGCATCACCCGTCAGCATGACGGTTCTGGTAATACCGGCACAGTGGAGAGCGTCAATCGCCTCCTTCGCCGTGGGTTTGATCACATCGGAAATGACGATATGGCCGGCGTAAGTGCCGTCAATTGCAACATGCACAATGGTGCCGGTAAGATGGCAGTCAAGATGCGTGATGCCGAGAGAGGCCATCAGCTTGCTGTTGCCGGCGGCGACTTGCTTTCCGTCCACCGTCGCGGTGATGCCGTTGCCGCCGATTTCCATCACGTCTTTCACCCTGTCCGGATCCAGAGCCGGTGATTTATCCGGGTTTGCCCTGACACGGCCGCCCTCGGTGACAATGCCATCCAGATAAGCGGTGCGGATGCTCTTGGCAATGGGATGTGTAGAGAAAAGCTCGGCATGGGCGGCAATCTCCAGCAGTTTTTCATCCTCCATGATGCTGTGGTGAATCGCCTGCACTTCAAAAACGCCCTTTGTCATGGTGCCTGTTTTGTCAAACGCAACGGTCTTCGTGGCGGAGAGGGCTTCCAGATAGTTGGAGCCTTTGATCAGCACACCTTCGCGGCTTGCACCTCCGATACCCGCAAAGAAGCTGAGGGGGATGCTGACCACCAGTGCACAGGGACAGCTGATGACGAGAAATGTCAGTGCACGGTAAACCCAGCTGCTCCACATGGGAGGCCTTCCCGTCAGGAGGAGGAAAAGCGGGGGGATCAGGGCCAGGGCCAGCGCGCTGTAACATACGGCGGGCGTATAGATTCTGGCAAAGCGGGAGATGAAGTTCTCCGAACGGGATTTTTTGGAAGTGGCGTTCTCCACCAGATCCAGAATTTTTGACACAGTGGATTCGCCGAATTCCTTCGTGGTGCGGACCTTCAGGAGACCGCTGAGATTGATGCAGCCGCTGATTACTTCATCGTCTGCTTTCACTTCCCTTGGGATGCTCTCACCGGTCAGGGCGCTGGTATCCAGCGTGCTGACGCCTTCCGTCACCACACCGTCAATCGGGATTTTCTCTCCGGGCTGGACGAGGATCACCGTTCCGATGGGAACCTCATCCGGATCCGTCTGTACCCATTCGCCGTCCTGCTCCACATTGGCATAATCCGGCCGGATATCCATCAGAGCGCTGATGTTTTTCCGGCTTCTGCCGATGGCGTAACTCTGAAAGAGCTCACCGATCTGATAAAACAGCATGACCGCTATGGCCTCGGTGTACTCACCGTTTTTTTCAATCAGGGCGATGGCTATAGCGCCGATGGTGGCGATTGCCATCAGGAAGTTCTCATCAAACACCTGGCGGCGCAAAATGCCCTTCCAGGCTTTTTTCAGAATATCGTACCCTACTGTCAGATAGGGGATCAGATACAGCAGAAACCATATCGGCTCATGGACGGTTTCGTGCCATGCACGGTATGCCAGAGAAAGGAGAATCATGCACGCGGCAGAAATCAGGATGCGCGCAAGCATCTTTTTTTGCTTTTTATTCAAGGAAATCGCCAGCTTTCTTTTGAACATTTGAACAACTGTTCATATCAAGTGATACCATTATAAAAAAACTGCTGCTGTTTGTCAAGCATTTTCAGCCGAAAACAGCAGCAGATTTATAAAAAGAGAAATGCAGATGGCAATAATCGGTATCAGAAGGCCTTCGGCTCCCTTATGCCGTGTCCGTGGGCCTCAATCCATTGGATGAAAAGAACTGCAGCAGTGAGGCAGCAGAGAATATCGGCAAGAGGAGTTGCCCAGACAATCCCGTAAACAGGGTAAGCAGCACTCAGCAGGAACATCAGCGGAATATCCAGAATTCCTTTTCGCATCAGGGCGAGGATCAGTGACTTACCACCCTGGCCTGTGGCCTGGAAGAAGGAGATGACCGTATAGGCAAATGCAGAAAACGGTGCACCGATGCAGAAGATTTTCAGAAAAGCAATGCCGTAGTCGTGAGACGAGGAAGGCGGCTGAATGAAGATGCCGATCAGATATTTTGCAAAAAGCAGACATGCTGCCATACAGAGTACGGAAAGGGCGACGGAGATGGAGCCCGCACAGGTGACAATCTTGCGCATTCTTCTCCGATTGCCGGAGGAGTAGTTATATCCGATCAACGGGAGCACACCCTGTGACATACCGCGCACAATACAATGGGCCAGCATGTTGACTTTTTTCGCAACACCTACACCTGCCTGAGCCGCTGTGCCTGCTGCGACCATCAGCTTCTCGAGAACGGCGTAGGAGATGTTTTCACACAGAGTCATCAGACAGGCGGGAATCCCGACGACAAGGACTGATTTTGGTATGTTGTCTTCCAGCATTCGTCTGCATGGCTTTAAGCCGATTACCAGACTGTCTTTTTTGGCACGGAGAAGAATTGCATAATAGGCAACAGCAATCGCATTGGATATCGCTGTTGCAACTGCTGCCCCCAGTGCTTCATTGCCCGGCCTGAGAAGGACGAACATGAAAAGGGGATCGAGACAGATGTTGAGCACACCTCCGATGGCGATCCCGATACTGGCATACATGGAATAGCCCTCTGATCGAAGAAGATGTGCCATCAGGGTGCTCAGCGCCGCACCAAGCCCACCGGCAACTACGGCGACTTTCAGATAAGCGCAGGCATTTTCATGGACGCCCGGTGCGCTGCCGCCCAGAAGATCGACAAACAGGGAAAGAAATAGCCCCGCAAATGAGCAGTAAAGGACGGTAACAATGATGCAGCCCCAGATGGAGAAAGCAGAAACCTGTTTCGCCTTCTCCTTCCGGTTAGAACCGAGCGCACGGGAGATTACGCTGGCTCCGCCCACGCCGAAAAGATTGGAGATAGCAGAGAGGAACATAAAAGCCGGCATACAGACGGTGACAGCCGTGATCATTTCATCGCTGCCGGAAAAGCTGACGAACAGGGTATCTGCTATATTATAGATTACCAGAATCACCTGCCCCATAATGGATGGCAGCGCGAGGGACAGCACGGCATTCAGAACCGGTGCTTCTTCAAACAGTTGCTTCTTGCTCTTCATTTTATGCCGTCACCTCCGTCTTAAAAAAACAAATCAGCCGCTGAAGATTTTGCTCCAACAGCTCTGTCATTTGTTTTTTCTATTGAAATCACCCGCTTGATGGGATATAATTTAGCTAATTTCAACAATAATGTCAAATTATAATTATTATTGGTATTATAAGAATTCATTATAACGAGGTCCGGATATGGTAGACGTGAAGCTATATTCTCTGATGAAAGTTTATGAGAGCGGCAGTTTCAGCGCTGCGGCAAAACAGCTCTCCATTACCCAACCGGCGGTGAGCCAGCACATCCGTGCGTTGGAGCAGGAGCTCAATGTCAGAATATTTGAAAGGGGAAGCGGCGGCCTGATTGTGACCAAACAGGGGGAAAAGGTGATCCGCTGCGCCCAGAAAATGCTGGGGTTGTACCGGCTGCTGGAGCAGGAGCTGCAGGATGGCCGGAACATGATGGATCATCTTACCGTCGGTGTGACGCACACGGCAGAGAGTAACCCGATTGCGGAAGCCCTTGCCAAATACTGTGCGGAGAACAATGCTATAAGCATAAAAATTGTTACTAAACCAATAACAAATCTTTATAGTATGCTGAAATCCTATGAAATTGATATTGCAATTGTTGAAGACCGGATCAAAGACCCCGATCTGAAGTTCCTGCCAGTCGACACGGACTATCTGGTTCTTGCGGTTTCAAAGGAGCATCCTTTTGCAAAAAGAGGGATGATCACACTTCGTGAGCTGAAGAACGAAAGGCTGATTCTGCGCCTGCCGAATTCCGGGACGAGAAATCTGTTTGTGGCACATCTGGAGAGCAATCAAATGAGCATAGCGGATTTCAATGTGATTCTGGAACTGGATAATGTGGCAACCATCAAGGATCTGGTACGGAGAAACTTCGGGGTCTCCATTCTCCCTCGGAGTGCTTGCCTGGATGAAGTAAAAAAGAAAACCATGGTTCTCCTGCCGATCGAAAACCTCAGTATGATGCGGGAAATCAATATAGCCTATCAGAGCGATTTTTCCCAGAAGGATATCCTGCGGGGAATAATTGACGCCTATAATGAAACGTTGAAGGCCTACCGGTAGGGTGCGAGAAAATAAAAAAAGAGGACGGAATCATGTGCGGTTTACTACACGATTCCGTCCTATTGAATATCTGTATTTCAAACGGTTCAATCCATATTTTTGATCTGATTCTGTATCAGCATGCCGACGGTTTCCGCCAGCCTGTCAAAGCTCTGGATGCGCACAAAGTCCTTACCGTACACCATTTTTGCGGAAGGGACGTCCTCATCATTTCCTGTGAAGATACATATAACGGATATGCCATCGGCTCTCGCTCTGCGAACCTCCAGAGCCGTGTCGGTCAGGCCTGCCAGCGATTCATAGGGCTGCGGCTCCTCATCCCTGGCGGAGTGGATCCGGATAACATCGTTGGGCTTGACATCGGAGAGCACGATCAGCAGCCTGTGCTCATACGGGGAGGATCGGATCAGCTCGTGGGAGGCGCGGATGGCGAGCCCGTCCCGGTTGCAGCCGTTGGATACATAATCGAAAATATTTCTGTTGTCATGCGGCTTGCCGTATTCCCGGAATACACGGAGAATCGTATAGCCCGTCATGGAGCAGAAGGACATCACCCTGCAGGGAATGGCACACTGCGTCAGACTCTCGGCGATGATAAACCCTTGGGTGGAGATGATTTCCTGCCTGTTTTTCTGGGAGGTGGATGCATCCAGCAGGATATCCACACAGAGATTGCCCGCGTCACTGTGCTCATCCTTCCGAAAGACGTTTTCGTCACCCAGCGTTGTCGCTCTCCAGACGGTGCGGCCGTTCAGTATCCCGGCGTTTGCCTTCACGGGAGAGGGCTCCAGGTGCATCAGAACGGAGTTGCGGATACTGCCGGCGAGCCTGGAAACCGCAATCCGGTTGCGGACGATATGGTCCTGATAATACTTCCGGTTGCTCTCGGTCTGGGCTGCCTCACGCTGGCGGGAAAGCGCTTCAAAGGCGTTCTGAATCTTCACATCGGAGGTGTGAACCCCGTAGGTGAAATGGAGATGACAGTTCTCGTGGCTGCCGGTGCAGAGCGTGCGTTCCAGCTCCGTAGTCCGTTGCGGGGAGAACATGGAGCTTCCGTACTTCGCTTCCATAAACTCCCGGAGCTCGGATGCGGAGAGGGTGGTTTTCACATCCAGCTTTTCATCCGCTCCGCCGACGGCTGTACCGCCGTAAATATGATCCGGATGATCGGCCAGCCCGATCCCGAACTTGCGGTATCGCCCTTTCCCTGCCCGCTTACCGTGCAGGGCGATAGCAGGCAATGAGAAATGGTGCTTTGCGTGCTTTTTCTCCTCCGCAAGAATCTGAAACCATTTCAGAAAAAGCGCTTTCGCCCGTTCAACAATGGCATCTGTGTCCAGGTCCGGTGAAAATTCCAGTTCATCCAGAAGCTGTGTGTCATATCGGGAAATCGGAGGATCCTCACCGAGCACACGCATCCAGTGGGCAAGAGAGAGGGATGAGAGAAAATCACGGTCCTCTACGGGAATCCCCCTGTTCACACTGACATATGCAGAGGCATACCGGCGTCTCAGCACGGCGAGAACGGGCCGGCTGCCGACTTCCTTTTGGAAAACGCAGTTTTCCAGCCCGAGCCACATCAGCCCTTCATAGGTGTCGCTCTCCTCATACTGCAGAAAACTGTGCAGAACTTCCTCGATTTTCGGGTAATCATAATGCTTGCGGACGGCGCCTATGATGCAGTTCCAGTAAAGGTCGGCAATGCCGTCTTTATCATAGGCTTTGAAATCCGGGGTGAATGCGTAGCTCTCCGCGCAGCTCCAGATAATGTTTTCTGCCCGCTTCTTCTGAAGCTCGGAGATTTCCGGCATCATTGGAAGAGCTCAGTTCCGGTGAGGCTGCCGTCAATCCGGGAGGCGATCAGGTCAGAGACCAGCTGTCGCTCAAATTCATCAAAGCACTTGTTCACCATGCTGATTTCCAGTGCCTGGCCTACGGTAAGCCCATTGCGGGTGAGGGTTACTGCTGCCATAAGACCGCGGAGATCGAGAGCTTTGGAAGATATTTCACTGCTCTCGCATTTCTGGCGGAGGTCCTGGAAGAGGCTGGCAAACTGTTCGGCGTAGGTGCCCTTCAGTTTGGGGTACTGAGAGAGGAGAAGACGTGTCAGGTTTTCCTTGCTGATGACCGGCATGTTGATCACCACAAAGCGGGAAGCCAGAGCCTCGTTCAGCTCCCTTGTACCGGCATAGCCGTAGTTCATGGTTGCGATAAACCTGGTGCAGGGAGACAGGGTGATGCGCTCATAGCCCGGCACGTCAATGATTCTGCGGAAATCCAGTGTGGCGTGCAGCACGGCGAGAGATTCATTCTTTGCCATGTTGATCTCGTCGAGAATGCCGAATCCGCCATGCTCGGCGCACTGATAGATAGGCCCCCGGCGAAATGTGACTTTGCCGTCCCGGAAGGTATCCGTTCCGATGAGAGTCGCCGCATCGGTGTTCAGATAAAAGGAGATGTCCCACTCCGGACGGCAGAGAAGAGCAGAGAGGTTTTCCGCCAGCACGTTTTTTCCTGTGGCCTTGGTGCCGCAGAGAAGAATATTCTCACCGGAAAGGATGGCTGTAAGGGCCTTTTCCCACACATCTTTTCCGTAATAAAGGAATCTGGGTTTCGGAACGCGGGATGCATCAGCTTCTGTCAGGGGGAATTCCCTGCGAAAATCTGCAGCTCTTTTCAGCAGTTCCCCGTTGATGCCCTCCTGCCGTAAGAATTCAAAAAGATCTGTCATCTGAAACTCCTTACACTTGCGATTTGAATCTATTATACAACTTGTCCGTGTAGGAAACAAGAGCGTAAAACACTTGCCAAGCAGCAGACGAAATAGTAAAATAACAGATAATAACAGCAGAAAAGAGGGAGAATATGAAGACCCTGATTGAACTGTATGATGACTGCCCGATTGAAAACGTCCTCAGTGCGGATACTTTCCGGCCGGAACGGACGGTTTATCTCTGCCCGGAGGAGATCGCCCGCGACAAGGAAAAACAGAAAAGACTGCAGGAATACTTTACCCATCGCGGTCTGCAGATGGAGACGGTGTTTCTGAACACAAGTCTCTACTATGCCGATAAAGTCAGGCGACAGCTCCAGAGTGTGGTGGAAAAGTATCCGGACTGCGCGGTAGACATTGCCGGAGGCAGCGACGCAGCACTTTTTGCAGCGGGGTACTTCTGCAGAGAGACAGATATTCCGGTTTTTACCCACAGCCGGAAAAAGCAGATGTTTTACAATATCAACAGGGCGGAATTTGCCGATCGTCTGCCGTTTTCCGTGAGTTACAGCGTTGAAGATCTTTTCATGATGGGGTTCGGAACGGTAAAGCAGGGAAGAGTGGATAACAACATTCTGGCAAGCCATGAAGAGCTGATTGAGCCCTTTTTTGAATTCTACATCATGTATCGGAGAAAATGGAAACAGATTGTCAACTGGTTCCAGCGTGCGTCCCAGGCAGATAAAAACGGAAAAATACCTCTCTCTGTTCACTCAGACTACTATGTAAAGGGAGAGCGGGGGTCAACCATTGCGGCCAATGAGGGGGCTCTTCGGGGCCTGGAACGTCTGGAGTTTATTTACGACCTGGTTATCCGGAAAGATGAATCGGTTTCCTTCCGCTTCCGGGACGAGCTTGTTCGATACTGGCTCCGTGATCAGGGCAGCGTGCTGGAGGTTTACGTCTGGAAGAACTGCCACGATGCGGGAATCTTTCATGATGTGTGCTGCAGCACGGTTGTGGAATGGGACAAAAGGGAAAGCGGAGAGAAGATTACCAATGAGATTGACGTTGTAGCGGTGGAAGACAAATCCACTCCGGTGTTTATCTCCTGCAAGACCTGCGCAGTGGATACCGATGCCATCAACGAACTGGCGATTCTGAGGGACCGTTTCGGAGGAGACGGGGCAAAAGCCTTTATTGTCACCACCGAGTCCTGCCGTGCCATAACCCGCCGGCGTGCCAAGGCTCTGAAAATGGATATCATCACCCTCGATGACTTGCGCTCTGCCGACCTTGCCGAGCTGATCAGAACGATGATACAGTAAGAATTTATTATTATGAAGACATAATCGCGTCAGAATTGATTCTGACGCGATTTTTGACATAATCACCTTTTGGGAACACGCAAATGGATTTGATACAGGGCGGTCATTGTGTAAAAGATCCATAGGCAGCAACTGCCTCATCTATGGTCATTGCGCCCGTTCCGACAAGATAACCTGCCTGCCTCAACTGTATGACCGCATCATCCGTCAAACCGAATACTTCCGGCGACAGGATTCTGGCTTCCGGAACGGCACCTAACGCGGCATACATGCTGTTAAAAGACAAGTCTTTCGTAGGCGATATCAGGCCCTTGTTCTGCGCCATCTCGTTTAACTCCCGCGGAGTGATCAGAAAACGCATAAATTCATTAGCCATGTCCAGATTTGAACTGTCTTTGTTAACAGAGAACTGCAGATTCGGCATGTCAAGGAAGTTGGCTCCTTCATCCGACATGGGAACAGGGGCAAAGGTATACGTAAAGGGATTGGCAATAAATGCTTCGGAACGGCTCTCCCGCTTCTTTGTGCCGGAGACGGCATCTCCGGAGCAGAGCATCATGGGTACGTCACCTTCAAAAAAGCGAAGAATCACGGCATCATAGTTGTTTTCAATCTCCGCGCAGGCGTCAAGGTCCACACAGCCATCGTTCAGGAACTGCACGAGCTTCTCGAGGGAGGGCCGCATATACTCACCGGCGGAGGCATCAAGGGCATTGAGTTTTGTAACGGCATCTGCATCATGCGCCACAGTCCCGCAGAAGAACGGATAAACCGTCAAAGTGAAGAGCGAGGTCGTCTCCTTTCGGGAGAAACCCATCATCGGGTTAGCATAGCCCTTTTCACGAAACGCTTCACACACTGCCACCAGTTCCTGGTAGGTCGTGGGAACGCTCAGGCCTTCCTTTTCAAACAGGCTGTTGTTCACCAGCATGCCGTAGGTGTTTGAGAAAACCGGGACCATCGGAAGCCTTCCGTCGTCTGTCTTCAGAATAATATTGCTGCGGATGCAGTCCAGATCCAGACCCAACGCGGGATCGGCCAGATTCTCGGCATGATCGATAGAAGCTTTATATTGCTCCCGGCCATACATCCAGGAGTAGTTGACATAGATATCAGGGGCATCGTTACCGTTCAGGACCGTTCCGATCATGTTGCTGTAGTCATCAACCTTTGTATACACCAGTTCCACATTGGGATAATAATCATTAAAACGGTCAAATTCAGCTTCCAGCGCCTCGAAGTTATCGTACCCGCCGACAACGCTGATATGGCAATTGACAGAAGATTCCAGAGCCGGCCGGAAACCTTCTACAGTCGTCACTGCCTGCTTCTCTGAGCCGCATGCTGCCAGACCCAGGATCATCAACAGCGCCAAAAACATACACATCGTCTTTTTCATTGTTTTCGTCCCTCCTTGATTCTTCGAATCTCTTTGATGACTAATTTGATATCAACGGGCTTAGCTATATGCCCGTTCATTCCGGCATCCATGCATTCCATAACGTTTTCGGAGAATGCGTCTGCTGTCATCGCTATAATCGGGATGGAGGACGCCCAGGGATCCTCCAGTTTTCGGATCGCTCTGGTTGCGTCAAGCCCATTCATCTCCGGCATCTGTACGTCCATGAAGATCAGCTCGTAACTGCCCGCCGCAGCCGTGCACATTCTGTCCACACAGATTCGTCCGTTTTCTGCCCGTTCGGCGGTGATGCCAAACATGGAGAGCATGGTGGATATGATCTCCCAGTTGATGTCGTTATCCTCGGCTACCAGGATGTGCAGTCCCTGCAAATCGGAATAATCATCCTCCGGCTCCTGTGAATCGGACTCTTTTCCGATCAGATCGTTGATCTTATCATATAGGGTGGAGCGGAAAAGCGGTTTGCTGACGAAACCGTTCGCGCCCGCCTCTTTTGCTTTATCCTCAATGTCCGACCAGTCATATGCAGAAATCAGTAAAATCGGAATATTTGTGCCTACCTCTGCGCGGATTCGCTTGATGGTTTCAACGCCATCGATTTCAGGCATTTTCCAGTCAACAATGACAACTCCGTAATCCCGCCCGGACAGATGCCTGTGCTCGATCAACCCGAGGGCTTCCAAACCGCTTCGTGCCTGCTCCACTGTGGCACCGAGAGACACAAGTGTATCTGCAGCCGTCTGAAGCATGATCTCGTCGTCGTCAACAATCAGAACATCAATGGGGTCAAGCGCCATATCATCCCGCTGCCTGTCGGCCAATGGGATATCCAGCACAACAGTAAAGGTTGTCCCCTTGCCCTGTTCGCTCTCACATTCAATTGTTCCTCCGATCAGATCGACCATCTGTTTTGTGATAGCCAGGCCAAGGCCGGTTCCCTGAATACTGTTGACACGGCTGTCAATCTGACGTGAGAAGGGCTGGTACATGGTCGCCATGAATTCCGGGCTCATACCGATGCCCGTATCTGCCACAACGTATCTCAGCCGTATGCAGCCGGGTATTGTGCTCGTTTCCTCGCGCATATCTACAGAGACGCGCCCGCCAGGTTCCGTATACTTGATGGCGTTGGAGAGGATGTTGATATAAATCTGATTCAGACGGAGCTGGTCTGCATACAGATATTCCTTTTCTATCTGATTGATGTGGAAGCTGAATTCAATATTCTTTTCCTTGACCATCGGCTGTGAAATATTTACAAGGTTCTCGACCGTTTCCACAATGGAGAACGTCAGAGGACTCAATTTCAGTTTTCCGCTTTCCACTTTTGATATATCCAGAATGTCGTTGATCAGTGTCAGCAGATGATTGCTGGCGAGACTGATTTTCCGAAGGCTCTCCTTTGTTGACTCCACATCCCCAAGATTCTTCTCGGCTATGGTCGTCAGGCCTATGATGGCATTCATGGGTGTGCGGATATCGTGAGACATGGTAGAAAGGAAATCGGTCTTCGCTTTATTTGCGGATTCTGCCTCCCGTGCCGCAACCTGAAATCGCCTGTTCAGGTAAAGCATATAGTACAGATCAAAAAGGAAAAGAATCAGAAGACCGACAGAAACAACTCCAACCAGCAACCAGTTTTCTGTATCCACATGAAGATCCTTCGCCGGTACAAGACCCAAAAGTGTCCAACCGGAAGTGGCCGAGATGGGGGTAAAAGCAAGTATACACTCCTGCCCGTGAGAGTTGAGCATTGGAACGGAGCCTGTCGCTGAAGTAATCCTGTCGAACAATTTAACCGACGATTCAGGATCCGTTGGATTATAAGATTTGTAGAACTCAAAAAAACTGGAGTTCTTGAAGCTGTATCCTTTCAGAATATAATCCCCGTTAGCATCGATCATGGACAGCTCAGCATTCACCAGCTCTGTCTGCGGGAAAACCCACTTCTGTTCCAGTGCTGAAATGGGAATGACTCGCAGCAGGACCGTAGCCTCGGAAGTTTGGCTTTCCGGATCATATAGCGCGACATTGTTGCAGAAAGCCAGTGATTGCTCGCCGTTCATCGGGTTGGTATAAGCGCGGGTTATGTTGATTGACTTCCCGATTTCATCAATCCAATTCACGTCCTCCAGGAGAGCTATCCGTTCATAAGAAACAGCATAGTCATCAGACGTGCCCTGTTTCGGGCGCGTGGAGAGTCCCGTGAGGGTGTCGAGGGAGATCAGATGCGCCGAAGCATTCTCAAGCACATGAGAGGCACGGATAAACGCAGCCGCCTCTTCCATCGTCATGTTCTCACTGTTGATATAGCGCGCCCATACGTCGCAGATCTGCTGCTCGCCTTCCAGATAATTCTCCGTCACACTCTCCATGGTGACCATTGTGCTTTCGAAGTGTTCTATCTGTCTCCGATATGAATCGTTGTTTTCAAATCTGGAGTAGAGAACAACAGAAATCAGCAAGGCAGCTATGATGATTACGTTGAAAATGATAACTAAAGTCTTTTTCATGACTTGATATTTCCTATCGTATCTTATGTGCAATTAAGTGCCTACAACAAACCATATTATAGTGTACCATAAAAAGCGTTGTTATTCAAGTGGTTTCAATGCTTTTTCGTAACTACTCAGCAGCCTAAGGCGAAAATAAAATCCGGTGCCGAAGAAACAGCGTGCCTTTCAAAAAAAACTCCGCTGAGGTTTGAATGCAGATTCAATTTGACCCTCTTGACCCTCTCGCCCTTCTGTGTATGCACACGAATTATGGGGCAAAAGGGTCAAAAGGGTCAAATTATACTCTTCTTAGTGGTAGCAGGCCGGCTTTTTTGGGATTAGTTCAGCCTGGCGATCGCTTCGTCGTATGTGAGCGAGAGATCGGAAGCGGAGGACGGGATCGAAAAGAGTGTGTCACGTAAATGGCCGCTGAGGAGTACCTCTCTGATCTGATCGGTCAACTGCTTTACACCGATATAGAATTCTGTCAGGGTGATCTGCCCGGAGGCGTTTTTGCACTGGAAGGTGTCTACACCGGAGGTGGTTGCCGAGTATTGCAGTTTTTTCGCCAGTTGACCGTTCGCCTGCCGGGTAAGCCTGTAGAAGTAGTAGTTCCCGGCATAGGCATTCATGGTTGACACATAGAGATAAAGGGAATCATCCCCGTAGATCCGGAAAATGCAGTATTCGGGAAATTCCTGAGAGATCTTATCAAATTCTTTTTCGGAATACAGCTCCTGCAGGAATCCGTTGGAATAGGTGCAGATTTTCAGTTGAGCCGAATCGCCGATGGCACCGTTGCCCCCGGAAGAAGCAATGTATCCCAGATCAGGCTGCCCGTCTCCCGTGAAGTCAGTGATGGCAACCGGGCGGGATTTTGAAACATCATCCCCCAGAAAGGCATATCCGTTCTGCCAGGTGTATTTTGCAATCGCATTGCGGCTGTTCGTCAGCTCACCTTTATAAGCGCTGCTCCGGGAGCTGTAAGGCACCGGGGTCGGAGATATCACAACAGGGTGAGGTGCGGCAGTCGGTACGGGAGCAGGTGTGGGCAGCGGATAATAAGTGCCGGCAGATGGGGGGACGATGATCTGCGCCGTCGGAAGAGGAGGCATGGGGGTAATCTGAGGAAGGGGAGTCTGGGCAGCGGTACCGGTGGATTTTCCGTCTGTCACAGTGTAGTAAGAGGTGAGGTTTGTTTTGGTAACCAGGGCTGAAACAGCCTGCTCATAGGTGACGGAGATGTTCGTAATTCCGGCGGGTATTACAAACACACTGTCACGCCTCATATGGCCGCTGAAGACTATTTTGTCCAGTTTGGGCAGAAGCTGCTGGGACATGACGCTGTTGAACTGGGATTCCGTGATGGTGCCGTAGGTGGTGGTGTACTGTGTCTGCCAGGAGGAAACCGTCATCCCCATGAGAAATCTGCCGTCAAAGGTTCCGTTCGAGTGGTAGCTGAGCTTAAAGAATTTCGCGTTGTTATAGGGGTTGGGATCGTTGAGATAAGCGTAGAGGGCGCTGTCACCTTTGATCTGGAAGAAGCAGTAAGTGTGGGTGCCGGCCCTGTCATCCAGCTGATCAAAGCTGTAGATCTCGCGGTAAGCCCCGTTGCTGTATGTGCCGATTCTGATCTCTGCGCGGGAGCTGCCACCCTGTGCTGTGCGCAGAGTGAGCATTTCGGGGACGCCGTCCCCGGTCACATCGCAGAAAGCAACCTGGCGTGTGATCCCGTCTGCAGAATCAAGCGTTGTATTCTGCCAGTTGTATCCTCGAATTTGAGAGCCGGAATTAATCAGTTCACGCAGAAACACGTCGGAGATCGGGGTCGGCGTCGGAGCGGGAGTCGGAGTGGGAGTGGGATAGGCCGTATAGACCGGAGGATAAAAGATGCTGTCATAGCTGCTGAAGGAGGCAGCTCCCGCAGAAGCCGCAATCTGACCAAAAAGCAGGATAAATGCCAGAAATAAGGTCACGAAACGTATCTTTTTCATGATTTTTCCTCCTGTTCGCGCAATGAAAGATATTCCGATCTTTCTGTGCGGAATCGCTCTGAGAAGATAACAAAACCTTAGCAGAAAGCGGCGGGCTTGTCAAGAAAAGAGCGGAGTATTTTGTGAAACAACAGACGGTGCTTTGCAGAGCAAAAGGATATGTGCCCATGGGGAAAAGAAGGATTATCTTGTCAATCAGTGGATGATGCATTATACTTCTCTCAAAGAAACGAAGGAGAGATTGCAATGAGGATCTACAGCACCGGGCGGGCGAAGAAAATTGTTGAAGAAAATGCTTCCCTGATTGACAGTATCTGTTCCTCCTGCTGTCTGCCCCCGGCCTATCTGAAGGCAGTGCTGCTGATGGAAATCCCACAGATTGATTTGAAAGATGTGCTGGCAGATGCGGTTGTGAAGATGAACTGGCTGCGTTATTCGCTCTTTCATGTCTATACGCCGGAGAGACACACCCGCAACCCACTGCGGAAGTTTGACAGCTCTACCGGCTACGGGCAAATTTTTGCCGGGGTTGCCATCGAGGCAATTCTGTTTGCAGAGGAGAGAGATATCGTAGAGAAGGGAAGCTTTTCAGCAGAGAAGCTTTCGCCGCAGGATCCTGACTCGCTGCGGTATGTATGGAAAAGGCTGAACAGCGACAAGGCTTTCAACCTGTCCTGCTCAGCGCTTAATATCATCCATGCTGCCTGTCAGATGACAGGGAGGGTGGATTTCGGCAGTTATAACGAACGGGAGAAGAAACTGATCTTCTCCCGCTACAATGGCAATGTGAAACATATTACGGCCTATGGGGAAGAGGCATATCGTCACTATATCGCAATGTGATTTTCATGCCGTCCGTTCCGCATACAGCTTCCGGAAAGATTTTCTGCGCGAAAGGCAGACAGTCTTCCGGATTTTCCATAATCTGAGAAAAGTGGGTGAGCCACAGACGCTTCACTTCGGCTTCCACGGCCATGCGTGCAGCCTGGGAAAAGGTGCAGTGGCCGTATTTTTCTGCCTGGCAGGCCAGCTCATCGTCCCCGTAAGTGGCTTCACAGATCAGGAGATCCGCACCGGAAGCAGCCTCAACCAGTGTGCCGCAGGGGGCGGTATCTCCGGAGAAAATGATGTTCAGGCCTTTCCGGTCAGGCCCCAGAATCTGCTGCGGAAGAACGACGGTTCCGTCTTCCAGCGTCACAGGGTTGCCGCGTTGCAGGAGGCTCCAGCTTTTCTGGGGTATGCCGTGTTCTGCGGCAGCGGCGGGATTAAATTTTCCCGGTCGGCGAAGGGAGAACCAATAACCCTGACTTTCTACCCGGTGGCGTGTAGGAACAGGAATGAGCATGGAATCAGAACCCCAGTGGGGGATGAGATCGGAAAGAGATACTCCGTTTTGAGGAAGGTGGAATAAAGAGACGGAAAACGGAAGCGACCCGCAAAGCTGCAGAACAGGCTGCATGGCCTCTTCCAGCCCGTCCGGGCCGGTGATGATAAGCGGGTCAGTCCTGCCCAGACAGCCGAAGGTCTGCAGCAGCCCCGGCAGGCCGAAAATGTGGTCACCGTGATAATGTGTCAGGGCAATGAGATCTGTTTTCATCAGGCTGACATGAGCTTTTCTTGCAGCGGTCTGGGTGCCTTCACCGCAATCGAAAAGGATGGAGCGACCGCTGAAAGACAGATGCACGGCAGTGAGCGCACGTTCCGGCAGGGGCATTGTTGCGGCAGTGCCGAGAAGAGTGATATCAATCATGGGAAAAGCGGAAGAAATCCGCAGATTACAGAGTTGGAAACAGACATGGATGAGCCTCCTCTTTTATAACGACACTATTTTAAAGCATTCCCGGCCTGCGGTCAACTGTCTTGCGGACGGACAAAGGCACTATTTTCAAATTGCAGGTTGAAATACCCGCGTTTACGTGATAAGATACCGGTTAATTTTGAGAGTATCGTTGTTTTTCGGAGGCGACCATGATAATCGTTCTGAGCGCTTTGATAGCCTATGTGCTGGGTTCTGCCAGCTTTTCCATTGTTCTCAGTAAACTGATGTATCGGAAAGATGTACGCGAAGAGGGCAGCGGTAATGCCGGAGCAACCAACATGGCAAGATCCTTCGGGAAGCTTGCCGGAGCGCTGACGCTTTTGGGAGATGTGCTGAAAACCGTGCTTGCCGTGGTGATCGGCAGAGCCCTTGCCGGTGACTGGGGCGTGGTTGTTTCCTGCCTCGGCTGCCAGATCGGTCACTGCTTCCCGGCGTACCATCATTTCAAAGGCGGGAAAGGGGTTGCTGTCGGCCTGGCGATTACCGCCATGGTTGACTGGCGTATTACGGTCACGGTTCTTGTTGTGTTTATTATCACGGCAATCCTCTCCAGAAAGATCTCGCTTGCGTCTATTCTGGCGACGTTTTCCGCAATTCCGGCAGCATTTCTCACCGTGAAGGACTGGCGGTATCTCTGCATGATTATACTTGCGGCATCGATTATTATCTTTCGCCACAGTGAGAACATCTCCCGTCTGATGAAAGGAGAGGAAAAAGACTTTCATTTCGGCGATGAAAAGAAGGGAAAATAGGTAATCTATGGAAAAATCAATTCATAATACAGATGAGATTATCCGTGCCACCGGAGCAGACGGATATCTGAAAATGGCTGTGATCACGGCGAAGCATACGGTCCAACGGGCAAGAGAGATTCATAACACGTCTCCGGTCGCGTCAGCGGCGCTCGGCAGAACTCTCTGTGCGGCCTCCCTGCTCGGCAATGCCATGAAAGAGGAAAACGGCACATTGACCATCCGCGTCGCAGGGGACGGACCTATTCGGGGCGTCGTTGCAGTGTCGGATTCGTCCGGCTGTGTCAGGGGCTATGTGGGGGAGCCTTTCGTGGATCTCCCGCTTCGTTCGGACGGAAAGCTTGATGTGGGCACTGCCGTGGGCAGAAACGGAAGATTCACCGTCAGCAGGGACATCGGCCTGAAAGAGCCCTATGTGGGCTCTGTTGCTCTGATCAGCGGAGAGATCGCGGAAGATTTTACCGCCTATCTGATCGAAAGCGAGCAGATCCCCTCTGCCTGCGGGCTGGGTGTGCTGGTGGACACGGACACCTCCATCAAAGCAGCCGGCGGCTTTCTCGTGCAGCTGATGCCTGGGGCGGATGAAAGCCTGATTACGAAGCTGGAAGATAACATCTTCATGATGGATCAGCTTACCACGATCCTGGATGAAGACGGGACGGAAGAAATTTTTGCTCAGGTCCTGAAGGGGATAGAATATCATTTGGTGAGCCACGAACCGGTGGATTATCGCTGCTTCTGCAGCAGGGAGCGGGCAGAGGAAGCAATTGCCTGCGTGGATCCTGCCGAGCTTGATGCAATGATTTCGGAAGAAAAAGAAATAGAAGTCGGCTGCCAGTTCTGCGATGCAAAATATGTCTTCACGCCGCAGGATCTTCTCGCTCTTCGGCGGGAAGAGAGTGAAGCGGCGGAGCCGCAGAATGCAGAATAACAGAATATGGAATGAAGCCCGGCAGTGCATGAGAGAATCGTGCACTGCCGGGCAACATTTTTTTGGAAAAGCGCTTGCCCCGAACTGCAGTCAATGATATAATTAACTCATCTTAATAAAAAATAAGAAATAATAAAGGAGATTATTTCGTATGGCAAAGAATCGTTATATCGGTGAGTACCCCGTAATCGGCATCCGTCCCATTATCGACGGCCGGCGCGGACCGTTGAAGGTGCGTGAAAGCCTGGAAGACCAGACCATGAACATGGCCCGCTCCGCTGCAAAGCTGTTTGAGGAGAACCTCCGCTATTCCAACGGCGAGCCTGTCAAGGTTGTCATTGCAGACACCACCATCGGCCGTGTGGCAGAGGCTGCCGCCTGCGAGGAGAAGTTCCGCAGAGAAGGCGTTGCCATCACCCTCTCCGTAACACCCTGCTGGTGCTACGGCGCAGAGACCATGGATATGGACCGCAACACCATCAAAGCGGTCTGGGGTCTGAATGCTACCGAGCGTCCGGGCGCTGTGTACCTTGCCTCCGTGCTGGCAACTCATGCACAGAAAGGTCTGCCCGCCTTCGGCATTTACGGCCACGACGTGCAGGATGCGGATGACACCGTCATTCCGGAAGACGTGAAGGAAAAGCTTCTTCGCTTCGGCCGGGCTGCAGTGGCGGTTGCAACCATGCGCGGCAAGAGCTATCTCCAGATCGGCTCTATCTGCATGGGCATCGGCGGCTCCATCATCGACAGCAAGTTCATTGAAGAGTATCTCGGTATGCGTGTGGAATCCATTGACGAGGTGGAAATCATCCGCCGCATGACAGAGGGCATCTATGATGAGAAGGAACTGGAGAAGCTGAAAGCATGGGCTGCCAAGTATGTGAAGGAAGGCTTTGACAAGAACCCCGAAGAGCTGCAGAGATCCCGCGAGCAGAAGGACAAGGATTGGGACTTCACGCTGAAGATGTATCTCATCATCAAGGATCTGATGAACGGCAACCCGAATCTGCCGAAGGGCCGCGAGGAAGAGATGGTTGGCCACAACGCCATCGCAGGCGGCTTCCAGGGCCAGAGACAGTGGACTGACTTCTATCCCAACTGTGACTTCCCCGAAGCCATCCTCAACACCACATTTGACCACAACGGAACCCGTGAGCCTTACATCCTTGCTACGGAAAACGATGTGCTCAACGGCCTCGGCATGCTGTTCATGAAGCTGCTTACCAACCGTGCCCAGATGTTCTCCGACGTGCGTACCTTCTGGAGCCCGGAGGCTGTCAAACGTGTTACCGGTTATGAGCTGGAAGGTGTTGCAAAAGAAAACGGCGGCTTCCTGCATCTGATCAACTCTGGCGCTACTGCGCTCGATGCCAGCGGCCAGGCAAGGGATGCTCAGGGCAACCGTCTGATGAAGCCCTGGTATGAGGTTACCGAGGAAGACCAGAAGGCTATGATGGATGCCACAACCTGGAACTATGCTGACCTCGGCTACTTCCGCGGCGGCGGATATTCAAGCCGTTTCGTGACGGACTGCCAGATGCCCATGACCATGATCCGCCTGAATCTGGTTGCAGGGCTCGGGCCCATGCTGCAGATCGCCGAAGGCTGGACGGTTCAGCTGCCTGAAGAAGTAACGGACGCTCTCTGGAAGAGAACCGACTATACATGGCCCTGCACCTGGTTTACCCCGCGCTGCGATGGCAAGGAAGGCAGCCCCTTCAAGAGCGCCTATGACGTCATGAACAACTGGGGTGCCAACCACGGTGCCATCTCCTACGGTCACATCGGGGCAGACTTGATCACGCTTGCATCCATGCTGCGTATCCCGGTGGCTATGCACAATGTGCCGGTGGAAAAGATCTTCCGCCCGGCAGCATGGAATGCATTCGGTATGGACAAGGAAGGCGCTGACTATCGTGCCTGCGCAAACTTCGGCCCGTTCTACAAAAAGTAATCATTTGAACAGATAAAAAGTGGGGCAGGCGCATCGTCTGCCCCTTTTCAGAAAGGAGAAACGCTATGCTGAAAAATATACCCCCGATTCTCTCTCCGGAGCTGCTGAAAGTCCTCTGCGAGATGGGGCACGGAGACCGCATCTGCATCGGGGACGGAAACTTCCCCGGAGCATCGATGGCTAAAGCCAATGATGAAATCGCCAATGAGTGTGTATTTGTCCGGGCAGACGGACACGGCGTGAATGAACTGCTGGATGCCATCCTGCAGGTGATTCCGCTGGATCGGTATGTGGAGCACCCTGTTATGCTGATGGAAGTCAGTGAATGCGACAAGGGGATGGATATCCCGGTTTGGGAAGATTACAAAAAGACGGTTGCCAAGTACGATGAACGCGGAGCGGAGGCATTCGGAAGCTATGAGCGCTTCGAGTTTTACCGCCAGGCTCGCAAGTGCTACTGCATTCTCCAGTCCGGTGAGACCCAGGTTTATGCCAACGTCATCCTGCAGAAGGGTGTAATCTGAGAGATATGGAAAAATATTTTCTCGCTGTAGATATCGGGGCCTCCAGCGGAAGGCACATCCTCAGCCATATGGAAGACGGGAAAATCGTCCTCGAAGAGGTTTTCCGCTTTGAAAACGGGATGACGGAGATCGACGGCCATAAGTGCTGGGACTCCGAGCTGCTCTTTTCCCACATCAAAGAGGGCATGAAAAAATGCGCAGAGCTTGGCAAAATCCCCTGCTATATGGGCATTGACACCTGGGGTGTGGACTATGTGCTGGTAGACAGGGAAGGCAAACGGATCGGCAATGCAGTCGGCTACCGGGATGACAGAACCACCGGCATTGACAGAGAAGTCTATCAGATTATCCCCGAGAAAGAGCTCTACGCCAGAACCGGCATTGCAAAGCAGGTTTTCAACACCATTTACCAGCTCGTGGCGCTGAAGAAGGAAAACCCGGAACAGCTGCTTGCGGCAGAAACGCTTCTTCTCTCGCCGGACTATTATAACTTCCTCCTCACGGGGAAGTGTGCTTCCGAATACACCATCGCCAGCACCAGCCAGCTGGTTAGCCCCGAGACAAAGGATTGGGATTATGAACTCATCCGGATGCTCGGCCTGCCGGAAAAGATTTTTACGCCCCTTCAGAAGCCCGGCACTATTCTCGGTGGCCTGTCGGATGCTTTGAAAGCTGAGATCGGATATGACTGCCAGGTCGTGATGGTCACATCCCATGATACAGCCTCTGCGGTTCTTGCCGTGCCCAGCAAGACAGCTGATTTCGCCTATATCAGTTCCGGCACATGGTCCCTCCTCGGTGTGGAACTGGAAAACGCCATTTGCAACGAACAGAGCAGAGAGGCAAACTTCACCAATGAGGGCGGATATGATTACAAATACCGTTTCCTGAAGAACATTATGGGCCTCTGGATGATTCAGTCGGTCCGCAATGAAATGAACAAGGCATACTCCTTTGCCCAGCTCTGCGCCATGGCGGAAGAGGTAAAAGATTTCCCCTCCCGTGTGGATGTGGATGAACATCGTTTCTTTGCACCCGACAGCATGATCGAAGAGATCCGGAATGCATGCAGAGAGTCCGGCCAGCCGGTTCCCGAGACACCGGGCGAGCTGGCAACCGTGGTGTATCAGAGCCTCGCAGACTGCTATAAGAAGTCGCTTCGGAATCTTGAAGCTATGACAGGAAAGACCTATCCCGCAGTCAACATTGTGGGCGGCGGTGCAAATGCCGATTACCTGAACCAGCTGACAGCCAACGCAACGGGCAAAACCGTATACGCGGGTCCCACCGAGGCAACAGCCATCGGCAATATCGTCTGCCAGATGCTCGCCTGCGGCGACTTGCCGTCTGTTGCGGAAGCTCGCGCCTGCATTTTTGACTCTTTCGCCGTAAAGACCTTCACACCCGAAGAATAAGATACCCGGGACTGTTCCCGTAAAGAAAGAAGAATCACGATTACAGAGAAACTGCCTGTAATCGTGATTCTTTGTCTCTGAAGAACCGAAAGAGCCGCCTGCAGAAGGAAAATCTCTGCAGACGGCTCTTTGATGGGGTTCAGGAAAAACGTTGCTCAGTCGAGATGGAAGACCAGATGGAGGTCTTTGCAGACGGGGCTGTTGTCCGGATTGGTATCCATGATGTCAGCCATATAGTCCCACCATTTGCGGTTGATAGGATCATCCGCCTGTTTTGCCCATTCTTCCTCGCTGTCAACCCAGATGCTGCCGTAAAGCGTCAGCGTTTCGGGATCGAGAAAGATGGAATAGTCTTTTCCGCCGTGGTTGTGGATGCTCTCCTGCATTTCCGGCCAGAGGAGATTGTGACGTCTTTCGTATTCTTCCTCCATTCCGGGATACAGCTTCATTTTAAAACCCTTGTACATTTGTATTTTCCTCCTGATAGGTTTATTGAAAATATTTTACAGTGCTGCCAGCACGTCGGAGAGATCGGGAATGCTGGAGATGCCCCCGTGCTTCTGGGTGGAAAGGCCTGCTGAGACCGTGGCAAAACGGGTGATGTCATCCAGGTCTTCTTTGGTCAGCTCTGAAGCAGGTTTTCCGTGCTGCAGAAAGCGAAACATAGCTGACCCGCCGAAAATATCTCCGGCCCCGCATGTATCGACCACGTTAAGGCCGGTCATGGCAGGCATGAATCCACAGACATTGCGAGTGAAATAATAGCTGCCTTTTGCTCCGCAGGTGGCGTAGACAAGCTGCACGGGATAGGTGTCGAGAATCTTTTTTGCACCCTCTTCCGGGCTCAGACCGAAGAGAAACTCGATCTCCTCATCGCTGATTTTCACGATATCGGCTTTGGAAAGCCCCCAGAGCATCTGTTCACGGGCGTCATCAAGGTTTGCCCACAGATTTCTGCGGAGATTCGGGTCGTAGCCGATCAGAATACCTTTCGATCGGGCATATTCCACCAGTTGCTTTGTGGTGGAGCGGGATGGCTCTTCCGTCATGGAGACCGTACCGAAGTGAAAAACGTCTGCCCCTTCAAAGACGGAGAGATCCACCTCATCAAAACGAAGCAACAGGTCTGCTCCCGGCTTGCGGGCAAAGGAGAACTCCCTGTCGCCGGTTTCGTCCAGCGTGACAAATGCAAGTGTGGTGAATGCCTCGTCAGAGAGAAGAACATTCCTGGTGTCAATACCGAAATGGCTGATGGTGTGGTGGAGCATCTTTCCAAAGGCGTCATTCCCGGCTTTGCCGATAAATGCTGCCTCAGCCCCGAATTTGCGAAGAGTTGCCAGACAGTTGATGGTTGCTCCGCCGGGATGCCCTTCCAGCGTCGGATAGCCCATCTCATCGGTGGCGACAGTGTTGAAATCGATCAGCAGTTCGCCGGAGGCTATAGCTTTGAACATAAAGTCACCTTCTTAAAAAGTTAATGATGCGGCTTGAATCTGCCTTCCTATATGATATAATACAGGAGAAAACACGGCTTGAAAAGAGTTTTTTAATAAAAGAGAGGAAAAAAGAGCATGACCGTTAACGATGTAAAAGAGATGACACTGAAGGACCTGATTTCACTCGGAGATTTCACCTGCTCCTGCGGCAAAGTCCATTCTCCCGGCGTGGCAAAGGTGATTATAGAAAAAGGCGCAGTGAACACTCTGCCGGCGCTGCTTGAAGAGATCGGAGCGAAGAAGCCGTTTCTTCTCTCCGGGCATGATACGTTTGCAGCAGCCGGAGAGGTCGTCTGCTCCGTGCTGGAAAAATCGGGTTATTCTTATGCAAAATATGTGTTTCCAGTGTCTCCTGTTCGGCCGACCGAGTACACGGTGGGTTCAGCACTGATGCATTTTGACTACAGCTGTGATGCAATTATCGGCATTGGCTCGGGCGTCATCAATGATACCGGGAAAATGCTAGCCCGGGCAACCGGCATGAAATATATTATTGTGGCTACAGCGCCTTCAATGGACGGGTTTGTGTCCGGCACATCCTCTATGGACAGGGACGGGCTGAAAACCTCCATATACAGCACGGCTGCCTGGGGTGTGGTGGGAGATCTGGATATTCTCTGCAATGCCCCGATGCATCTGCTTCGCGCCGGCGTCGGTGATATGCTGGCTAAAATAACCAGCCTTGTGGAGTGGAAGCTTGCCCGGATTATTGTAGGGGAGGATTACTGTGACGTCACAGCCGCACTTGTGGAAAAGGCACTGGGTCAGGTGATGTCCCAGGCGAAAAAGCTGCTGGAACGAGACCCGGAAGCCGTCCGCTCCGTGATGGAAGGCCTTGTGATTGCGGGTATCGCCATGAATTATGCCGGCGTTTCAAGGCCTGCCTCCGGCATGGAACACTACTTCTCCCATATCTGGGATATGCGTTCCCTTGCGTTTGAAGATGCCCGGTTTGAGCAGCACGGCATTCAGGCAGGGATGGGCACTCTCTATACATTAATGGCCTATGAAACCTTCCTGAAGGGGAACTATTGCCCTGACCGGGAGAGGGCTATGAAGTTTGTGGAACATTTTTCACTGGATGACTGGAATCAGCAGCTGCTGTCTTTCATTGGCCCCGGCGCGGAAGCGATGATCGAAGGTGAAAACAGGGAGCATAAATATGATGCGGAAAAACACAAAGCCAGATTTGCCGTAATCGAAAAGAACTGGGATGCCATACTTGAGACAATCGGAACACTGCCTCCCGCTTCGGAAATCAGAACCCTGATGGAGTCCATCGGTTTCCCGACAAGCGCTGCCGTGATCGGCTACGATGATGAGCAGGTAAAGACCACCTTTACCATGACGAAAGATATCCGGGACAAGTACGTCGGCACGAGGCTGTTCTGGGACCTGGGCATCCTGCAGGAAATTGCAGACAGAACATTTGGAAGAAACAGCTGATGGTAACTGCAGTTACGTTGAATCCGTGCGTTGACCACACCCTCATGGTTTCAGCGCTCGTTCCGGGCGGGCATCATGAGACAGTGCGGACCCACGAAGACATCTCCGGAAAGGGAATTAATGTCAACAAGGTTCTGCGTCATCTGGGTGCGGAGACAAAAGCAGTCGGATTTGATTATGTCGGCAGCGGAAGCCGGCTGAGGGACTGCCTGAGAGACTGCGGAATCCCTTTCGAATCAATCCCCACGGAAGGACGGCTGCGAATCAACACCAAAATTTTCGACATTGCCCGGTCGGAAATGACAGAGATCAACAGCAAAGGTTCTCCCGTTTCGCAAACAGATGTCGAGAGGCTGACAGAGGTATTCACGGAAGCTCTTGCAGACACGGACATTCTGGTTCTGGACGGGAGTGTGCCTCCCGGTGTGCCGGATACAATCTACCGGACCATGACGCAGCTTGCCCATGAGAGAAAGATCCCTGTGATCCTCGACGCATCAGGCACCTTGATGAAAAAAGGCCTGGAAGCACGGCCGGAGGTCATCAAACCGAACAGGGAAGAGGCGGAGCAGCTTCTCGGCAGACCGGTCAGGAGCCTGCAGGATGCCGTCTCAGCCTGCAGGGCGTTTCTGGATCTCGGGATCGGAGCGGTTTGCCTTTCTCTCGGGAAAGAAGGTGCTCTGTATGGCACTCCGGAGGGAACCTGGTTTTCACCCGGGCTCGATATCGAAGTAAAAAGTCTTCAGGGTGCGGGTGATTCTATGGTAGCCGGCATCTGTGTCGGGATGATGAAGGGATTATCCGGGGCAGATATTCTTCGCTCGGCGGCAGCTGCAGCTCACGGGTCCATCCTGCTGGAAGGAACGGAGCTCTGTTCAGCGGAAGATTATAACAGATTTATGGAATGCATACAGGTAGAAAAGGTATGAAAGAGCTTCTTTTAGGGATTGACATCGGTACATCCGCCTGCAAAGTGGCGGTATTTGATGCCGGCGGGCATGTCCTTGCCCAGGCAAACCGACCTTACAGCGTTTATTATCCCCATCCGGGTTGGGCGGAGCAGGATGCCGATGAATGGTGGGCCGCAGTCTGCGAGGGTATCCGGGAAGTGCTTGCAGCACCGAATGTCTGTGCATCGGATATCTCTGCCATAGGAATTGACGGCCAGAGCTGGTCCGCCATACCCGTCGACAGGGCAGGCAACGCTCTTGCCAGAACCCCGATCTGGATGGATACACGCTCCAGAGAAATCTGTGAACGGTATAAAAAACAGCTTGGGGAAGAAACAGTTTTCCAAATTGCCGGAAACGATTTTCTTCCCTCCTACTCGGCTCCCAAAATGATCTGGTTCCGGGAAAACCGCCCGGATATTTACCGTCAGGCCAGATATTTTATGCAGAGTAACAGCTATATCGCCATGAAGCTCACGGGTAAGGCCAGCCAGGACCTGTCCCAGCTGTACGGCCTCCAGTTTTTTAATCTGCATAAAATGGAACTGGACGAAAGTCTCGCTTCTGAGCTCGGGATTGATCCGGACCTGATCCCCGACCGGTATGCGTGTGATGCCGTAGTCGGTACTGTGACGGAAGCGGCCTCTGCGCGCACCGGCCTTCTCAGCGGAACGCCGGTTGTCGCCGGAGGTCTGGATGCCGCCTGCGGTACACTTGGGGCAGGGGTCTATCTGCCCGGGCAGACGCAGGAACAGGGCGGGCAGGCAGGCGGGATGAGCATCTGTATGGACAGAGCCATTGCCCATAAGGCCCTGATTCTGAGCCCGCATGTGGTGCCGGGCATGTATCTGCTGCAGGGCGGAACGGTCGGGGGCGGCGGAGCGCTGAAGTGGTTCCGCCAGGAGCTCGGGAACGGCATGAGCTTTGATGAGCTCACTGCGGAGGCCGCTAAAATTCCTGCCGGGTCAGAGGGGGTTGTATTCCTGCCGTATATGGCGGGAGAGCGTTCACCCATATGGAATCCCGACGCAAAAGGTGTTTTCTACGGACTCGGCTATGACAAAACCCGAGCCCACATGATCCGTGCCGTTCTGGAAGGAGTTGCCTTTGCGCTGGAGCATAATCTGCGTGTTGCAGCAGAGGCGGGTGCGGAAGTATCTGACATGAATGCTATGGGCGGAGCGTCCAACTCCGCACTCTGGACACAGATAAAAGCGGACGTCACCGGAAAGGTGATTCATGTCCCGGGGTCCGACACCGCAACGACTTTGGGCGCTGCAATTCTTGCCGGTGTAGGCAGTGGGATATACGGCAGCTATCGGGAAGCTGTGGAAAGAACAGTTTCCGTGAGGAAAACCTATACGCCTGACCCAGAAAAACATGCTGTCTATCAGAAAAATATGGAACTGTACCTGGCATTGTATCGGAATCTTGAAAGCATTTTTTCCGATTTCTCATGAAACCGGAAACTTTATAATAAAATAAACAGGAGGAAATGAAAATGGGTTTAAAACCTGAAAACGTCCCTCAGCTTACGCTGAACAACGGGATGAAAATTCCCTGCATCGGCCTCGGAACCTTCGGATCTGACAGAGTTTCCGCAGCGGATGTGGCCACTGCTGTGGGTGGGGCGATCCGCTGCGGCTATCGGCTGATCGACTGTGCTGCCTGCTACGGCAACGAGAAGGAAATCGGCCAGGTTTTCCACGAGGCGTTTGCAGATGGCGTGGTGAAAAGAGAGGACATGTTCATCATGACCAAGGTCTGGAATGACATGCACCGCCGTGTGGAGGAATCCTGCGACAAAAGCATTGCGGACCTGCAGTGTGATTATCTGGATATTCTCTTTATCCACTGGCCGTTCCCCAATTATCATGCCCCCGGGTGTGACGTGGATTCCAGAAACCCTGACTCCAAGCCGTTTTCAGTGGCGGAGTTTATGGACACCTACCGCCAGATTGAGGCGCTGGTCAGAAAAGGAAAGGTGAGAGCCATCGGCATCTCCAACCTGACTATCCCCAAGCTGGAACAGGTAATTGATAAGTTTGAAATCAAACCTGTCCTCTGTGAAACGGAGCTCCACCCCTGCTTCCAGCAGCAGGAGCTGTTCGACTATCTCGTGGCGCATGAGATTCAGCCGGTCGGCTTTATGCCGCTCGGTTCCCCCAGAAGACCGGAGCGCGATATTGTAGCCACCGACATTGAAGATATGAAGATGCCGGAACTTGTTGCGATTGCAAAAGCTCACAACGTGCACCCGGCGACCATTTGCCTCAAGTGGGCGATTCAGCGCGGACAGCTGCCGATTCCCTTCTCTGTGCATAACTATGAGGGCAATCTGGAGTGCACCGTCACAGAGCCGCTGACCGATGAAGAGATGGCAACAATTGCTACGCTTGAACGGAACAACAGGCTTGTGAAGGGGCAGGTTTTCCTGTGGCCGGGGGCCAATGACTGGCACGATCTCTGGGATGAAGAGGGCGTGATTGTAGACTGCCCGGACGCAAAATAAATAAACCGACGGTACAGCGGAGGCATCATGGACGCACTTAGGAAAATATTATATAACAGGCAGAAGGGAATGAAATTCTGCGGGATTCCGTCCTTCTGCACGGCAAACGAACTGGTTATTGAAGCGTGCATCCGGCAGGCGGCACGGTTTAATGATTATGTCCTGATTGAAGCAACAGCAAACCAGGTGAATCAGTACGGTGGATACACCGGGATGAAACCTGCGGATTTCAGAGATTTTGTCTATGAAATCGCTGACCGTAACGGGTTCGACCGGGATAGAATCATCCTGGGAGGGGATCATCTCGGTCCCCTCACCTGGCAGAATGAGCCGGAAGCATCCGCAATGGCAAAATCCGTGGAGCTGGTGAAGCTTTTTGTGTCGGCAGGTTTCAAAAAAATTCATCTCGATACCAGCATGCGTGTTGCTGACGACCCGAGAGATAAACCTCTGACAGATGACACAATTGCCGGGAGAGGTGCCGTGCTCTACAAAGCCTGTGAGGAGGCTTATCAGGAAAGGCTGAAAACGCATCCCGATGAAGCAAGACCCGCTTTCATCATCGGATCTGAGGTTCCGATCCCCGGTGGGGCACAGGAGGCGGAGGACAGCATTGCCGTTACGAAACCGGAGGCAGTGGAAAAGACGCTTCAGGCTTACAGAGATCAGTTTGAAAAGCAGGGGATACATGATGCGTTTCATAATATCATCGGCATCGTGGTTCAGCCGGGGGTTGAATTCGGCGATGAGGAGATATTCCATTATAACCGGCAAAACGCCTCTGCGCTGACAGCATTTATGAAGTCTCATCCTGAAATTGTACTGGAAGGGCATTCGACGGACTACCAGTCTCCCGAAGCGCTCCGTCAAATGGTGGAGGACGGCATTGCCATTCTCAAAGTCGGCCCTGCGCTGACATTTTCTCTCCGGGAAGGGCTCTTCGCTCTGTCCATGATGGAAGCACAGCTTGTACCGGAAGAAAAGCAGGCGCATTTCCCGGCAGTGCTGGAAAAGGTTATGCTTCAGGATCCTGCCAACTGGCAGAAGCACTATCACGGCAGTGAGGAGGAACTGAAAATCAAGCGCGCCTTCAGCTTCTCCGACCGATGCAGATATTATTTTGCGAAGCCGGAAATCACCGGAGCAATTGATAAACTGTTTGCGAATCTGCGTGAGGTGAAGATCCCCTTAAGTATGCTCAGGCAGTATATGCCGCTGCAGTACGTGAAGGTGAGAGACGGTGTGCTGTCTCCGGACCCGAAAGATCTGGCGGAAGACTGTGTTGTTCACCTGGTGGAGGATTATAATTACGCGACAAAACTTAACTATCTGATTGGAGATATCTTTGCTCGATAATTGGTAAAATTCTCTAATTAATTGTTGAGTTTAGTCGGAGACGGGTATATAATATTATACAATATTTCTATATTCTTCTCAGGGAGCAAACAACATGTACGAGCAGAGTAGTGAATGGAACAGCTATTATCAGGAACTGGATCCGAAAGAGAGAAAGCGTATCTTCGAGAAGCTGAAAGCTTCGGAACCCGATGACGGCGCCAATGCATATCGGGAGCGGATTTTCTCTGCACGCCACACAGACCCGGCACAACCGGGACGTGAGGTGGATACTTTTCTCTTTCAGTGCGTCAGCCTGATCCAGACCTATCATATTGCAAATTTCACTCCGCGCAGTGCGATAAAAGAAATAGAAAACGCATTCCGGCTCATGCTCTATGACGAGGCTGCCCAATATGGCGAAGCGGGGGAAAAGGCCCTTTACTGGGAACTTCGCAATGCTGCTGCACGGTATTTTAAAACCTGTGAAGCTTCCGGTTATAACCGGGCTCTGTTTGGCCTGATTCAGTCCGGCAGTGAGGGCAGGTTGGATCGTATGTGCCGTGATGCCTGGCAGATCACGCATGGTCTGGCGCAGCGCACCGGGCAGGAAGAGCGGATGCGGATCTGGAACCAGGCCGTGATAGACGCTTACCTGCAGACAGACGGCGGCGCGGCCGAACGGCTGAAAAAATATGAAGAAAAGAAGATGAACAGAAAAAAATAGCGGACCTGAATAATCAATTGGCCGCAACAAAAATAGAATAGCAAAGAAATGGAGAGAACGTCGTGGGCGAAGTAATTCTTACTATGAAGGGCATCGACAAGTCCTTTCCCGGCGTACACGCGTTGGATCATGTTGATCTGGAGGTACGCAGGGGCGAAGTACACGCTCTGATGGGCGAAAACGGAGCAGGAAAATCCACACTGATGAAGGTGCTCACCGGCATTTATTCCAAAGATGCCGGCACGATCACTTATGAGGGGAAAGAAGTGGAATTCCACAATCCCCGCGAAGCGCAGGAAGCCGGCATCGTTATTGTTCATCAGGAACTGAACATGATGAACCATCTTACGGTGGCGCAGAACATCTTCATCGGCCGCGAGTATATGAAGGGGTTTCTGATTGATGATGCGCGCATGAATCTTGAAGCAAGGAAACTGTTTGATCAGTTGGGCATCGACATTAACCCGGCAGAAAAGATGGGAAACCTGACGGTCGGCAAGCAGCAGATGTGTGAAATTGCCAAGGCTATTTCGCATGAGGCCAAGGTCATCATTTTTGATGAGCCGTCTGCAGCATTGACAGAGGCCGAAATCGAAGAACTCTTCAAGATCATCCGCGATCTGCGTGAGAAGCAGATGGGCATTGTTTATATCTCGCACCGTATGGATGAGATAAAGGTCATTACCGACCGTGTTACGGTTATGCGTGACGGTACCTATGTGGGTACGCTGATCACCAAAGACAGCACCAAGGATGACATCGTCAACATGATGGTCGGCCGAGTCATCTATGAAGAACCCAAAACCCACAGCATGGTTGCACCGGATGCTCCGGTTGTGTTGAAGGTGGAGCATCTCAATGCCGGCAAAATGGTGCAGGATATCAGCTTTGAGCTGCGTAAGGGTGAGATCCTGGGCTTTTCCGGCCTGATGGGTGCCGGCCGTACCGAAACCGCACGTGCTATCTTCGGGGCAGACCCGAAGGAGAGCGGAGATATTTATATCAACGGGGAAAAAGTGGAAATCAACAGCCCGCAGGATGCGGTGAAGCATGGCATCGGTTATCTGTCGGAAGACCGCAAGCGTTACGGCATTGTTGTAGGCAAAACCATCGCAGAGAATTCCACGCTCGCCAGCCTGGAGGAATTTATCAAGGGGCGCCTGATCGACAGAAAGAAAGAGCGCGACGCCACACAGAAATATGTGGATCGCCTGCGGACAAAAACACCCGGCATCGATCAGCTGGTTGTAAATCTCTCCGGCGGCAACCAGCAGAAAGTGGTTATTGCAAAATGGCTGGTGCGCAATTGCGATATTCTGATTTTTGATGAACCGACCCGTGGTATTGATGTCGGTGCCAAGAGCGAGATCTACCATCTGATGACGGAACTGGCAGCGGAAGGCAAGTCTATCATTATGATTTCCTCCGAAATGCCTGAAGTGCTTCGTATGAGTGACCGCATTATTGTCATGTGTGAAGGCCGCAAGACTGCGGAGATCGACATCGCCGATGCTACGCAGGAAAAGATTATGCATGCGGCAACACTGAGATAACAGGAGGACGAGAATATGGAAAAATTCAAGAGTAATCCCCTCGTCAAAACACTCGGATTCAACAGAATTATTCTGGTTGGCGTTCTGATTTTGCTTTATCTGCTCTTCTCCCTGTTCAGCGGGCGCGTTCTCGGTGCGGTAGATATCCAGAATGTGCTGAACAGTGTCGATTTTATGGGCTTTCTGACCATCGGCGTTATGTTTGTCATCGCAACCGGAGGAATCGATTTTTCAATCGGCCCGGTGATGTACTGTGCAGCACTGGTAGCGGGCCAGCTGCTGGTAGTAGGCGGTCTGCCTTTGTGGCTTTGCCTGCTGATCAGCATCCTGGTCGGGCTGATCTTCGGTATTCTCAACGGCATTATGGTCGCTTACATGAAGCTTCCTTCCTTTATTTCATCCATGGCCTCTATGCGAATCGCCCAGGGCATCGGCTCCCTGGCAACGAAATCTGCCGGCGTCAGCTGGCCCAGCACCGGCTCAGCCAATGACTGGTACAGAAAGCTCATCAACGTGAACGGCATTCCTACCGGGCTGATTATCCTTCTGTTTTTTGCCATTGTGTGTTCCGTCATCCTGAATCGCACCCGAATCGGACGATACATTCTCTGCATCGGCTCCAACCGGGAAGCGGTACGCCTGTCCGGTGTCGACACACGTAAGTGGGAGGCGCTGGCCTATATCATCTGCGGAACGCTGGCCGGTATCGCTGCCATCATGTATGTCGGTGTAAACACAAAAGTTACTACCGCCGGCGGCGACGCATTCAACAACAATGCTATCGCAGCCTGCGTGATGGGCGGTACTTCCATGGCGGGCGGTGTTGCCTCCGTCAGCGGCAGCCTGATCGGCATACTGATTATCGCTCTGCTTCGCGTCGGCATCAACGCAATGAAGTTCAGCCCTGACTGGCAGTATATCATTACCGGTATCATTGTCGCGCTGGCAGTGTATGCGGATATCCGCAGCAGCCAGCGGCGTCGGTGATGACCCCGACCAACGATTGAAAATCAGGAGGTAACTCATGCAGAACACAAATTTGAGTGGGAACTCTTCCCGTAAAATTGATCTTCAGAGGATCGTTGTGCTCGCGGTCGTTGTCGTTCTGGCGGCAGTATTCAGTATTTTCAGCCGCGACTTTCGCAAATTCTCCACAGTTGTTACGCTGTTGGATTCCTTCTATTACTTCTGCTTTATTGCCATCGGTGTCACGTTCTGTCTGATCTCCGGCGGTAATGATCTGTCGGTTGGAACCGGTATGGTCTGCTATGCGCTGATCGGTGGTTTCTGCATCACCAAGCTTGGCCTCCCGACATGGGCGGGTATACTGGTTACCATTGCTTGCGGGCTGATCTTCGGTGTGCTGAACGGATTTCTGGTTTCGGTTATGAATCTTCCGGCATTCATCGCAACGCTCTGCACCATGCTGATAACGCGCGGCCTCGGCTCGGTCGTCTGCGGCGGAGCGGTAAACTGGCCGGCACGCTCGTCCCCCAACGGCTGGTTCCGCAATCTCTTCAAGCTGATGGTTGCAAACTCCGCCGGGAAGAAAACGCCGGTGCCCGTGGGTGTTATACCGATTATTCTGGCAGTAATCATCATGTCGATCATCCTGAACAAGACACGTATCGGCCGCTATATTATTGCTATCGGTTCCAATAAGGAAGCAGCCCGCCTCTCGGGTGTTAATGTCATTAAGTATCAGATGTCGGCCTATATCATCTCCGGCTTCTTTGCGGGGGTGGCAGGCATTGCCTATGTCTGTGCGACAACGTCCTCGATCACACCCGGTTCCGGAGCGGGGCTTGAGCTGGACGCAATCGGCGGAGCGATCATCGGAGGAACGTCGATGACGGGCGGTGTAGGCAGTATTTTCGGCACACTGCTTGGTATCCTCATCCTGACACTGCTGAAAAACGGACTTCCGAAAATCGGTCTGGGACAGGACTGGCAGAATATTATTACAGGTCTGGTTCTGATTTTTGCGATTTATATCGACGTGCTGAAGAACCGAAAAAAAGGCTGAAACACATTGACTTTAATGTAAACCGATGCTATAATTTTGATAGTATATTCATTAAGGTGTCTGCCGCATTGCGGTGAACATAAAAACACATTTTTAAAAGGAGGAACCCCATGAAAAAACTATTGGCCATCGTGTTGGCCCTCGTGCTGGTCTGCAGCATGACTGCCGTCGCATTCGCAGACGGTGAACCGCTTCACTTCGAGATCGTATCCAAAGGCTTCCAGCATCAGTACTGGCAGGCAGTTCTGAAGGGCTCTCAGGAGAAGGCTGAAGAGCTTGGCGTTACCATCAACTTTGTTGGTCCTGCCAATGAATCTGCTTACGACGAGCAGCTCTCTCAGCTCAACTCCGCTATTGCCGCAAAGCCGGCAGCAATCGGCCTTGCAGCACTCTCCACTGAGACCTGCCTGGACGCTATTGCCACTGCTCAGGCCGCTGGCATCCCCATCATCGGCTTTGACTCAGGTGTTCCGGGTGCTCCGGAAGGCGCAATCTGGGCAAACGCTGCAACCAACAACTACAATGCCGGTGCAATGGCAGCTGAGAAGGTTTATGAAGCAGTTGCTGCACGTATCGCTGCAGCAGAAGGCTCTGTCCGTATCGGGGTTTCCGCACAGGACAACGTGTCTGACTCTGTTGTGAGCCGCGGCCTTGGCTTCATCGACAAGTTTGCTGAACTCTGCGCTGCAGATGGCTACACTGTGAAGCTGGAAGGCGATGCCGCTTATGTGAACGGTGCAAACGTCACTTCCGATGATGCCGGCAAAGTCATCATTGAAACCCTCGTTCCTGCACAGGTCACCTCTGAGCTCTCCCTGATCGACTGCAACACCCTCATGAGCAAGGAAGACACCATTGCTATCTATGGCTCCAACCAGCACTCTGCTGAAGCCATCATCTCCGCAAATGAGAACCTCCAGGTTCTCGGCACGGGCGAGAATGACATCATCGGTGCCGGCTTTGACTCCGGCGCTGTCATCAAGGCTGCTGTTGCTGACGGAACCCTGTACGGCGCAATCACCCAGGCTCCTGTTGCTATGGGCGCTGCACTTGTTGAGCTGTGCTACAATGCTGCAACCGGCGGTGAAGTCTCCGATGTTGACACCGGCTGCCAGTGGTACACCGCAGAGAATATGGACGATCCTGAGATCGCTCAGAACCTCTACGACTGATCCAATATTAGTTTAATACCTGCAGGACGCCTCCGGGCGTCCTGTTTTTATTTCATTTCAGATTTGACAAATTGCTGCTTGACGGAGAAATGCAACTAATGTAATATGCTTCGGTGAGAATGATAGAGAACTGTCTGAAGTCAGGGAAGAGTATGAAGAATAAAAAAATGATCGGGAATCTGATGCTGATCCTGACCGCCATGATCTGGGGGTCGGCCTTTGTGGCACAGCGTGTAGGCATGGACGATATCGGCCCCCTCACGTTTACTGCATCGAGGATGGTTTTTGCGTTCGCTGCCACTGCGCTTGCGTCTGTACTGTTCAGTTTCAGAGATCGGACAAAGAATAATTCCTGCTCTTCGCAGGAGGAGGTAAGGGAGAGAAAAAGAAACACACTGCTGGGCGGGGTTTGCTGCGGCGTGTTTCTGGCTGTTGCAACAGCTTTTCAGCAGGCGGGCATTGTATATACCTCTGCCGGGAAAGCGGGATTTATCACAGCGATGTACATGCTTTTGGTCCCTATTATTAATTTCGTGCTGTTCAAAAAGAGAAACAGCTGGATCGTGTGGCTTGCCGTGCTGACAGGAGTAGTGGGGCTTTACCTGCTGTGTATGACAGAGCGGTTCAGCCTTGCACGAGGAGATACATTGCTTTGTATTTGTGCGCTGCTGTTCAGCGGGCACATTCTCAGCTGTGACCGTTTTGTTCAGCGTGCGGACCCGCTGAAAATGTGTGCCATTCAGTTCGGCACGGCCGCGATTCTCTCGATTGTAATTGCACTGCCTGCAGAAGGGCTTGACTGGAAGGCAATTTCTTCTGCACTCTTCCCGATTTTCTATTGTGGGGTCATATCCGGAGGAATCGGCTTTACGCTGCAGATTACCGCTCAGCAGTATACTGACCCTACAACAGCATCTTTGCTGATGAGTCTGGAGTCTGTTTTTGCGGTTTTGTCCGGGGCGTTGCTGCTTGGTGAACGTATGACCCGTCGGGAACTGCTGGGATGTGTCGTGATGTTCATCGCCATACTTCTTGTTCAGCTTCCGCTGGAAAAGGGAAGCATGCAGATGAAAAGGAGTTAAGAAAATGCAGAAGCTTTATACAGAAGAAGGAAGGCATCTTCCTGAAATCCCCTGGGAGACTTATCCGAGGCCGCAGATGAGGAGAAAGGAATGGCTCTGTCTGAACGGATGGTGGGAACTGCAGATCCGAAAAAAAGGATCACAGGATGGTTCTGCCTTTCGGCAGGAGAAGATTCTGGTGCCTTTCTGTGCGGAGAGCCTGTTGTCTGGTGTGAAAGAAGCGCCTGCGCCGGGAGATATTCTGGTATATCGCAGAGCACTGGAGATCCCGGAATCCTGGAGTGGGAAGCGGATTCTTCTGCATTTCGGAGCAGTGAGCCGGGACGCCTCTGTATTCGTTAACAACAGGTTGGTGTGCCGATCAGAAAACGGATATCTGCCCATCTCTACAGATATCACCTCTGTTTTACAGGACAAGAATAACACCCTTGAGGTGCGGGTGGTGAATGATCTGTCTCAACGCTTTCCTTGGGGAAAACAGAGCGCTAAAAGGGGAGGCATGTGGTATACTCCCTGCTCCGGAATCTGGCAGACGGTCTGGCTGGAACCTGTGCCGGAGCATGCAATTGAACATTTGCATATTACCACCGGGAAGGACTGGATAGAGGTCATCATCCGGGGTGCTGAGAGAGGAATTATACAACTGGAAGGGCAGGAGACTCCGTTTGAAAACGGGCGCGTTCGCATCTCAGTGAATAACCCCCGACTGTGGAGCCCGGAAGACCCTTATTTATACCCGTTTTCCGTTCTGTCCGAAAATGACCGGGTGGAGAGCTACTTCGCTCTGCGTACACTTTCGGTGAAAACCGTTCAGGGTAAGCCCAGACTTTGCCTGAACGGGAAGCCCTATTTCTTCCACGGCCTGCTGGATCAGGGTTACTGGAGTGACGGGCTTTACACACCTGCCGAAGAAGCGTGCTTTGAGAAGGACATTCTGAGCATGAAGGCTCTCGGCTTCAACATGCTGCGCAAGCACATCAAAATCGAGCCGGAGATATTCTATTACGCCTGTGACAGACTGGGTATGGTTGTCTTCCAGGATATGGTAAATAACGGACCGTACCATTATGTGCGCGATACTGTGCTGCCGACCCTGCATTTGCAGAAAAAACCGGATCGCTGGCTGAACCGCGACCCGGAGACACGCAAAACTTTTCTGAAGGCTATGAAAGATACGGTGGAAGCGCTGAAAAATCACCCCTGCATTTGCCTCTGGACAATCTTCAACGAGGGCTGGGGACAGTTCTGCGCGGATGACGCCTACCGGATGCTGAAAAAAATGGATTCGGAGAGATTCATTGACAGCACTTCAGGCTGGTACCATCAGAAACTGAGTGACGTAGACAGCCTGCATCTCTACTTTGAAAAGCTTCACCTCGGAAAAAAGAATCTCCCGCAATTTCTCTCCGAATACGGCGGATATGTGTGGAAGATCCCGGAACATTCCTTTAACACGGAAAAAACCTATGGCTACAGGGTGTATGAGACACGGGAGGAATACGTTTGTGCCATAAGAGAGATGATTGAGAATTCTCTCATTCCCTTGGCAAAAGAAGGACTGTGCGGGGCGGTCTATACTCAGGTTTCCGATGTGGAGGATGAGACAAACGGAATCCTGACCTATGACAGGGCTGTGCAGAAAATACAGCCGGAAGAACTTGCTGATCTTTCGCAAAAGCTCCGGGAGGCTGTCTCCTAGTAGCGCCGTTTATTCGGAAGCCTTACCGGTAAGAAACTCCTCTTCCGTCAGAATTCGGATGCCGTACTTGAGAAACAGCTGTGCAGCAACGCCGTTGCCATGAACAAGTGTGCCGTTAAAGGAGCCGTTGTAGATGCAGCCGTGCCCGCAGGAGGGGCTTCTTGCCTTCAGAACGGCAGTCTCACAACCATGTTCCCGGGCAATCTCCAGTGCCTTTTCGGCTCCGGACAGGAATGCTTCGGTGACATCGTCTCCGGCTCTGTTGATCACTTTGTTCCCAAGCCGTTCACTTGGGATTCTCGGCGTGGGCAGGCCGCCCAGAACCTCCGGACAGACGGTTACAGCCTTTCCTTCCTCCACCAGCTGCCGGATTTCCGGCACCAGATTGGAGCGTCCGTCATATCGGCAGGGGATGCCTGCCAAACAGGCACTGACAAGAATCATAAAATCCTCACTTTCATTCTTCAGACAGGATGGTAAATAATGATCACTCTCGAAAACAACAGAATTGACTACAGTAAAAGCAAGCTCTCCATCTTCATCAGCTATCTTATGCCGCACAAGACGGCGTTCGTACTGGATATGGGGCTTTCACTGGCAGTGGCGCTGGTGGACCTGGTCTTTCCCTATGTAACAAGGCGAACGATGAATACGCTGCTCCCGGAGCAGCGCTATGCGGCTTTTTTTACAGTGATGGGGATTGTTCTGGCGAGCTATCTGCTGCGGGCGTGGTTTCAGTATCTGATTACGATTGTCGGTCACCGGATGGGAACACTGGTGGAGGCAGATATGCGCAGGGATGTGTTCACCCATATTCAGACGCTGTCCTTCTCCTTTTTTGATAAGCACCGCACAGGTGCGCTGATGGCACGTGTGACGAACGACCTGTTTGAAATTGTGGAACTTGCGCATCACGGGCCTGAAAACCTGCTGATCTGCGGCGTGACGATTCTCGGTGCACTGATCATTCTGTTGACCGTCAATGTGAGGCTGACATTGGTATTGCTGGTCCTTTTGCCCGTGTGTGTGGTGTTTTCCATCCGCCAGCGTCTCAAAATGCAGCAGGCGAATAAGGAGGTAAAAATCAAAACCGGAGAGATCAATGCCGCTATTGAAAGCGGCATATCCGGCATCCGGACAGCGAAGGCCTTTGCAGCAGAGAAGGCAGAGGATGAAAAGTTCGATACAGCCAATGAGGCTTTCAAAAAAAGCAAGGTCCGATATTACCAGGCTATGGGAATGTTCAACGCCGGGATTGAAGCCACCGTCGGGATTATGCAGGTAGCTGTTGTCACCGTGGGCGGATGGCTGATTATGAAAGGCGAAATGAACCTGATTGACCTGCTGACTTTCACGCTTTATGTATCAACATTTACCTCACCGGTGCGGAAACTGGTACAGTTTATGGAAGTTTATGCCCAAGGCAGCGCCGGGTTTGAACGCTTTGTGGAAATCATGCGTACCAAACCGGACATTTCTGACCGACCGGATGCCGGAGAACTGAAGCATGTAAAAGGTGAAATCCGGTTCGATCATGTCAGCTTCTCCTATCAGGAGGGCGTCCCGATTCTGGAAGATATTAATCTCCGGATCGCCCCGGGCGAGACATTTGCTCTCGCAGGAATGTCAGGCGGAGGAAAGACAACCATCTGCCATCTGATCCCGAGATTTTATGACGTCACGGAAGGTGCCGTTCTTGTGGATGGAGAGGATGTGCGTAATCTGACGCAGGAAAGCCTGCGCAGGAACATTGGGATCATCCAGCAGGATGTGTTCCTCTTCGCGGGGACAATTCTGGAGAATATCCGTTACGGCCGACCGGATGCCACGGATGAGGAAGTCATTGAAGCGGCGAAGAACGCGGAAATCCATGAGGAGATCATGCAGATGCCCGGCGGTTATCATAGCTTTGTAGGGGAGCGTGGAGTTGTCCTTTCAGGAGGTCAGAAACAGAGAATCTCCATTGCCCGTGTCTTTTTGAAAAATCCGCCGATTCTGATATTGGATGAAGCTACCTCCGCACTGGACAGTGTGACGGAACAGAAAATTCAGCACAGTCTGGATCGCCTGAGCAGAGGAAAAACCTGCGTGGTGATTGCCCACCGGCTCTCTACAATCCGTAATGCTGACCGCATTGCCGTCATTGATGACCGCAGAATTGTCGAGCAGGGATCCAGGGAGGAACTCCTCAGGCTGGGCGGTGCCTACGCGGCACTGGAAAAAGCGCAGTCAATTGAGGAGGAAAGCATCGCCTGAGAGCAAGTCTTTCGGAATCAGGCAATATCCGGCGCTTGCCGCGATAAAGCGCTGTGTCTTCGGGGCAGACATCCCGAACCTTGACCGAGACAGCAAAACCGGGCAAAGCTTTTGCAGCGGCGTCTGCCAGAAGGGCAGGGTTGATGCTGCCTTTCACGAGGGCGTCAATTGTGATTTGCTTCCTGATCCGATCCGCTCGATAGTCAACAAGTTGTGGGAAGGGATAAAGGGCTTCATCCAGTTCGGTTATATCCGGGCCGGAAGAAGCCCTTTTCACTTTGTCAAGACGGTGTGTTGCACTGCCGCAGGGACATGCATCCGGAAGAATTCGAGTGAGATCGCCGGTTCTGTAGCGGATCAGCGGCATAGCTTCCATTCCGATGGTTGTGATTACCAGCTCACCGAACTCACCTGCAGGGAGAACATGGCCGTCCTGCGCAACGATCTCAGCGATGATATGGTTTTCCCGCAGATGCATACCGGTGTGAGCGGGGCAGGTGACGGCACCTGCCATGCCCATTTCCCGGGAGCCGTAATGAGGGAAAAGTCTGGTACCGAGAATGGTCTCACAGGCATCCGTCACACTGTCAGGGCATGCGTCCCCACTCACAAGAGCACGCCGCAGGCTTTTTTTACCGCAGACTCTGAGAATACTCAGAAGCTGCACCGGCATGCCGACAAAACAGTCAGGCTTTTCCCCGTCCAAAATAGCGGAATAATCCTGATAACGCATTGCAGAGCCAAGCTTCAGTGGCTGTGCGCCGAGGCGGACAATGGCTTCTGCAATCAGCTCGCCCAGGCCGAAGGGACCGGAAAAAGGAAAACAGATCATGACCCGGTTACCGGGGAAAATCAGTTCTCCCAGACCTGCCATATAGAGACGAACGGTATTTTCCAGGTCACCCTCTGTATAGAAAACCCGCTTCGGAAGCCCGGTCGTACCGGAAGTCGCATCTGATAAAACGCGGCGTATTTCGCTCTGGGAGGTCAACAGAATGCCGCCGGCGCGACGGGCGAGATCGTCCTCCGTGGTGAAGGGTAATTTATGCAGCTCGGAAAGGCTGTTCAGATGTTCCGGGAGATCCTTGTAGAAACCGGAACGTCCGGCCTCGCGTGAAAGAAGGCGGTTCAGACCGGACAGCTGAACCGCCTCAAGTGCATCTCGAGAAAGCGAAGACAGATGTTCCTGTTCACAGATCAGGGCATCCAGACGGGAACACTGCATCTTACAGAAGCCCCCTGTTTTCCAGAATTTCCACACATTTCTCAAAGCTGGCTGCAATGATTTGCGGGCAATACTCCACACGGCTGGCAGGGTTTCCCTTGGTGATGTCACGGCAGTCAATTCCGCCGTATTCAACTGTCATTTCCTCTTCAAACCATCGGGTGAACTCTGCCATGGCAGGCTTGTGGTTCTCATTTTCAAATCCCGTGTCTTCGCTCTTGCCGGTGAAATAAGAGATCACACAGGTGCCGCCCGTCATACAACCGCAACAGCCCTGAGAGTAACCCACGCCTCCGTTGAGCCCGCCGAGAGCTTTGATCAGACCGGGGTTTTCTTCACCCGTCATTTCCAGCATCAGAATCCCCATAATCTGGGAGCAGAAGTAGCCGTACCGGCTCAATTCCATAACACGGTCAAACAGATCCATGGTCATCCTTCCTTCCTATGAGTAGCAGATAGCTGCATTTCCCTCGTGGAAAGGAAATGCGGCAAGGCGCATCATCATGCCACAAAGCATCCAGATAGTACTCTCTCCACTGCGCAGTAAGGTCCTCTGTACAGAGAACGGTTAAACCGGCTTTCTGCATCAAAGCCTCGGCAGGGCTGAAAAAGACATCTGACAGCAGCAGTTTGCCTCCGGGTTTCAGCAGGCGGTGTGCCTCCTGCAGTGCCTGCTGCACGTTGCCGGAGACAAAAAAGGAGCACTGGCTCAGCACGGCATCGAAAGACGCATCCGGCAGACCGGTTTGAAGCAGATCTCCCTGCTGTACGAATTCCGCACGGGGGCTGAGGTCTAACCCGGAGGCATCATATCCGAGTTCCCGCATCAGCAGCACAGACTCTCCCGCACCTGCGCCGAGATCCAGAATGCGGGCACCGGCAGGAAGGGATGCGAGATCAAGAAGATGCCGGGTATGGGCGATCCCCCCGGGGTGGCCGTTCATTTGTCCTCCAATGCACGCTCGACAGATGCAACTTTGCCGAGTGCCAGTTCCTCCGGCACGTAAACGAATCCGCAGACCGGGCATACGGGCAGTTCCACAGGAAATCCGTTATCCAGATACATGAATTTGGCCTTCCCCTTTACCAGGGGTACACCGCATTTCATGCACTGCAGCTTTCCTTCCGGATCAATGGTATAGTAGGTTCTCTCAATGGCCATCAGCCCTGCCTCCTCTCAACATTCATGCGGTGGCTGTATGCTCCGTGCACGGTATAGCTGTTTTCTGCGTCCCGGGTGAACTGAACCCAGAAGGTGGCGTTGCCGATTCTCTTCCGGGCTATCAGCAATCCGGAGGTGCTGTCCAGCACGGCTTCACCGGTTTCCCGATAAGAATCTATCACGGCAATCACATCATCTGTCAGAATCATCCGGTCATCCATAATACGGCGTGCTTCCGGTGTATAGTTTAGTTCATAATTCAGCTTCATTTCCAGCGGTTCCTCCAGCCACAAATCGCGCAATAGCTCGTTTTTCAACGTGAGTCTGTTCCAACGCTTTTCACTGATGTCAGGCGGGGAGCCTGCATCGGTGCCGTAGACGAGCTCCAGAATATGTTTGGATTCCCGCCCAGCACGGGCAAACCGATCGCGGCAAGCCATGCAGTAGGAGATATACGGAGCATCCGAGCGATCCAGACACTGTGCAGTCATTTCTGAGGCAACTTCCCTGTTGGCATAAGCTGTGAGCCCGCCGTAGCCGCAACAGGGTGAGCGGTCACCGGAATAGGGAGTATCAACCAGCTCACAACCCAGCTGCTTCGCAATTGACCGGATGGCATTCTGCGTCGAAGCATCACCTCTGGCCCCGCAGGAGTCATGCATGGCGGCAGGACGATCCAGCCCATGGGCACCCTCCGGCAAACCGAGTTCCAGCAGCACATCCCATATACCCTTAACCTGAAGGTTTTTATGGGTTTTCAATTCTTTTGCACAGGTGGGGCACCCGGCAATCACAATGGGATCCCCCAGCTTGCTCAGTTCACGATCAATGAATTCGCGGGTCTGCCCGGACATTTCGTATCGTCCTGCCCAGTCACAGATTGCACCGCAGCAACCCAGCATCAGGGCTACACCCCCATCCAGACGATCACGGAGGTCGGCGTAAGCGGCTTTCACGGTTTCCGGGGCTATGGCAGAAGCCTGACAGCCCGGAAAGAACACATATCTGCATTGTTCATGCCCGGGCTGCGGTCTGGACAGAAATGCATCTCCATTGGAAAAAACCATATCCAGCAACGCAAACTCGTGGGGCGCCAGGGGCATTTTATCGGTGGAAACCATGTTTTGCCGGGCAATATGGCAGACATGTGCCATGTCAAAACCGTTGGGGCAGACCACTGTACACTGCCCGCAGAGGGAGCATGCGTTCATAGGCTTGTTGAGCTGGTGGTCGCCCATAATGATCTGGGTGTTGTTGTAAATCTCTTTGGAGAGAAGCCCCGGATATTTTTTGTAGTGCCGCAGATAGGCACAACTCTTCATGCACTCTTCACAGTGACACTGGATACAGCGTTTTGCCTCAGCCACAGCCTCCTCCGGCGTATATCCTGATCCATGTTTCGGAATACGATTTAATGCCACAGCCTCCGAAAGATCGGTATAGAGTCTGCTTTCGGATGGGCCTTCCTTCCCGCGGTTGTTTCGCGGGTCGAGATTCTGTGCGAGGCGATCAACCGTCAGGGCGGCTTTCTTTGCACCGTATGCCGCTGCCATCACCCCGCCTTCCCGGGCGGTAACAAGCTGTTCCTCTTCACAGAGCATCAGATCGGGGAGAAAGGCGGCATCCGGAAATAGCCTTGATGACACCTCTGATGATGAACACAGAATATCAAATTCTGTCCGCTTTTCTTCGAAAAATGAAGGTGTAATATCACAATTGAAAACAAAGCTGATATCTTTCCCCTTCAGGCGCTTCAGCTCAAGGGCGAATGACTCCGCATCGAGAAAGGGTGTTTCACAATGAAGAAATGCGGAAAGATCTTCCTCCTCACAGAAGACAGTGACAGGATATGCTTTCTTTTCCAGTTCGGCTGACAGGAAGAGCGGAAAGAGACCGGAACCGAAGATTGCCGCTGTTTTCTTTTTACGGGTACGAAAAATGCTGCCGAGCCTGCTCTGCTGTCCGTGACGGGCGACAGCGGCCTCCACATCCCGTATGGCAACCCCATCGCCGACCTCACAGAGACGGCATTTTGCCTCACAGGGTGCTTCACAGCCCATGGAGAGAATCAGAGGGAAAGGTGCTGCCTTTTCATAAATCTGCAGGGCTTTTTTCAGATCACCTTCGGCAACAGCTTTCAGCATTCCACGGGTGTCAAGCTTCAGAGGACAGGCGGCATTGCAATACGGTGCCTCCTCATAGACGCAGCGTTCCACCATAGAATCGATCTCCTCCTTGGAGATCCGGTTGACTTTGTATACATGCGTTGAGCCGCGTTCCTCAATCTCAGCCATGGATATCCCTCCTGTTCCGGGTAAATCGAATAAAAAACGGTATTCCGCCTGAATCAATAGAGAGGCCCTGAGCGGGCCTCTCTATTATATCATTTTGCGAGGTGTTTGGAAAGAATTACTCTTCCAGTGCTTTCAGCGCAGCGAGCACATTCTCCGGACGTGCCGGGATACGGGTGATGCGTGCGCCGGTGGCATTGAAGATCGCGTTCAGAATGGCCGGGTGCGGTGCATCCAGAGGAGCTTCGCCGCAGCCTGCAGCACCGTAAGGTCCGGAAGGACGATAGGTCTCATTGTAGTGCAGCTCAATGTCATCCGGAATATCCTTGATGTAAGGAATGCCGCACTTCATGAGGCTGGTGTGCTTGCTGAGATCCTCAAAGTCTTCGCTGAGTGCGAGACCAATGCCCTGTGCAAGGCCGCCGTAGAAGTTGCCGTCAACCAGCAGCTTGTTCATAATGGTGCCGACGTCAGCTACACAGGTGAACTTCTCAACCTTTACTTTGCCGGTCTGCGTGTCAACGCATACTTCGGGGAGGAAGATGGTGTACATGTAGGTGGCAAACGGATCGCCCTGTGCAGTGTCCTGATCGATCGGGTGGTCAGCACAGAAGGTGGTGACCCAGTTGCCCTCAACCTTCAGTTTCTTGCCGTCAGCTACCATTTCGTCATAGGTGCGATAGGTGCCGTCGTCCTTTCTCATCTCAGCCAGCAGGTTCTCCGCTGCGAGGCGGCATGCGTTACCGGACATAACCTGAGAACGGGAGCCGCCTGCAGGGCCGGCATTCGGAGTGTACTTGGTGTCGTTCATGACAAGGCGGATCTGATCCGGGCGTATGCCTGCCTGACGCAGAGTCTCATGAGCGGATACGAGAACGCCCATATCAGCGCCCTGACCGTGATCTTCCCATGCAGCGTACATTGTGACAGTACCGTCCGGATTCAACTCGGCGTATGCGGAGGAGGTGTCAACACCGTCGAGGCCGCAGCCGTAGACACCGAGGGAAACACCGATGCCGTATTTATAGCGGCCGTCGGAAGCGGCGTTCTTTTCGGCTACTCTCTTCTTTCCTGCTTCGTACAGCGGGCGAGCCTTGTCGAACAGAGCCTCTTCACAATAGACCTCAGGGGGATAGCCGGTTGGAATTGTGGTGTGCTCGGACTCTTTGTAGCAGTTCATTGCTCTCATTTCGAACGGGTCAATGCCCATCTTGGCTGCCAGGCAGTCAATTGCAATGTCAGAGCCCATGAAGGACTGCGGAGAGCCGTAAGCACGGAATGCAGAGCCCCAGGCATGGTTGGTGAATACCGTCTGGCTCTTGTTGCGGATGGAAGGAATGCCATAGCCTGCGCCGGTGAACTGGCTGAGACGCATGGTCAGCAGGTCGCCGAATTCGGAGTACGGGCCGTGGTCCACATAGTTGTCGCCCCAGAGTGCCAGCAGCTTGCCGTTCTTATCGGCAGCAAGCTTGATGTGCATGAAGGCCGGGGAGCGCTTGCCGGTGTAGGTGATGTTCTGGAACTGGTTGAAGTTCAGGGACACAGGTTTGCCGATAATCTTGACGGCTGCGCCAATGAGAGCTTCATTGGTCGGGGAGAATTTGTAACCGAATGTGCCGCCTGCATGGTTCTGGACAAGGCGAAGCTTCTCCATGGGAACACCGATACCGTCGGCGATCATCGGCATGTGCAGATGGATACCGATGGATTTGGAGTGAATGGTTACCATGCCGTCTTCATCGATATAGCCGTAGCCGTTGTCCGGCTCAAGATGCAGATGCGGCTGACGGGAGCAGTAGCTCTCAATCTCAACCTGCTGGGAATCGGGGACACTGTTCCAGTCAAAGTCAGGACCCTTGATGCAGTTGGTCTCGAAGAAGACATTCGGGGTACCCGGATGGATTTCAATGGCATCGGGTGCCATAGCATCCAGTGCGCTCATGTATGCGGGCAGCTCTTCAATGTCAACCTTCACAGCGTCTGCTGCTGCGCGTGCATGTTCTTCGGTGTCAGCTGCTACGATAGCAATCGCATCACCAAACTGGAAGATTTTGTCAGAGCAGAGGACAGGACGCTCAAAACCGTCGGTCTTGTTGTGCTTCGGCAGCATGACAAGGCCGTTGATCTTGTTGGAGCCGCCTGCGGCAAGAATGTCTTTATAAGTGATAACTTTTACAACACCGGGCATCTTCTCGGCTTCAGAGGTGTCAATGCTCTTGATGTTGGCGTGGGAAACCTTTGCCTGGGTAAGTGCGAGACGCAGGCAGCCGGGCATCTTGAGGGCATCGTCAGCACCGAAGTCCCACGTACCGGTGACTTTCTGAGCTGCGGACGGGCGGATGTACTTCGTGCCTTTGATGCTGTCTCCGGTGGGCTTGAAGACCAGGTCTTCCTTGGTCATCTCACCGCGAAGAACGGCAGCGGCATCCATAACAGCGTCGACCAGCGGTTTATAGCCGGTGCAGCGGCAGAGGTTGCGGGTTTTGTTGAACCAGTCGCGAACTTCTTCTCTGGTGGGATTGGGATTCTGCTCCAGAAGAACTTTTGCACTGATGATAAAGCCCGGGGTGCAGAAGCCGCACTGGGCGCAGCCGTGTGCCATCCATGCAACCTGCAGCGGGTGCATGTCACTGAGCGTGCCTACGCCTTCAATGGTGGTGATCTCTGCATTGTCGGGAACTTTGCTCATCTTTACGATACAGGATTTGGTGACCTTCCCGTTCATGATGACGTTGCAGGCGCCGCAGTGACCCTCACCGCATCCGATTTTGCAGCCGGTGAGCAGCAGATGCTCACGAAGAACGGTTGCAAGAGTTTCGTCCTGATCCAGCACCAGGTTACGGGTGACACCGTTGATAACAAGTGTTTTGCGAATCATTGATTATCCTCCTTCGAAATACGTAGAATATTATATAAACCTTTTCAGGGGCTGCGCAGTTTATTTGCTGTGGCCGCCGCAGCGGTCATGATCCGGCCCTTTTCCGGTCAGATCCTTCAGGCGCTCCAGACCTCTGGAGGAATAGAAAACAAGCTGGGAAACACTTCCGTCCAGATTCTCACCGCTGAGCTTGAGAATATTGGCATTTTCATAGTAATCAATGGGCAGTTCACGGCGAAATACCTTCCCGGTAGCCTCATCCTTGATTTCTACAGTTACCTCATGGGCAATCAGTTCAAAATATTCATCATCCATTGTCACTTCTCCACAACTGTGCGAATATTTATTATCAATATTATCTTAGGATGGAAACAGCCGAACTTCAAGTTGCAAAGGAATATAAGTCGTAGAAAAACAACAACGGTTTTTGTGTATAATGCACAAAAACAGGCTTTCGATTTTAGTGAAAAGCACCTATACGAGGAAGAAAGACCTACAGAATAATGAAAAACCGATTTACAAAAAAAGAAAACTTGGCTATACTGAGACTATCATGACAAAACAGCGGAGGCGGATATGAAAACAGGCGCTTTGATTGTGGCGGCAGGTATGTCATCCCGGATGGGAGACTTTAAACCTATGCTGAATATCGGCTCAATATCCATAGCGCAGAGGGTAGTCGCCACCTTTCAGCAGGCCGGCGTTGACAAAATCGTCATGGTGACCGGTTATCAGGCTGCTATGCTGGAGCATCATCTCGCCGGCAATGGGATCGTTTTCCTGCGTAATGATGCCTATGAGACGACCCAGATGTTTGATTCTGCCTGTATTGGGCTGCGCTATCTGCAGGACAAGTGCGACTGCGTTCTGTTCACGCCGGTGGATATCCCGCTTTTTACATCTGCAACGGTTCAGGCATTGCTGGAGAGCGGGGCGAAGCTTGCTGCACCTGTATTTGAAGGGAAGGCCGGGCATCCCACGCTGATTTCCGCCGAACTGATTGCAAGGATCGTCTCGGATTCCGGAGAGGGTGGCCTGAGAGGGGCACTGGATCGCTGCGGGGAAACTTTGCAGCAAGTCCCTGTTCCTGACGGTGGTGTTCTGCATGATGCGGACACACCGGATGATTACCGGGCACTGCTGTCTTATCACAATAAGCAACTGGTTCGCCCGATTATCCAGGTGTCGTTGAGCCGGGAGAAGCCTTTCTTCGATGCCCGCACAGCCATGCTGCTCTCCCTTGTGGAGGAAACCCACTCTGTCAGGACAGCCTGTCAGAGAATGCAGATGTCTTATTCCAGCGGCTGGAATGTGATCCGCACGCTGGAATCTCAGCTGAAAAAAACGCTGATTCTTCGTAATCAGGGCGGAGCAGGCGGCGGAAGCAGCAGCCTGACAGAGGACGGAAGGTTCTTCCTGCAACAGTATGAGGCTTATACGGCTGAAGTGCGCAACAGTGCTCTGCAGATTTATGAGCACTACTTCCAGGGGATGTTCTGATGCGCAAAATCTATCTTGCCCGTCACGGCCATCCGGATTTCCTCCCCGGCGCGAGAATATGCCTTGGCAGAACGGATGTACCCCTCGGCAGCCTCGGCAGAATGCAGGCCTGTCTGCTGGGAGAGATTCTTCAGCAGAAAAAAATCTCTGCGGTGTTCGCAAGTCCGCTTGCCCGCTGCAGGCAAACGGCTGAAGCATTGCACCTCCCCGTAACTTTTGTGCCTGATCTGGTGGAACAGAATATGGGGTGCTGGGACGGAATGGATTTTGATTCCATCCGCGCATCTTATCCGGAATTGTATCAGGCACGCAAAGATAACCCCTTGCTGGTACCGGAAGGTGCCGAGACGCTTGAAGAAGTAAAAAACCGGGCTATGCGGGCAATGAGGTGTTGCTTGGAAAACAGCATAGGTGATATAGCAGTGGTGGCACATGCATCTGTGATTCAGGCGATACTCTCCGCGATTGCCGGAATTCCTCTTGCTGAAAGCTTTTCTCTCAGACTGCCGTATGGAGCTTTTTCGACTCTCACAGATGACGGATATCTTCACATCTTATCTCTTAGGAAAACTCCTCATCCGGAGATGACACCTGACCTGGCAGAAAAGCTGCTGTCAGCGGCAGCACCGGGGGAGAGGATCATCGCTCACAGCAGAGCAGTGGCAGAAAAGGCTGCGGAGATTACTGACAATCTGCCGCTGCCTCTGGATCGGCAGAAAATCGTGTGTGCGGCTCTGCTGCATGATGTTGCCCGCACATTTCCAAAACATGCCGAAGTCGGTGCAGAGTGGCTGCAGATACTGGGATATGAGGAGATTTCTTCCCTTGTCAGGCAGCACCATGATCTGCAGAGCACTGATGTAGATGAAGCGGCAATTCTTTACATCAGCGATAAATGCATCCGGGAGGACCTGCCGGTGACCTTGGAGGAACGCTTTCGGGAGAGTGCTTTGCGCTGTAAGAACGAAGAAGCGGTAAAAGCCCATACAAGGCGCCTGCAGACAGCGAAAAAACTGCAGCAGACAATTAACAGCCTCAGCGGGCGTGAAATCATACGATGATTTAGATAGAAGGAGTCAGTATATGGAAAACTATTATCGGAAGATTCTGGAAAAGATTGCCGACAATCATCCGGTGGCACTGGAAACCGTGATTACCGGAGAAGAGGGAAGCATCAGCGCCGGAATTACGCGCTGCCTCACCGAGGTTACACCCGTGACCGATTCCCACGGGAGGCGCTTTGCCAGAGTAACCGCCGAACAGACAGAAAACCAGCTTACCGTTCGGGAACCGATTCTCCCACAGGAGAGGCTGATCGTCCTCGGCGGCGGGCATATTGCACTGCCGGTCTGTCGCTTTGGGGCTGAATGCGGGTTTAACGTGTGTGTGGTGGACGACCGGCCGGATTTTGCCAATGCGGCCCGGTTCCCGGAAGCGTCCCGCGTAATCTGCGACAGCTTTGAAAACGGCATACGCACCCTGGCTATTACACCATTTGATTATGTGGTTGTAATAACCCGCGGTCACAGGCATGATGCAGACTGTCTTCGCGTTCTTCTCCCAGGCACGGAGCCGGCCTATCTCGGCATGATCGGTTCCCGCCGCCGTACCACCGGGCTCCTGCAGATGCTGCGGGAAGAGGGATTTGACGCCGACCGCATTGCAAAAATCTGCACACCCATAGGGCTCAGCATCGGGGCGGTTACCCCGGCTGAAATAGCCATCTCTATCCTGTCGGAGGTGATCAGCTACAAACGCCTGCCGGAGCATGGAGATGCGGACCGGTTCTGCAGCGATTCCGATGTGGAGCTATCCACACTGGAGTATCTGGCACAGAATCATGACCCGAAAGCGATTGTCACTGTCATTGAGACAAAGGGTTCTACTCCGCGTGGGACGGGTGCAAAGATGGCAGTCAGCCCTCTCGGCAAAGTTACAGGCAGTATCGGGGGTGGATGCAGTGAGGCATCCGTGATTCAGGATGCCGTGCGCATCATCGGCACCGGACGCTTTAAGCTGGTGGATATTGACCTTACGGGGGACGTTGCCGAGTCAGACGGAATGGTCTGCGGTGGCACCATGCGTGTTCTGGTGGAAGACGGCTCTGAAGTATAGAGGGAATTTCGTCTATGAAAAAATTTGCTGTTTTCAGCGGCTTTCTGGGTTCCGGCAAAACTTCCACCATGATGGCACTGACAAAATATTACACGGCAGCGCACGGAAAAGCAGCTATGATCAGCAATGATCTCGGCGGGAAAGGTCTTGCCGACCACCGGCTGGCAAAGCTGCAGGGATGCAATGCCGCTGAAATAACAGATGAGTGCATCTGCTTCTGCCACGATGTTCTGCGAAATCAGCTGGAGTTATTTTATGCCGACGGTGTTGAGCTTGTCGTGTCCGATATCCCGGGCTTTGGTGTAGGGGCGCTGGAGCATGTATACCACGGCATGGAGCATGATTATCCTGCCGCTTTTGAATTCGCTCCCTTTACGGTTTTAACGGAGCCCGGGACGGTGCAGATTTTAAGCAGCGGCAGGGAAGACGATATGGCCTCTATCCTGCAGGCACAGCTTCAGGAAGCGGATCTGATCGTCCTGAACAAGTGTGACCTTCTGTCAAAAGATGAAAAGAACAGAGAATTGCGTATGCTGGGCGACATGTTCCCGCATGCGGAGGTAATCGGCATCAGTGCCCGGACAGGTGACAGGCTGGAAGAACTGTCCCGAAAGCTGACGGAGGGAAAAGCCTCCATGCACCACCCGGACATTGACTATGAAGACAAAGACCTGCAGCATGCCATGGGTATGCTGAGTGAGTATTACATTCAGTATCATGCACAGGTATGCTGCGATGATTTTGACGGAACCGCCTATCTGGAGGCGCTGGCTGCAGAAATTCAGCAAAGCATCCGGGCAGGCGGGTATGAGATCCCGCATCTGAAGCTTCTGGCATGGAGCCCGGAGGGTAACTATGGCAAGGTGGACCTGCAGGGTGCAGACAGGGCAATAGAAATATCCCACCGTTTTTCACAACCCTGTGTGGATCTTGCGGTAACACTGAACACCACGGCTGCCTGCCCGCCGGAAGAACTGGATGCTATGATCCTCAGCGCAATCGAATCCGTTTCGACAAAATACCGGCTTGAGCTGCTTATTTTTAAGAAGGAATGCATCGGCCTGGGAGAAGAGGAATGAGTGAGATCATTCGGTTTACACGGTCTGTCTGTCCTGTCTGCCTGAAGAATATCCCTGCTGTTCTTCGCACAGAAGATTCCGGCAGAATTGTTCTGCAGAAAACCTGCCCGGATCATGGCTTTACCAGCGTCCCCGTCTGGCAGGGACTGGTGGATTTTGACCGGTGGACAAAAGGCAGCGAACCGCTTTCACCCGGCAGCGGGCTCAGCTGCCCGGAAAACTGCGGCATCTGCCCGGAGCATGAAATCGGCACCTGCTGCGCCCTGCTGGAAGTGACGAAGCGCTGTAACCTGCGCTGCACCTACTGCTTTGCCGACGGCGGACAGCCGGAACCGGACCCGGAGCTCAGCACCATGAAGGCTGCCATAGAGGATATCGCGAAGCGTTGCGGCTCACCGCTCCTGCAGCTTTCGGGAGGGGAGCCGACCCTGCGCAATGATCTGCCGGAGCTCGTCCGCTTTGCGAAAGAGGCGGGCTGCAGCTATGTGCAGCTTAACACCAACGGAATCCGACTGGCGGAGGACCCTGCCTATGCAGAAGCCCTTGCCGAGGCGGGGCTGGACATTGTTTTCCTGCAGTTTGACGGCACCCGGGATGACATTTATAAAAAACTGCGGGGGCGCCCCCTTCTGAAGGAAAAAAGGAAAGCCATCGGCGTCTGCTCTGACCTGCACCTCGGCGTCACCCTGGTGCCGACGGTCGTCAGAGGCGTGAATGACGACAATCTGGGAGAGCTTATTTCCCTTGCCTGCACACTTGCCCCCGGTGTGAGGGGGATCCACTTCCAGCCGGTGTCCTATTTCGGCCGTATTCCGCATGCGCCCGGTGAGGAAGACCGCTACACACTGGATCGGCTCATGGCAGATATCAGTGATCAGGCGGGTATTCCTATGGAAAGCTTTATGCCTTCCCGCTGTGACCACCCGCTCTGCGGATTCCATGCTGACTTTCTCATTCGACCGGGAGGAGGCTTAAAGCCCCTGTCGTCCATCACCCATTCTTCATCTTCCCGCGGGTGCGCGAAAGATAACCGGGAATATGTCGCGCGCCACTGGCGCCGTCCGCCGGAGGAACCTGCTCCGGAAGGAGACTTTTCTGACGAGATGGATTTTGACACCTTCCTCTACCGTCTGCGGCATCAGAGCCTGACGCTCTCCGCCATGGCCTTTCAGGATGCCATGAATCTCAATATTGAGCGCCTCCACCGCTGCAGTCTGCACGTCTATGACAACGGAAAAATCAAACCCTTCTGTGCCAGGTATCTGACACCGCTTGCAAAAAAGCTTACCTGAAAAATCAACGGATGGCCTTTATCTTCGGATGGGGCCATTTTTTGTTGCATTGGGGAGAGAATTATGCTATCATTCGTATTGTAATAGAATACAAATCGTAAAATAAAACAATTCGAATGGAGGTAACCCGCTATGAAAAAAATCCTGGCATTGATCCTTACCCTTTGCATGGTGTCTGCACTGGGCGCTTCCGCATTTGCCGAGGCAGAGGAACCGGTGGAGCTGGTGGTGTTTGCTGCCGCTTCCATGACAGAGACGTTGACCGAAATTGCGGATCTCTACAAAGAGGTCGCTCCCAATGTGACCCTCGTCTACAATTTCGACTCTTCCGGTACGCTGAAAACTCAGATTCAGGAAGGTGCCGACTGCGATGTTTTTATCTCTGCCGCACCGAAACAGATGAATCAGCTGGACATCAGCAAGGATGATACTGCCAATCCGGACAGGCTTGACTTCGTGCTGGAGGGCACCCGCATTGACCTGCTGGAAAACAAGGTCGCTCTCGCCGTTCCGGATGGGAACCCGAAAAACATCAACTCCTATGATGATCTGGTTTCTGGCCTGAAGGATGGCTCGGTGATGCTTGCTATGGGCAACTCTGATGTGCCTGTCGGTCAGTACACCCAGAAGATCCTCGCCTTCTATGAGCTCAATGAGGAAGATCTGGCTAAGGCCGGCGTCATTACCTATGGCTCCAACGTGAAGGAAGTCACCACCCAGGTGGCGGAGGCTGCCGTTGACTGCGGCATCATCTACGGGACGGATGCCTTCTCTGCCGGTCTTACTGTTGTGGATACGGCAACCAAAGAAATGTGCGGCCAGGTCATCTATCCTGCTGCTGTTCTGAACATTACGAAGAATGAGGAAGCCGCAAAGGCATTTCTCGAATATCTCCGGGGAGAAGAAGCCTCTGCAGTATTTGAAGCTGTGGGATTTTCTCCTCTTGCGTAAAGAAAAGTTAAACGCTATAATCGAGAGGCGGACCGCCGGTCCGCCTTTTTTGGTAGATGAGGGAGTGATTTTTTGGATCTTTTTCCGCTGACCAATTCCCTGCGTATTGCACTGATCAGCACATTCATTATTTTCTTCCTTGGTATTTTTGCGGCCTACTATATTGCAAAGGCGCCGAGAGTGCTGAAAGGTGTGCTGGATGTGATTCTGACCCTTCCGCTGGTTCTGCCCCCCACAGTGGTAGGGTATCTGCTGCTTCGGATCCTGGGGCCGAAGCGGGTGATCGGCAAATGGTTTCTTGCTATGTTTGGTGTGAAGCTCACCATGACCTGGTGGTCGGCAATTTTTGCTACAACCGTCGTGATTTTTCCTCTGATGTACCGCACAGCCCGGGGAGCTTTTGAATCTTTCGATGAAACACTGGCTTATTCGGCCCAGTCCATCGGGCTGTCCAACACCTATATATTCTGGCATATCCGCATGCCGTACTGCCGACAGGGCATCATGGCGGGAACGGTTCTTTCCTTTGCCCGGGCGCTGGGAGAATACGGGGCTACCAGCATGATAGCGGGTTATACCCCCGGACGCACAGCCACCATCTCCACCACGGTCTACCAGCTTTGGCGGACCAATGACGATGCAATGGCATTTCGATGGGTACTGGTGAACATGGCGATCTCCTTTGTGGTGCTGCTTACCGTAAATATGCTGGAGAAGAAAGAGCGGCAGCGCAGAAAGGGGCGGGGATAAAATGGCACTTCTGGTTGACATCGAAAAGACTCTGGGAAGTTTTCATCTGCAGGTGCAGCTGGAAGCGGGAGATGAGGTGCTTGGCCTGTGCGGAAATTCCGGCTGTGGGAAAAGCCTGACCCTTCGCTGTATTGCCGGTGTTGAAAAGCCGGATCGAGGCAGAATCATTTTGAACGGTGTGACGCTTTTTGACAGCGAAAAACATATTAATCTCAGCCCGCAGAAACGCCGTACCGGCCTGCTTTTTCAGAATTATGCACTCTTCCCCAATATGACAGTACGGCAGAATATTCGGACAGGCACCCTGAGAAATCACCGGACTGAAGAGGAGAGAAACCGGAAGATTGCCGATATCATGGAGAATTTCGGTCTTTCCGATCTCGCCGGGCACTATCCGCGACAACTCTCGGGAGGACAGCAGCAGCGAACGGCACTGGCGCGTATTCTTGTCTCCGAACCGCAAATTCTGATGCTGGATGAGCCTTTTTCCGCACTGGACAGCGAATTGAAGTTTCACCTGGAAGCAGAGGTACGGGAGGTAATCCGCAGTTTTGGAAAGACGTCTATTCTTGTTTCCCACGACAGGGGAGAGGCCTATCGCCTCAGTGACAGAATTGCCATGATGCGTGACGGCAGGACGGAAAAGATTCTCTCAAAAGAGGAGTGGCTTTTGCAGAGCAATTCTGTTATAATACCTGTCAATGTAATTCCCCAGAATGTAATTCTGGTTCCCAAAGAATCCTGATAATACAAATCGGAGGAAAAACATGAAAAAAATACCGGTTGAATCTGCTGTCGGCATGGAATTATGCCATGACATCACAGCCATGCGTGACGGCTTTAAAGGTGCCGCTTTTAAGCGCGGTCATATTATCACCGAGGAGGATATCCCGAAGCTGCTTGACATCGGCAAGAAAACAATCTTCGTCTGGGAAGAGAACGCGGGTGAAATCCATGAGGAGGAAGCAGCGCTGCGTATGGCTGCAATGGCTCCGGTGGATGGCGCTCACTATACCGAGCCGTCTGAGGGCAAGGTTCTCCTCTTTGCTGACAAAAGAGGAATGCTCCGTGTGGACACCGAGCTTCTGCGGGAGATCAATTCCATCGGGGATATCACCATCTGCACGCTGCGTGACCATTACCCGGTGGAGGAGGGGGCAAGGCTTGCCTCCATGCGCATTGTTCCTCTGGTGACGAAGGAGGAGCAGATTCTTCGTGCAGAGGAACTGTGCAGAGACAGAAAACTGATTGAACTCAAACCTTATCAGCATCGGAAAATCGGTGTTGTCATCACAGGCTCTGAGGTTTATTCCGGCAGAATCAAGGATAAGTTCGAGCCGGTGGTGCGGGCAAAAATGCAGCATTATCCCGCCGAGATTCTTGGCGTTACCATCTGTGATGACGATCTGGATATGATCGTCTCTGCGGCAAGGCATTATCTGGAGCTGGGAGCAGACTTTCTGATCTTCACCGGCGGGATGTCGGTAGATCCCGATGACCTGACTCCTACGGCAATTCGAGCTCTCGGTGCAGAAATCGTGACCCACGGTGTTCCGTCCCAACCGGGGAATATGACTCTAATCGCTTATCTCGGAGACGTTGCCATCATGGGTGTGCCCGGCGCAGCCATCAGCCTGCCGACCACCATGTTTGATGTACTGGTTCCCCAGATTTTCGTCGGAGACAAGTTCACGAAGGAAGAGCTGGTCCGTCTGGGAGACGGAGGCCTCTGCCAGATGTGCAAGGTTTGCCACTTCCCCAACTGCACCTTCGGCAGCTACTGATTTTATCCTTTTCTATTTTTACGTACCACACAGCAGGAGACATAGCAACATGCAGGAACAACCCACCCCTACCAAAGAAAATGAGGCTTCCGCCCTGAATTGCTCCGGGGCCTGGACGGAAGACGGCTATATCAAAGATCAGGATCTTCTCACAGGCTATACTTACCGCACGATACCTGCCATGCAGAACAGCTGCGGGCCGGTGGCGGTTTTTAATCTCTGCCGCCGCACGGGGAAGAAAGTGTCTTTTGATCATCTCCTGAAGGAGATGGACGGTATGCACATGATGCATATCCCCGGGCCGACTTTCATGTATGTGATGCGCAAAGTCCTGACCTTCTATCTGCCGGGCTGGCAGGAGGTGCATGGCAGGGATGAAGCCGTTGATGCGGCAGAGCACAGCTCAATGGGCATCTTTCGCTATCACGAAAAGCACATTCCGCATTTCGTGGGTTACTTTCGGCAGGAAGGAGATACTTTCCGCTTCTTTAACGTCGATAACGAAATAGAGGATTCTGTAATGAGCATACAGGAATTCGCCGCAGGGCATCTGCTGGGCGGCAGCGTGAAGCTGATCTGGTGGGAGGAAGAAGAATGAAGCGGGTTTTGACTGTGCAGGACATCTCCTGCCTTGGAAAATGCTCTCTTACCATCGCCCTTCCGGTGCTGTCGGTTCTCGGCTCGGAGACGGTGATTCTGCCCACGGCAGTTCTGTCCACTCATACCATGTTCAAAGGCTTTACCTGCAAGGATCTTTCCGATCAGATTGAGCCGATCAAACAGCACTGGCTGAAGGAAGATATTGCTTTCGATGCCATTTATACCGGATATCTCGGGTCGATCGCACAGATTGACCAGATGAAAGAACTGTTCCGTGCCTTCCGGCGGGAGGGGATGTTTGTGTTTGTAGATCCCGTCATGGCAGACAACGGCAGGCTGTATGCAGCTTTCAACATGGCCTATGCCGAGAAAAACAAAGAGCTGTGCGCGGAGGCGGACATTATTGTCCCCAATATCACAGAGGCGGCTCTGATGACCGGCATGGACTATAGAGAGACATATGACGAAAGCTATATTTTAGCGCTTCTTTCCGGCCTCAGAGAGCTTGGTGCCAAACTGAGCGTGATCACCGGGGTTTCCCTGGAAAAAGGGAAGATAGGGGCTATGGGCATAGACAGAGAAACCGGTGAGACCTGGTGCTATCAGAATCGCCGGATTGACGCTTCCTACCACGGTACGGGGGATCTGTTTGCCAGCACCTTTGTGGGTGAACTTCTCCGGGGGAAGGACTGGAAGAACGCCATGCGCATTGCTGCTGACTACACTGCCCACACCATAGAGGTGACGCTGAAAAACCCGAAAGAGCCATGGTACGGTGTGGATTTCGAGACCACATTGCCGGATCTGCTGAAAATGGAATAACCGGTCAGAAAATTTCCCAACGACCCCACTTTTGAAGGGACTCATTTCGTATTATAAAGTGACAGGGCAAAATCATAGCCCATGACCATCGGAAGAACTGTTCGGCATCGGAACGGTTCCGGGTTCAACACAGGCAGGTCTGCATGCAGGATATGATCAGCATGGTTCTCCGTGCAAAAAACGATGAGAACGTGAGGGAAAAACTGATACAAATCAACAGACAGGCCATTCTTCGATCTGCTTCCTCTGCTGCTAAACGTTATGTGACAGAGAGCGATGATGAATGGTCTGTTGCTCTGTACGCATTTTCCAGGGCTGTGGATGTCTACACACCGGAGAAAGGAGAATTCCTCCCCTTTGCCCAGATGCTGATTCATCGCAGCCTTATCGATTACTATCGTTCCGAAGCCAGGCATGAACCGGAATTTTCAGTTGCACCGGAGGTAATGGAGGGAAACGGAGAGGAAGAAGAGACCGACCCTGTTTATCTCGCCGTTGCCGAGGCAAGCATGCAGGAGGAAGAGCGCACACTGCGGGAAGAGATTCTGGAGGCAAATGAACTTTTCTCTTCATTCGGGTTCAGCTTTTATGATCTCACTGCCTGTTCTCCGAAGCAGGAGAAAACCAGACGGGAGTGCGTGCTGGCGGTGCGCTATATGATGAATCCGAGAGAGCGGGCGGAAGATTTCAAGCGAACAGCCAGGCTCCCCATCAGAGAGATCAGAAAAGCAACCGGTGTGTCCGTCAAAACCCTGGATCGATATCGGAAGTATCTGGTTGCGGTGATTATCCTGTTGACCGGAGACTTTCCGCATCTTGCAGAATATCTGAAACCGTTCAGAGAGGGGGATAATGCGTCTTGAAAGCCGTAATTGTGGAAATACGAGGCACTCAGGCAGCGGCTTTGATGGAAGATGGGCAGTTTGTCCGTATCCCGGACAACGATTACTCCATCGGACAGGAGATTACACTTCTGCGTAGGCCTGTTGAAAAAAAGAAGAAGCAAAGCACCTTCAGGCGAAAGATAGCAGCCATCGCCGCATCTGCAGTCCTGGTCGCCACAGTCGGCGGGGGAGGCATTGTGTATGCGACGCCTTACGGAACGGTCAGCATAGATGTGAATCCCTCCATTGAGTATACCATTAACCGGTTTGACCGGGTCCTTCAGGTGACAGGTGTCAATGAGGAGGGACAGGCGGTGATCAATGCTATCGGCAGGAATAAGCTCCTGAACCGGACTATCAACACGGCCCTCAGCACTACCATAAATCAGATGGAGGCGGACGGTTATCTGACCGAGGAAGATGATCCTGTGGTTCTCTCCTCCGAAACCGGCAGTGAGCAGCACAGCGCTGAGCTTGCCAGTTCCTTGGAAATGCACTTCTCTCCGCAGATGGAGGTGTATTCTCTGACGGTTACGCAGGCAGAAGTGGCATCTGCACATGAGAAGGGCATAACGGCCGGGAAAATGCATTTCATCCGGGAGATCGAGCGGGAAGAGCCGGAGACCTTCCGGGAAGAGGACTGGATTGGCAGACCGGTGAAAGATCTGGTGAATTTCGGCCGCCGGGCAGAATCCAAACCGGAGAGCGCTCAGCCCGGTCGGGAAGCATGGGCTTCCGCAAATAACATACCGGAAGCACCTGAGCAGCAGAAGCCGGATCATTATTCCGGAGATACTCCCGGCGAAGGAATGGGCTCCGGAGAGTATCCTGATCCCAGGCTTCAGGCCGGACCTTCGCAGGAGCAAATGCCTGATCCGAGGGAAAAGGCAGAAAATCCCTCTGTGCAAACAGAAGGAATAGAGGCTCCCTCCATGCACGGCGAACCGGGACAGCGGAGCGATCCCCATCCCTCTGACAGACAGGGAGACGATCCGGATGTGAATCACGGGCAGAAAGGCTTACAGATGCCCGCTTCCGGTACACTCGGGAAATAAAGAAAATCTCATACAGAATGATAGAAAACTCCTGTGCCAAGGCATAGGGGTTTTCAACTTTTTTTCCTCCGACCCCACTTTTACCGGATCCTGATTCGTATTATTGAGTGAACGGGCAAGATAGACGATTTCCGATAAAACAGATGCCCGGAATAATCAAAACTGAAGGAGTACGAAAATGAAAAACAGACGTTTTGCAGCAATGATTCTGGCATTCACCATGGTGCTGGCGTTTAGTGTTACAGCAATGGCAGAAGATGGAATCCAGATGACGAACCGGAAAACTGAAATGAACGGCATGTTCGGTGGTAAGCAGTCTCACGGTATGAGAGGCGGAATGAACGGTGAGTTTAACGGCCAGCAGCCGCCTGAGATGAACGGGGAGTTTAACGGCCGGCAGCCGCCCGAGATGAACGGAGAGTTCAACGTCCAGCAGCCGCCTGAGATGAACGGCGAGTTCAACGGTCAGCAGCCGCCCGAGATGAACGGTGAGTTTAACGGCCAGCAGCCGCCTGAGATGAACGGTGAGTTCAACGGTCAGCAGCCACCTGAAATAAACGGTGAGAGAAAACATCCCATCAGTGACGCAATTGAGTCCCTGGAAGACGGTGAGGTAAAAGATTCTCTTCTTGAGCTCGCCGAAGCTGTGGACGCTGCACGGGAGGCTGAAATGGCCGCACGCAAAGCCGGCGAAACGGATCTCAGCAGCTATGAGGAAGCTGTGAAAGCAGCGCAGGAAGCCCTGATGGCTGCCCTGCAGGATGCAGGAATTGAAATGCAGGAAGCACATATGGAAAGAGACAACGGGAATTGTGGCGGCCGGCCGCAGCCCCGGATGAACAACGGGATCAACGGCCAGCAGCCGCCCGAGAAGCCGGAAGGCGACCTTCAGCCGGAAGTCCCCTCCGAACCAAACGAATAACCGTTTCCTCCGGAACACCCTGTGCACAAGCAGAAGCACAAAGTGTTTTCAATGAAAAAATCCTGAGTTATCAAGCTCAGGATTTTTCTTTTCGGGTGATAAGGCTGTTTACAAACTGTCGGGCGGTTCGGCCGGAACGGTTTCCGCGCTGAACCTGCCAGGTGGATGCAAGGGAACGGAGCTGTTCATCAGAGAACCCGGAGAGTTCCGCTGACCTGCCGGCAAGCTCCCGCACAATGGTGTGATACTCCTCAAAATTCGGGTTCGGATAGAAAATCTGCAGGCCGAACCGACCGGAGAGGGAGAGCTTTTCTTCCATGGTGTCAGACCGGTGGATGTCGCCCTGATGCTCCATGTCCTGCCGGTCATTCTAGGTTTCCCGGATCAGGTGGCGGCGGTTGGAGGTAGCGTAGATCAGAATGTTATCCGGGATAGCTTCCCCGCCGCCCTCAATCGCGGCACCAAGGCCGAAGCCCATTGCACCGAATCCGCCGGAGGTGAGCAGCTGGCCGGGATAGCTATAGTGGAGATGCTGAATTGTCCACATCTGGTGCTGGCCCACGTCGGTTGCCACCATCACATCCCGGGGGCAGAGGCGGTCGATGGAATCAGTAATCTGCCGGGGGTTGAGGGTTTCGCTGGCGAGAGTGTATTCCGTCTCGGTGGGGAAGGAGAACACATATTCCTTCCAGGGGGTGTGGTCCTTTTTCATGACGCGCTCATTCAGCAGTTCCAGGACCCGCTTCGCATCACCAACAATGTGGTGGTCCGTCATCACGTTTTTGTTGATCTCCGAGCGGTCGATATCCACATGCACGATTTTTGCCTGTCTGGCGAAGCTGGAGGGATCCAGTGCTACGCGGGCGGAGAACCGGCAGCCGAAGGCAATCAGCAGGTCACAGCCGTCAACCGCCATGTTGCTTGCCTGGGAGCCGTGCATCCCGATCATGCCGGTGGTCAGATCATTGCGCCCGTGGAAGCCGCCGCCGCCCATAACCGTGACGGCAACGGGCGAGTCAATCCGGATAGTTCGTTTTGGTGATCGGCATGGTGATGCCGGTGATGTCCACCTCCTGGAAGGAGTCCTTCCCGATGAGGCTTTTGCCCACATTGCAGGTGATGAAAACCACGGGGCTGAAATCCATATAGGCTGTTGCAATGCCTGTGACGAGATTGGTTGAACCCGGGCCGGAGGTGGCAAAGCACACGCCTACTCTGCCGGTGGAGCGGGCATATCCGTCAGCTGCATGGGCAGCACCCTGTTCGTGAGCGGTGCGGATGTGGGTAATCCTGTCTCTGTAGTTGTACAGCTCATCATACAGATTGAGAATCGTGCCTCCCGGATAGCCAAAAACCGTGTCTACTTGCTGCTCCAGCAGGCATTCCATTACAATTTTTGCGCCAGTCATTTTCATAAGCATGTTTCCTTTAGCGTTTACTTAACAAAAACCGCACAGCCAAAAAGTCAGCTGTGCGGTGTGTTACGGATTTCAGATGCCGAGGATTCGGCGAGCCTTCCGCTTCATTCAGAGCATGACTTTTTGTGCTATCACCAACCGCTATTTTTTTCGAAATGCTATGAAAAACCTGCATGGATGGTTCACCGATTCTCAATTGGTTCTTATTGACAAAACTTCAACACACGCGTATAATACCAACGGTCGTTAACCATTTCTTATGGAGGAGAACACTATGAAAAAATTATTATCTCTGGTTTTGTCGGTCCTGATGCTGCTGGGCATCGGTGCTGCCGCCTTTGCAGAGGATGCAGATGTTTCAGCTTTTAAAATTGCTGCTCCCGGCGGAGCGCCGGCTCTCGCTCTGGCAACTCTTGCGGTGGAGAATCCTGACAACTACACCTTTGTCGCGGCGGAGGCTATTTCTGCCGAGTTTGCAAATAATGCGTCCGATTTTATCATTGCTCCCCTGAATGCCGGGGCCAAACTCTACAAGATGGGCAAGTCCACCTACAAGCTGGGTGCTGTAGTGTCCTGGGGTAACCTTTATTTTGCCTCCCAGCGGGAGAATTTCACTCTGGAGGATATGAACGGTGCCGCCATCACCCTCTTCGGTGAGAACACCATCAACGCTTCCATTGCTCTTTACGTTCTGGAAGCAAACGGAATTGAACCGGCTTCGGTGGAGTATCTGGCCGGTGCGGCTAATACTCAGAGCCTGCTGCTCTCAGATGAAAATGCAATCGTGCTGACGGCGGAGCCCGCCCTGACCGCTGCAAAAATCAAGAATGAAAAAATCACCGGCATAGCCGTGAATGATCTTTATAAAAATGCCACCGGGAATGACGGCTTTACACAGGCGGCCCTCTTTATCCGGGCGGAGACCATTGAAAATGCCCCTGAGGCCGTGAATGCCTATCTGAAGCTGGCGGAAGAAGCTGCCAACAAATGCACCTCCGACCCGGATGCGGTGGCAGAAGCCGCAGTGGCGCTGGAAATTATGCCGAACGCCAAGGTCGCGAAGACTGCTCTGCCCAACTGCGCCATCCGTTATATGAGCGCTCCGGATGCCAGAGAGCAGATTGAAACCACGGCCAATATCGATCTCACCCAGTTTGGCGGGGAAGTTCCCGCTGATGACTTCTATTATGGGGCGGAATAAGGCAAAAGAAACGCTTGCCTTCTGCCTGGGGGTCATTCTGGTCGGCTGCCTGATTCAGGCGGCCGGCTGGCTGAAAAATGACCGTCTTGTATTCCCGGATGTTCCGGATATCCTTCGTGCGTTTTTCCGCCTGGTCACATCAGGCCGCACCTGGCTCCTGATCTGGACGACCCTCTGCCACCTGCTGGAGGCTCTGGCCGTTTCTACGGTCATCGGGCTCACCCTCGGTCTGGCGGAGGGCTTCAGTGATTTTATCAGAACCATGCTTCGGCCGCTGATGATTCTGCTGCGGTCCATCCCGGTGATTGTGATGGTCGTGATTGTGATGGTGCTTTTGCAGTATAGGTACGTGCCGCTTGCTGCCACGTCGCTGTTTCTGATTCCGCTGATCAGTGAGGCGGCTTGTGAGGGTTGCAGACGGATTGATCAGGATCTGATTGATGTATACCGGCTGAACAGTGCCTTTAATATGACGGTGCTCTTTCGGGTGTATCTGCCCATCATGGCGGGATATCTGAAACAGGCCTATATCAGCGCTGTGGGGATGGGGCTGAAGCTGATCGTCACCGCGGAATATCTTGTGCAGACACGCTCTTCCCTCGGCAAGGCTATCTACAGCAGCAGCTACTTCAATGAGTATGAGGATATCTATGCCTATGCGCTCATCATGATTCTGCTGGTGCTTCTGGTCAGTGAGCTGCCGGTCATCATCGGCAGGATGTTCCGTCGCATAACGGATGCGGAAGGGAACCCGCCTGAACCTACAAAATAAGAAAGAATGGAGACGCTTAACCATGAAACATCTTCTGAAAAATGCAAAGATCTATGACGGCACCGGGAGTGCACCTTTCCACGGTGACATTCTGCTGGAGAATGACCGGATCGTTGCTGTCGGGACCATAGAGAACCCGGAAGCGGACATGGTGACGGATCTGGAAGGCAGGTCAGTCTCCTCCGGATTTATCGACGGGCACTCCCACAATGACTGGTTTGCCATCAAAAAAGACACGCTGCCCTATTTTGAGCCGTTTATTCGGCAGGGCATCACCGGCTTTGTCACCGGAAACTGCGGCGTGTCAGCCACCGGGTTTGAACCCGGCTGCTCCTATATGGACCATATGGGAGGCGGACTGTTTGATTATCGGAATACAACCGGAGAATACGGCACCATTGAGGAGTACTGCTCCGTGGTGGATCAGAATATGCCCTGCAACATGACCATGCTGACCGGGCATTGCTCAGCCCGTGCCGCCGTCGGCGGAGTTGAGAACCGTAAGCTCACACCGGAAGAGGAGAAGCAGATGCTCGCCATTCTGGAGAAGGCACTGCAGCAGGGTGCCGCCGGAATTTCTCTCGGGATGATGTACGAGCCCGGGCTCTATGCCGATGTGGAGGAACTGAAGAAGGTTGCAGCACTCTGCGTGAAGTACAACAAGCCCCTCACGGTGCACCCACGGGCAGAGTCCAAGGTGTCGATGGCATATCCGGGGCTTTTCGGACGCTCCCACTTGCTGCGGGCGATGGATGAGCTGGTAGAAATTGCCAGAGGCACGAATCTGAAGCTCCAGTATTCCCATGCCATCTTTGTTGGCCGCAGCTCCTTCGGTGATAAGGAGGAGCTTCTGAAGATCTTCCGGCAACTGCGGGAGGACGGCGTTGACCTGATGTTTGATATCTACAACGAGCTGCTGGGCGTCTCGGTCATCACGGCTATTCTGCCGGCCTGGTACCAGGGGATGAGCCGGGAAGAGAAGAGAAAACCCCGCACCAGAGCAAAGCTTGCTGCGCTTGTAAAAGCCTCCAGCCTGCTGCTGGGCTTCGGCTTTAACGACATTCAGATTGCCTACATCGGCCCGGGTTATGAAAAGTATGAGGGAAAGACCGTCCATCAGATCGCCCGGGAAGAGGGCATCAGCGACATCAGTGCCTATCTGAAGCTCTGTGAGATCAGCAATTTCAAAGGCCGTGTCAACATGGGCCCCTATACCACCCCGGAGATTATCTCCGAGTTTGAGCACGATGACAGATGCCTTTATATGACGGATGCCTGGGTGGAGGAGCACGGCGTACAGAATCCCGCCATCTATGACTGCTTCCCCAAGTTCCTGCGCGATTCCCTCCTCGGCACGGGGGACACCATGCCCAACACCATTCGCCGGATGACCGGCGCCATAGCTGACCGGTATATGATCCCCCAGCGCGGATATCTGAAGCCCGGTTATTATGCGGATCTCACCGTTTTCAACGAGGACATCCTCCGCAACAGCACCCCGGATCGGGAAAAGCCCTTCGGCATTGAAAAGGTTTTCATCAACGGGCGGCTTGTGCTGGACGGGGATAAGCTGAAGAAGGAAGAACTGAAAACCTCCGGCCGTGCCATTAAAATTCTGTAAAATGATAGCAGAGGATGACGTCGTGTTTCCCGACGCCATCCCTGCAAGGAAGAAAATGCAAAGGGGAAGCAGGCATGAAAAGCATTGTTTTGTTTGGCGCAGGTCAGGTCGGCGCAATGGTTTCGCGTCTGCTGGGAGCGGATTATTCCATCTCCTGCTTCGCAGATAACAGCAGCGCAAAATGGGGCACTGTGTTTTGCGGTTTCCCCGTGGTTTCACCGGAAGAGAGCCTTTCCTTCGCACCGGAATGCTTCTGCCTCTGCGTTTTGGATGCTGAGCGTGCGGGGCAGATGGAGGCCCAGCTACGTTCGCTCGGCTTTGACGGGGAAATCCTCCGCCCGAATGCCCTGCGTGTTTATGATGCAAGGGTTGCCACCATGCGTCTGCTTGCTGAGCAGATCCGAGAAAAGATAATTCCCGGCGATGCTGCGGAGCTCGGCGTCTACCGCGGTGATTTTGCGACAGTGATCAATGCCGCCCTTCCGGACAGAAAGCTGCACCTTTTTGACACCTTTGAGGGGTTCCCCCCTGAAGATGTGGAAACAGAGCGAAAGCACGGCATCTCCCGTGCCGCAGCAGGAGATTTTTCCGACACGGCCGAGGGTATTGTTAAAAAGAGACTTCCGCATCCGGAGATGGCGCAGTTCTATAAAGGCTATTTCCCCGATACATTCCGGCTGTGCACGGCAGAGAGGTTTGCCTTTGTCTCGATTGATGCCGATCTCTATGCTCCTACCGCAGCAGCCCTGCCGCTTTTCTGGGAGCGGCTGTCTCCCGGCGGGGTTCTGCTTGTGCACGATGTCAACAGCACGCAGTTTGTCGGGGCGGGCAAAGCCGTCCGGGAGTTTTGTGAAGAGAAGGGCATCCTCCCCACACCTGTGTGTGATCTGCACGGCAGTGTGATTCTCCGAAAGGAATGGAGCTGCTGAGCTATCCTCCCGGGGAATGACATCGTGTTTCCCAACGTCATCCCTGAAAAATTATCCCCCCGGGGGGCTTGTGTGCTCCCCGGGGAAGTTCTATACTACAGGGCAGATCTGAAATGGGAGGATATTACTATGCATATGGCCGATGCCCTGCTTTCTCCGGCAGTAGCTGCAACCATGTATGCGGCATCCGGCGTGGCTGCAGGAATTTCCATTCACAAACTGCAAAAGGATGATGAACCGCAAAAGCTGCCGGTCATGGCGGTTACTGCCGCTTTGGTCTTTGCCGGGCAGATGATCAACTATACCATTCCCGGCACAGGGTCCTCCGGTCATATGTGCGGCGGCATGCTGCTCTCTGCTCTTCTGGGGCCCCAGGCTGGCTTCCTCTCCATGATTGTGATTCTCACCATACAATGTCTTTTCTTTGCTGACGGCGGCCTGATGGCTCTGGGGGCGAATATCTGGAACATGGCTTTTTACGGCTGCTTCGTCGGCTATTACCTGATCTGGCGCCCGATTATGCAAAGCCGCTGGTTTGGCGACGGCAAATCTGCGCAGCGTGCAAGGATTGCTGCCGCATCCATCATCGGCTGTGTGGTCTCGCTGCAGCTCGGCGCATTCTCCGTTGTGCTGGAGACAAGTCTTTCCGGTATAACAGAGCTGCCCTTCGGCGCATTTGTGGCACTGATGCAGCCTATTCATCTGGCTATCGGGCTGGTTGAGGGGCTGATCACCGCTGCGGTGCTGCTGTTTGTCTATGAGTCACGGCCGGAGCTGCTGCAATGCCTTGATCATACTGAAGGCGAGGGTGGCAGGCGTTCCCTCAGGGCTGTGGTTGCCATACTGGCGGTTGTGGCGCTTGTTGTGGGCGGCGGTTTGAGCCTGCTGGCCAGCTCCAACCCCGATGGGCTGGAGTGGGCTCTCTTCGGCAATGCCGAGCAGGGCTACGCCGAGAACATGGGGCTTGATGAGGAGAACTTCGGCCTGTCCGGCAAGGCGGCCGATACCGCTGCGGCAATCCAGGAGAAAACCGCTTTCCTTCCTGACTATGCCTTTGCCGACAGTGACACACCTGCCGGAACCACAGTGTCGGGCATTGCGGGTTCTGCTATTGTGGCGGGTGTCGCCCTGCTGATCTGCTTTGCCGGCGGATTCTTCCGAAAGAAGAAAAAAACCTGACGGAATACCGTGCACACAAAAAGGGGCATCGGACGATGCCCCTTATCCGTTTATCATCAAGAGAGATGTTTTCGTATGAATAAAATGCAGAAAGCCATAACAGAGCTTGCCGAAATGGACGAGCTGGCCGCACAGTCCTCCCCGGTTCACAGTCTGCACCCTGCTGTTAAGCTGATTGCCGCCGTTGCTTATATCCTTGTCACCCTTTCCTTCGACAAGTATGATCTGGGCGGGCTGGTGCCCATGGTGCTCTGGCCGGTCCTCCTTTTTCAATTCAGCGATATCGACGTGAGAACCTGCTTTTACAAGCTTCGCATTGTGCTGCCGCTGGTTATGGCAGTGGGTCTGTTCAATCCGTTTTTTGATAAAACCGTTTTGCTCCGGCTGGGGAATCTGCCCGTTACCGGTGGATTCCTCTCCATGCTGACGCTGATGCTCAAGGGTGTCTTCTGTCTGATGGCCTCGTTCCTCCTGATGGCAACCACCCCCATTGATAATCTCTGTGCTGCTCTGCGCCAGCTCCATGTCCCCAAAATGCTGGTCACGCTGCTCCTGTTGACCTACCGCTATGTGGGCGTGATGACGGATGAGCTTGCTGTTATGACGGATGCCTATCATCTGCGCGCCCCAGGCCAGAAGGGCATCCATATTTCCGCATGGGGGTCCTTTCTCGGCCAGCTTCTGCTGCGCAGTATGGACCGCGCGCAGGAGCTGTATTCCAGCATGCTGCTGCGGGGCTATCATCAGCATTTTCACTATGCGGATATCAAACCCTTCCGCAAACGCGATGCGGTTACCATTGCCCTGTGCATCGGGTGCTTTCTGGTCCTGCGTTCGGTGAGAATTGCGGAAGTGCTGGGCAGAATTGTTGTGAGGTAAAAGAGATGATTGAATTTCAGCATGTGAGCTTTGCCTATGAAAAGGACAGACCGGTTCTGCGTGATCTTTCCTTCCGGATTGAAAAGGGCGAGGCCGTCGGCCTGATCGGAGCCAATGGAGCGGGCAAATCCTCCGTGATGAAGCTGCTGCTCGGCCTGCTGCAGGGAGAGGGAAAGATCCTTGTGGACGGGGTGGAAGTGCGTAAGGACACTCTGGCGGAAATCCGGAGGAAGCTGGGCTTTGTGCTGCAGAACTCGGATAACCAGATGTTCATGCCCACTGTGTATGAGGACATGATGTTCGCCCCTCTCAACTATATGCTCACGCGTGAGGAGGCTGAGGCACGTGTGGACGCCGTGCTCGCTCGCCTGCATCTGGAGCATCTGAAGCACCGCTATAATCACAAAATCTCGGGCGGGGAGAAGCGCATGGCTGCCATTGCAACCGTGCTGGCGATGGAGCCGGAAGCTGTCCTGATGGATGAGCCCACCTCCGCCCTCGACCCCTATAATCGGCGCATTGTCATTAACACAATTCGCGAGCTGGACCAGACCAGAATCATCACCTCCCATGATCTTGACATGATTCTCGACACCTGCGACCGCGTGATTCTGCTCTCGGAGGGTAGAATTGTCGCGGACGGAAAAGCGTCGGTGCTCCTGCGCGATCGGGAGCTTCTGGAACGCAACCGGATGGAGCTGCCGCTCTCCATTATGGGCAGACCGGAATAATAATCTTTGACTTGACAATCTTTTTTGTGCTATACTGAATAAAAGACATTCAAAGTGATGTCATCAAATTACTTATTCACAAGGAGGTCTCCATCATGTCAGGTTTCTGCAGAAAGTCATTATGTCTTTTCCTCGCTTTGGTCTTCATCTTTGCTCTTTCAGTACCGGCATTTGCCGCGTCCGGAAGGACAACCGTTTATCGGACAAAAACCGGTGAGCACTATCATACCAGCGACTGCCGTTTCCTTGGGAAGAGCAAAATAAAGACAACACTGGATGCGGCCGTCAATGAATTCCATCTCACGCCGTGCTCTGTTTGCAACCCGCCTGCTTTTGAGACGGAAGCTGAGGAAGCAGCCATTCCGACAACGGAAGAAGCGGCAGCAACAAAAACCACCCGCCCCGCCAACGGGGAAGTGCTGTTCAGCAAGTACAAGACCCGCCCCAGCACACTGACCTTTGAAAACGGCACGAACTACGACTGTCTCGTGACGATGACAAACAAATCCGGTACGGATGTGCTGCAGTTCTATGTGAGGAAAAGCAAGGATGCAACGGTCGACATTCCGACCGGGGTTCTGACGCTGAATATTGCCTACGGTTCCACCTGGAAGAACGGTGAGGAACTGTTCGGAAAGAACACGCAGTATGATTCCGGCGAAGAGGCGCTGGATATCGGCAAGGGAGAAGACTGGACGTTTACGTTCGGTTAAGAATTTCCGTCAAAAAATTTTACACTGCATTCGGATGACGTCGTGTTTCCCGACGTCATCCTTTTTCTGACGGTTGATTGATTGTGTTGAAATTCTGCGGAACTTCGCATATAATGTATGATAGAATATTGTTATAGTCTTTCGGCAAAGCGAGGTGGCGGCCACGATGGAAAGTGATGAACAGTTATACAGCCGTTACCTTGCGCATCGCAGTGAGGGTGACTTCCGCATCCTGCTGGAACGCCACAGGGAGAGCCTCACCCTGTTTCTCTACAGCTCTGTCCGCAACATGGAGGATGCGGAGGAGCTGATGATGGACGCCTATGCGGAGGCTGCCGCAGGCGCAGATTATGCAGGGAAAAGCACCTTCAAGACCTGGCTCTTTTCCATCGGAAAGAATCTTGCCCTGATGCATCTGAGAAAGCGGCGCCACACCGCTGAGGAGCCCATTGAGCAGGCGGAAGAAACTGCAGATCCCCCTGAGATGAATATTCTCCGGGAAGAGGAGAATCTCCGGCTTTACGAGGCACTCAGTCAGCTCAGGGCGGAGTACCGTCAGATCCTGATCCTCCTGTATTTTGAGGATATGTCCTGTGAGGAAGCGGGGCGAGTTATGGAGAAGAACCGGAAACAGATTTACAATCTTGCTGACCGGGCCCGGGCGGCACTGAAGAAGGAACTGGAAAGGATGGGATTTGAGCATGCGCAGTACAGATGAGCAGCTTCGTGAGGTCATGCGTCGGGCCGAAATCGTCAAAGCAAAGCGGATCCTGCGCAAGCGCGTCCAGGCGAGCGCCATCGCCTCCTGCATGAGCGTTGCTCTGCTGATTGCCGTCTGCTTTTATCTTCCCCGGCTTTCCGTCATACAGGCAGCGCCCGGCCTGCAGCAATACGGCAGCCTGCTGCTTGCCGCGCCGTACATGGGTTACGTCGTGGTGGGGGTGCTTGCCTTTGCCCTCGGCGTCTGCGTGACGCTGCTTTGCACCCACTGGAAGGCGCTGAAGCAGAAGGAGCGGGAACGAAAATGAATATGGAAGTCGTTTTCAATCTGTTTTTCACTGCCTCGCTGTTCCTTGTCTTTGTCGGGACACTTCGGCTCCTTGAGTCGGGAAAGCGCGAAGCTCGCACGGTGTTTTTTGCCTTTGCCGTGGCCAGCGTGCTTCTCAGCAACCTGTACTGGCTGGCCTATGATATCCTGAGGCCCGGAACAAGGATGCCCTTTGCCGCCAATGAAATCGGCGAGTGGGCGATGTTTCTGCTTCTGGGTGCTGCGCTCCATCCGCATACTGCTGTTCCAACCGCAAAACGGGAAGTGTTCTGCGCCGCTCTGTTTACCGCTGCCAACGTCGCCCTGTGGATCGCCTGGACCGGCGAGTGGATAGAGGACATTCTCACGGGTGCGGCCTTTGGGTATTTTCTCTGTATGCTGGCTGCGCAGATCAAATATACGGAAGCATTCCCTGCCTGGGAATGGCGGCTCCTCGGCGTCTCCTGCCCCGTGCTGATTGCGGCGCAAACGGCAATCTTCCTCGTCCCGGAACCAATGAAACGGCCTCTTGATCTGTTCTGCTATTGCCTGCTGTTTGCCGTTGCCGCGCTTTTGATGATTCGGGCGTTTCGGTCGCTCCGGAATGGCGGACAATCCTCGTCGGTTGTTCCTGAAGCCTTTGCTGCCTATGCCTGGGCAACAATCACGCAGTACATGAGCTCCGGATGGCATTACATTACCGCCCTGCTGCTGGCTACCCTCTGCTTCCCGATGATGTTCCTGGCGCTCCGGAAGGAGGTGGCTGCGGAATGATCTTCGCGGAAAATATCCTCCTGTGCATCGCCGTGCCTCTTGTTATCTCCCTGCTCTTCATCCGGGGTGAGGTGCGGCACTATGTGGCGGCCTTCCTGCTGGGGATGCTTGTCTGCCTGATTTCGGCCTACATCGGCGGTTTTCTGAATTTTGTCACCGGCATGGGGGAGAACGACACCTCAATCTTCCTCTCACCTGTGGTGGAGGAACTGATGAAGCTGATGCCGCTGCTGTTCTTCATGGTGCTCTTCACCCCGGAGGACCGGACGTTGACCATGCTGGCCGTGGCCATCGGCGCGGGCTTTGCCACCTTTGAAAACTGCTGCCATATCCTGACGTCCGGCGCGGGGAGCCTGACCTACGTACTGATCCGCGGCCTGGCGGTGGGTGTGATGCACATCGTCAGCATTCTGGCCCTGTCTGTCTGGTTCATTGCCGCAAAGCGACTCAAGGTATTTTCCTTTCCCGCCGTGGTCGGCGGTCTCTCCCTCGCCATGATCTTCCATGCCCTGTATAATCTGCTGGTCTCTGTGCCCGGCGCGTCGCGGATCATCGCTTATATGCTGCCGCTGCTCGCCGCCGCGGGTTTATACTGTCTGTCCCGAAAGCTTCCGGATTTACTGGAATAAACTCTCACCATACCAATCACCGCACAAAAAAGCAGGTGTGAAATTGTGCAAATTGCTGATTTCAAATTTTTTTGAAAAAAGGGTGAGTAAATTCGGGAAAAACTGCAACTAAGTAGTGAAAGGTAAAATAAGCAGGCGGCTATGTCCTCGCAGCGGTGATCGCCTTCACCCTCGGCGTGGCAGTGACGCTTCTTTGCATGAAATTGAAACAGTCCCCCCAAAAAAGAAAGGAGAACCGACATGAAAACCCGTAAAATGACTTCGGCAGCTCTCGCCCTGGTGCTCTCGGCAGTCATGGCCTTCGGCCTCGCGGCTCCTGCCCGGGCAATGGATTTAGGGGCCTTCGCGCCTTCCTTTGACGCTTCCCTCGCTACGCAGAGCTTTCAGCAGCAGGTGGAGCTGAGTGTGAACCTGGCCGTCCTGCAGGCGGAGGCCGCGCAGAGCAGTGCGCAGTGGCAGGCTGAGAGCAGCCTGGCGGCGGCGCAGCAGGAGCTGAACGCCCTGCAGAACACGCCTGTTGTCAGCGAGGGTGGGAACCTCAACGGCGGTCTCGGTGACCCCAACACGATTATCGTCAGTGAAGGCGGCAACCTCAACGGCGGCCTCGGCGACCCCAACACGATTATCGTCAGTGAAGGCGGCAACCTCAACGGCGGTCTCGGCGACCCGAACACGATTATCGTCAGTGAGGGAGGCAACCTCAACGGCGGTCTCGGCGACCCCAACACCATCATCGTCCAGGGCGGCACCCCCATTGTGGGATTGCAGAGGAACCACATCAAGGAAACCGATACAGTGGAGCTTTTGGATTCCTCCGAACTCGTGTTGGAAAATAGAGGCATCGTGCAGAAGAACTACGGCACCGTGCAGGAGAACCGCGGCATCGTGCAGTTTAACAAAGGCACCGTGCAGGATAACTACGGCACCTTGCAGGAGAACTGGGGCACCGTGCAGGATAACTACGACACCTTGCAGGAGAACTGGGGCACCGTGCAGTTAAACTACATCACCGTGCAGCGGAACTATGTCACCGGCACTGTGCAGGTAAACAACGGCACCGTGCAGGTAAACGACGGCACCGTGCAGAATAACCGCAGGACCGTTCTGACGAATACGAGACGAGGCACTGTCACGCGGAATACGGGAACCGTAAATGAAAACAGCGGCACCGTGGACAATTACACAAACGGCATTGTCAAGCTCAACAAGGAGGGCGGCATCGTCTTCAACTACGGCGGGTCAATTACGGAAAACCTGGGCATTGAGCTGTTTCAGGTCACCATCAACCGCAGCGCCAACACCTCGGTGACGGACGCAACCGACGGCCTCACCGCCCACAACGGAGAGGCGTGGAAACAGGAGGGCGACATCTCCGGGCAGAGCGCCACCGTCACCATTTCCCCGGCTGTCGGCTACACCATCACGAATATCGCCGCCGCCGAGGGCATCAGCCCCGTGCGAAATGCCGACGGCACCTGGACGGTCACCGTGGACGCCTCCCTTGTCAACGCAAAAGAGTTCACCCTCGACACCACGGTCGCACAGAACACCGGCAGCTACCCGCCTTTCAACTACGGAGATGACCCGGACCCGTATTTCTACGGCGGGTATTCAGATTCGACAGCCTATGATGATTCGGCATATTTTGCGGGCATTCTCTCCCTGCTGAATATCACCATGGAGCCCTCCACCCCCGGCGCCGTGTATAACGCAGGGCCCAACGCCTATGACAGGTTCAATGACGCGCGCATCGCGGAGCTCTCTGCCGCCTCTGAAAACGGCACCGTCACCATCGACCTGAGAGAAACCGGCTGGACCACCCTCAAGCGCGAGGTGTTTGAGGCCGCAGCCCGCCGCGGCGATGTGACCATCGTCATTCTCTACACCCACTGGGGGCAGGACTGCACCCTCACCATCCCCGCCGGGACGGACTTTTCCGCTCTCTTCGAGGCGCAGTTTCTTGAGGTGAGCCAGCTGCCCGCTCTGCTGCATCTCTCAGCGGTGTAAATAACGCTGAACAGTGCCTTATGGTGAAAGCGGATTATGACGGAGGTGATGAAACATTGAAGTATACGTCGGAAGAAGCCCTCGCGGAGATCATGCGGCGCAGTGAGCAGATCATGAACCATCGGAGAAATCGCCGGGCCTGCCAAAAGTTTTCCGCAGCGGCGGGGGCGCTGTTTGCCGTTCTGGTTTTGGTGATCGCAGGGATGCAGGGGAAGCCGGAGATCACCCCTGCCGGATCGGTGTATGGCGCCTTCCTGCTGAGCCAGCAGGCAGGCGGCTATGTCCTTGCATCCGTGATCGCCTTCACCCTCGGCGTGGCAGTGACCCTTCTTTGCATGAAATTGAAACAGTCTCCCCAAAAAAGAAAGGAGAACCGACATGAAAACCCGTAAAATGACTTCGGCAGCCCTCCCCCTGATGCTCAC